>JBIIEC010000415.1:0-5256 GCA_044238045.1 Pirellulaceae bacterium | reverse complement strand
GGAACGCAAGCTGGCGGCCTTGGATGGTGGCGAGGAAGCCGTGCTTTTCTCCAGCGGCATGTCGGCGATTGTCGGCGTGCTGATGGCCCAGTTGAGTGCCGGCGACGAGGTGATCTTCTTCAACGAGTGCTACCATCGCAGCCGCGAGTTTTGCACGAAGCACATGTCGCGATTCGGCGTGGTGACGCACCAGGTGGAGGCGTGCAACTACGACGCGATGGAAGCGGCGATCACTCGGCGGACCAAGCTGCTGATCAGCGAGTCGCCGACGAACCCACACCTTTCGGTGGTGGACCTGGAGCGTTTCGCGGAGTTGGGTCGCAAGCACCAGGTGGATACGCTGATTGACGCCACCCTGGCAACTCCCTTCAACGTCCGCCCGATGGACTACGGCGTCGACTTCGTGCTGCATTCGGCGACGAAGTACCTGGGCGGGCACAACGACCTGCTGGCCGGCGTGATCGTGGGACGGCGTGAAAAGCTGGAAGCGGTCCGCAAGCTGCGGGGCATCATGGGCGGCATCAACTCGCCGCACAACATCTATCTGCTGGAGCGCGGCCTGAAGACGTTCGGCCTGCGAATGCAGCGGCACAACGAAAACGGGCAGGCCGTGGCAGAGTTCCTGGAGTCGCACCCGCGCGTGGAACGCGTGCTCTATCCGGGATTGAAGTCACATCCATACCATGAAGTGGCTCGACGGACGATGCGCGGTTTCGGCAGCCTGATCACGTTCATGGTCAAGGACGCCGACTGGCGGCGGACGGCCGATATCGTGGATGCGACCCTGATTCCCCGGATCGCTCCCAGCCTGGGCGGCGTCGAGTCGCTGATCGAGCAGCCGCTGATCATGAGCTACTTCCAGGCTTCGCCTGAAGACCGGGCCAAGTGGCGGATCTATGACAACATGATCCGCCTGTCCTGCGGCATCGAAAACACCGAAGACCTGATCGCCGACCTGGACCAGGCACTCGCTCGCTGATCCCCCGTCGCGCTGATCCCCCGTCTCGCTGATCCCCCGTCTCGCTGATCCCCCGTCTCGCTGATCCCAGAGCCGCTGGGCGCCGGCCGGGTCGATCCGTCAGTTGTGCCCGACGCGCCGGTCCGGTCTTTCGCGGCGTCGGGGGGTTCGCACGCGTGAATCGCGTCTTCCCTCGTTCATCCCAGGAGTCCCCATGAAATTCCGCACGCGAGCCATTCACGTTGGTAACGAGAGGGATCCGCAGACGGGCGCCATCGTGCCGCCCGTGCATCTGGCGTCGACCTATGTGCAGCCGGGAGCGGGCGAGTGGGGCAAGTTCGACTACGGGCGCAGCGGCAACCCGACCCGGAGCAACCTGGAGCGTACACTGGCATCGCTGGAGTCGGGCGAGCACGCGTTGGCGTTCGCTTCGGGAATGGCGGCCACGCACACGGTCACGATGCTGCTGGAAGCGGGTGACGAGATCTTGGCGGGGACCGATATCTACGGCGGCACCTATCGCCTGCTGCACAAGATCATCAACCGTTCGGGGATCCAGGTGCGGCTGGTGCCCACGACCGATCTGGAAGCCCTCGACCGCGCGATCTCACCACGCACCAAGGTGCTCTGGATTGAAAGCCCGGGCAATCCGCTGATGAGCATCACGGACATCGCGGGCTGCGCGCGGGTGGCCCATCGACATGGCGTGCTGCTGGCGGTCGACAACACCTTCGCCACTCCCGTCCTCACACGTCCCCTGGAACTGGGCGCGGACATCGTCATGCACTCGGCCACGAAATACCTGGGGGGCCACAGCGACCTGATTGGTGGCGCCCTGGTGACGCGGGACAAGGCCCTGCACGACCGTCTCTACTACGTGCAAAACGCCACTGGCAACGTTCTGGGGCCCTGGGACTGCTACCTGATGTCCCGCGGCCTGAAGACGCTGGAACTGCGAGTGCGCGAACACTGCCGGTCGGCCCAGTATCTGGCGGAGTTCCTGGCGGGCGACCCGCGTGTGGCGCGAGTGCTCTATCCCGGCTTGCCGGGGCATCCCGGGCACGCGCTGGCGGCCAGCCAGATGACGGGCGGCTTCGGCGGCATGCTGAGCTTTGAGGTGCGAGGGGACTATCACCAAGCGAAGCGGATCTGCGAAGCGACACATCTCTTCCAACTGGCCGTAAGCCTGGGCGCGGTCGAATCGCTGATCGAGCAGCCGGCGTCGATGTCGCACGCCAGTTACGATGCGGCGGCGCGGCAGGCCCACGGCATCGTGGATGGACTGATCCGCCTGTCGGTGGGCCTGGAAGATGTCGAAGACCTGCGGGACGACCTGCACCAGGCGTTCGACCGAGTGCTGGGCGGCTAGGGGCTGGGCGGCAAGAAGCGGGCCTGCTGGGCCTCGCCCCGAACGCCTCTCTGCCAACGAAAACACCCCGTCCGGGACGGGGTGAATCGGTTTACGGGTACAGGCCGAAGCTGCGGCGTGAGTTTCCCCGGGCAGCTCGATACCTGCCCTCATCATCGCGCACCGCCGCGAGAACTGCAGCGGTGCGTGGCAGGGAGTTCGCCGGATCACTCACTGCGGAAGCGGATGGCGGGAGCGGCTTCACCCTGCACCGGGGTCAGCTGCAGCTCCTTGCCGCTCGCCTCCCGCAGGCTGGCCGAGCGTCGCGGGACAGGGGCTCGTTTGGCGGCGGCCGGAGCCTTCGTCGACGGAGCGGCCGCAGTCAGCAACTCCACGGGCTCTTCGAACGAAGTCCGCTGGACGCGACCACGGACCGACTGGGGACCGGTCGGCCGGACCGGAGCCTTGGCCGAACGAGCGGGTGCCGTCTGGGGAACGGGTTTGGCGCCCGAACCCTGGACGGGCTCGTCCGCGAACGGATTGGCCTGCGGTTGGGCGGGAGTCGTGGTGGGGCTGGTCGGCACCGCCTGAATGGCCTGCGGGACCGGCTGGGGCATGACGGAAGGAGCGGCCGGTTGGGGCTGGCCCACCGACTCGTAGGTTTCGCCCGTCATGACCTGCTCACCGCCCATCGAGCCGCAGGGAGCACAGCCGCCGTAGGCTTCGCCCAGGCAGGGCATGCCGCAACCGCCAAGGAGACAGCAGCCGACTCGATTGAGGCCGCAGTCGACCGCATCGCGGATCCCGAACACCACATCGCCCAGCAGCGTGCGCTGGCAGGGATTGGGGCAGGGAGCGAACAGGCGAGGCCGGGCGAGGCAGGGGTCGCACGAGGTGCCCCAGACCGTACCCGAATCGGCCATCACGGCCCCACCATGGCCGGAGAGACATGAATTGCAGGAGGCGGGCACGACCCCGCCCGGCGCGGCCGCTCGATGCAGCGGCAACACCTGGCCAGCCACGGGCAACGCCTGCAGCACGACTGCAAACAGGGCAATCATCAACCAGCGAGACTTCATCGCTCACGTCTCCTATCTTGGAATCCTGGGTTCCCTCGGGAACCGAATGTGTCTCATTCCCCGCTCGGTAATCCGCTGGGCCAACGGGCCGATGGGCCGCATCCGAGTACGCCGGCCCGGCCACTTTCTGGGTGCGGCCGGAGGCGTTCAGGTCGGCTCCCGGCGGTTACGACGTACGGCGTTCTCGCCGTGGCGAACCAGCCCGAAGCTTTCGATGCGATCCTCCCATGTGGTACACGTCATCGATCCATTCCTTCCCGAAATACCAGAAGTTTCGCGACGCGAGGTACAGTCCGCCCAGGCGGAAAGATCCCTGCCAACCTTCCAGGTCCTCCCGTTTTCACCGATCCGTGGGCCGGTTCCGGCAGTCGATTCGCGGCAGCGGAGCTGCCAAGCGGCGGCACGACGGCCGTACTGGTTGGCTTGGGAGGAAGGGACCCCGGGGCGACCGCACGCCGTGGAATGCAGGGGCCGCGCGAGCCGGATGCCCGGTTTCCGCTTCCACCCCCTCGGGGATCCGGTTATACTTACGGCTCGGCGGAGGCCCCTGTCGTTACTTTCGCGTGGCCCCAGTGATCCGCCCCGGGTGGCATCTGCCGGGCGGGCGTCCGAAACCAGGGGCGATGTTTCCCGGGCCGAATTCCGGAGAGGGACGAACTCCGAGAAGAAGCGGACTGCGGTCAGCGAAGCCGCGGCCTTTTGTCGTTTGGGCGATTGACGCTCGCCCGCAAGTTGTAAGCCGCAAGTTGACAAGGGCCCTGGAGGGGCCGGTTCTGTCGCGCGATGTGGATACCGCGCCGGCAAAGTTCCGGCGCATGCTCCCGCGCTGCTCAACGCCTGCCACCTGCGGTTGGTCTGGCACCCCGAACACTACGGAATGGAATTGATGAGCTCGTCTGATCCTTCAAGCCACTGGAACTTCCTGGTTAATCTGCTCGGCGCGAAACCCAAGGAAGAGCCTAAAACGGCTGCACCCGCTGCCTCCCCCACTCCCGCAGCACCACCGACATCCGAACCGGTTGCTGTTCCTGTTACCAGTCATGCCGCGCCGCCTGCGGAACCTGCAGGCGCTCCGCCAGCCGCCGAACCGGTGACGGAGGCAGACGCGGAGGCTTCCCCGAAGCCAGCCGCAGCAAAACCCAAAGTGCGTTCTCACTGGGGCGATCTCGCTCGCTCCCTGGGCTTGGCGGCCGCCGAAGAACCGAAGCCGCCAGCCGCTCCACCGACAGCGTCAAGCCCCGCCGCGGTGGCCGCTACTCCCGCACCCGCACCCGCTGCTCCCGCGTCGGCTGCACCCCCGGCAACTCCGGCCGCCGAACTGACCATCGACTGGCCCGCCCCACGCGGCGGCCGCGAGCGGTCGCGCGATCAGGGCGGACGCGAGTCAGGTGGTCGGGGAGACCGCCGTGAAGAGGGACGCCGTGAGCCACCGAGTGAAGGTCGCAGTGACAGCCGCAAGGAAGCGGGTGGCGAGCGGTCGGAGGCCGGCGAGCAGAGTGCACGACCCGAACGCGAGGAACGAGGCGAGTCCCGGGAACGACGTGGTCGCGGGGAGCGTCACGAGCGCCGCCGTGATCGCGGCAGCCGCCCCGAGCGAAGCGAATCGCCCGATGCAGAGCGGAGTGATTCGTTCGGTGGCGAGCGAAGCGACTTCGTGGAGTTGGAACGCAGTGGCGGCGACGAGTTTTCGTTTTCGGACGCGGACGAACGCAAGGAGAGCCCGGATCGGGGACCTCGCGGCGGGCGGCGTGAGCGGTCTGGTCGCGGCGAACGTTCAGAACGTGGCGAGCGACCGGAACGTGGCGAGCGACCGGAACGTGGCGAGCGACCGGAACGCGGCGAGCGACCGGAACGTGGCGAGCGACCAGAAC
>JBIIEC010000414.1:0-5257 GCA_044238045.1 Pirellulaceae bacterium | reverse complement strand
CTGGGCCTGGATGTTCTCCAGGGCCCTCTTCAGCAGCACGATGTCCGCGCCGTGGGCGAGGAATCGCGCGCCCATGTCGAGCAGTTTACGGCCGTGGTCGGGGGAGAAGCAGGGCATTCCCCAGTGTTTCCCGTGGCGACGGGCAGCCGCTGCCACATGCTCCATCGCACGCTGGATCTCCGGGTGGTCCATCTGTCCGGGAAAACCGCTGAGGATCGAAAAGTCGCCCGGCCCAAAGAACAGGATGTCGACCCCGTCCACGGCGGCGATCTCGTCGGCCCGCGCGACCCCATCGGCGTCTTCGACCTGGATGGCGACGAACGTCTCCTCGTTCGCCTTCCGGACGTACTCGCCGATCGGCATCATCAGGTAAGGCATGTCCGCGTTCGCGCCGTCGGCGCCGCGCTGTCCCTGCGGCGCGAACTTCGCCCAGCGCACGACTTCGGCCGCCTCCTCGGCGTTGTCACAGCGGGGATACAGGATGCCCGTGGCTCCCATCTCCAGCAGCCGGCTCATCCGCATGAACTCGCCTTTGGCCGGGCGGGCCAGGATGTCGGAACTGCCGACGCGCGCGGCACGCATCATCTGCGTCGCCGTCTCCACGCTGTAGCCATGGTGCTCGAGGTCCAGCCAGATGCAGTCGAAGCCCATGAGGCTGGTCATCTCGTGGATGGAAGCATCCGTATAGTGGAGGCAGACGACGAGGGCCGCTTCGTCGCGGCGGAGCTTCTTTTTTACGATGCTGGTACGCACGGGGTGTGATCCTTGCAGCAAGACTAGGGACGCGCCGCGATCCGGTCGCGGCGTTGATGGGGAGTGAGCCAGCTGGCGAGGCATCCGACGAGGACTCCCGCCAGCAAGGCGCACGGAGCGGTCCAGAGGAACTCGAGACCGAACACCTTGTAGAATGCGATGGCGATGGCCACCAGGGTACTGGCGATGACGCCCAGGACGCCGCCCGCCGGCGTTGCCCAGGGGACAAAGAGCGCCAGGAAGAAGAGCACGAACAGCGGCGAGGTCAGCAGGTTGACAACGCGGACGCAGAGCTCCAGCAGGTTGTCGGCAAGGCCAGGTATCAGCATGCTCAGGCCGACCGCGACGAAACCCACCACGGCGGCGACGAGCTTGGCCGAGCGGACCTGTTCCCGCATGTCGATCGGCTGGGTCCGGGAACGCCCCAGGAAGTCGCGGACGATGACGGCGCTGGCCGAATTCATGCCGGACGAAAGGCTGGACATGGCGGCCGACAGGATGGCCGCGATGACCAGGCCGGTCAGCCCCGCCGGCAGGCCCACGACAACGAAGCGGGGAAATAGCTCGTCGGCCTGTTCGACGAGCGATACGTTGGGTCCGAACTGCTCGGGGCGATTCGTAAAGTAGGCGAGGACGGCGAGTCCCACGAGGCCCAGCAGCAGCGACATCAGTACTTCGACCACCAGGTGGATCCCGAAGGATCGCCGGGCGGCGGCCACGTCGCGGGTGGCCAGGTAACGCTGGATGGCCATCTGGTCGGAACCCGCCGTGCAGGTCATCCAGACGAACATGTTCAGGCAAGCGCCGCAGAAGGTGACGCGTACGTCGGGACGGAACCAGAAGACCGGCTCCTGCCACTGCGCCTGCCAGTTCTGCGGCCACCACCAGCCAAGCCCTTCGCCAGGTCGCGAAAGGCTGACGACGGCGATGGTGATCACCGCGCCCGCGAACATGATCAGCGACTGGGCCGCATCGGTGGCGACGACCGCGCGAATGCCGCCTTCCGACGTATAGATGATGGTCAGCACGCCGAGCGCGACGCAGAGGTAGGGAGTCCAGGATCGGTCCAGGTGGAAAAGCGGCACGATGACCTTGTCGGAGGTCGCATAGAGGATGGAGGCCATCCAGATGGTGCGGAGCAGCACGAACATGGCGGCGCCCAGCAGTCGACCCGTGAGGCCGAGTCGCCGTTCCAGCAGTTCGTAACCGCTGGTGACGTTTTCCTGTCGCATGATGGCGGGAATCAACCACCAGCCGACCAAGGCCATCGCGGGGATGAAGCCAAGGTACTGGGCCATCATCATCGGCCCGTTCTTGATGACTTCCCCGGGCAAAGCCAGGTACGACAGCGTACTGGTGAGGGTCGCGAAGAGCGACAGGCCGATCATGAAGGGACTCATCCGCCGCCCGCCGAGCAGGTAGTCGTCGACGTTCTTGACGCGGCGTCCATAGTAACCGCCGACCAGCAGCATGGCCACGAAGTACAGGCCAATCACAAGGTAGTCAAGCGACTGCATGGCCAGGAGGCTCCGCGGCGACAGGGGCAGGTGCAGGAAGAGGCGGGTGGGTTAAGTCGCCGTCGCACGGCTCAAGGGAAGGTCGACGGCTTGCCCCGTGCGGGCGGAGACCAGGCAGGCCTCGCACAGTTCCACCGCGGCGCGGCCTTCCCGCCCTCCGACGCGCGGAGGACGTTCGTAGCGGATGCTGTCGACGAAGTCCTGGATCACTCCGCGGTGCGGATGCAGGCGGATTGGCGACTTGGGTTCCTTAAGGTAGTCGAAGCGTTCCGGCGTGTAAATCCGCTCCCACTTCCCGCCCTGCGTGACGTCCAGGTACTCGAAGTTCTCCAGGTCCAACATGGCATCGCGGCCAATGACCTGGAATCGCACTTCGCTGCTGGGCATGCTCGGATCGGGCAGTTCGCTCGATACCCACAGGTGTGCCATGATGTTGTCTTCGAACTGGATCTGCGCCATCACCGATAGCGCCGCTCCGGGAATGTCGCTGTAGGTCGTGGCCTGTGCGAACACTCGGATCGCTTCACGGCCGGTGATCCAGCGAAGGAAGTCGGTGTTGTGCGAGGCCATGCCCAGGAAGAGCCCGCCGCCGCTGGCGTGCGACATCCAGGGACGCTCCTCGAACAGTTGCCGCGTCAAGGTCGCGGGGAAAACGGAGACGGTGCGCAGCATGCGAAGCGGACCCAGTCGGCCGGAGTCGACGAGTTCCTTGGCCTGCTGCGTGATCTTGCGATAACGCTCCGTCTTGACCACGGCAAGTCGCACCTGGGCGACCTCGCAGGCGGCGATCATCGCATCGCATTCGGCGACCGTGGGAGCCATCGGCTTCTCGGCCAGGACGTGCTTGCCGGCCGCGGCAGCCAGTCGCGTCAGTTCCAGGCGATTCTGGTCGGGCGTGGCGAGAACCACCGCGTGCACGTCGTCACGCGCCAACAACGCCTCGACGCTTTCCGCAGCGGCGAGATGGTAGTCGCGGGCCAAGTCGGCCGCTCGACGTCCCCCAGCGATGGCTACCAGATGGCAACCTTCGGCGTGGTGCGCCACGGCTTCACTGTAGGTCAGCCCCATGAAGCCGCTGCCGATGATCCCGATGCCGACCGATTGCATTCGCCCCTGTTCCTTGCGGTCCCCGACCGCCGCTCCGACTGCTGCCATCCGCGCCTAGGGTCCCCTCCGCCCGGCCGTGCCGGTCAGACGACGGGCATCTTCCAGGGGTCGCGATAGTCCTTCGTCAGCAACGCGTCCGCCTCGGGGCAGTCCACAAAAGCCTGTTTCTCGCCGTCGAACTCCAGATGGCCTCGCGTCCGGAACGCGATCTCGCCCAGGTGCACCAGCGCGCAGCTGTTGTGCGCCGTCACGGCGTTCGACTTGGTCGTCGACCGATTGCGGACCGCGTCGAGGAACTCCGTCATGTGCTCCGCGTAACCGCCCGCGCCACGCAGTTCCTTGCCTTCCGTCGGTCCCGGTTTGCTCTTGTTACCGAGGAAGGTGCTGAACGCTCCGCGTCGCGAGAAGATCATGTAGCCTTCCGTGCCGTAGAAGACGTTGCCGTTGTCGAAGCCATGTATGCCGTAGCCGGTGAACGGATAGTTTTCGTAGATCAGCAGCCGACCGTCAGGATACTCGTAGGTCACCGTCATGTTGTCGGGATACTCGCTGGCATTCTCATACTTCATCATGCGCCCGCCACGGGCGGTGATGTATTTGGGAACCGTCGTCACGCCCAATCCCCAGGCCGCCATGTCGATGTCGTGGATGCCATCGTCGCCAATCTCGCCGTTGCCATAGTCGCGGAACATCCGCCAGGTGGCATGAAAGCGGCGTGGGTTGAAGGGATGCAGGGGAGCCGGTCCCAGCCAGCGGTCGTAGTCAACTCCCGGCGGAACCGGTCCGTCGGGTGTCGCCTTGAACTCGTCCCGCCCCTCCGCCGTCCAGGCCTTGGCGACTTTGATCTCCCCGAGGATGCCCGACTTCAGCAGCTCTTCGGCCTTCCGCGTCACCGGGCTGTTGCGCATCTGGCTGCCTTGCTGCACGATGCGTCCATACTTCTGCGATGCCGCGATCATCAGCGGCCCCTCGTTGTAGACGTGCGACATCGGCTTCTCGACGTACACATCCTTGCCCGCCTGCATCGCTCGCAGGGCGATCGGCACATGCCAGTGGTGGGGCGTTCCGACGATGCAGGCCTGCACGTCCGCATCGGCCAGCACTTCTTCGAAACGCGCGGTGGTCCGTGGCGCAGCTGACTGGCGGCCCTCCAGCACCTTACCAAGGTTCTGGAGGTGGCTCGGGTCGACATCGCAGAGCCACGCCACGTCGACGGATTCTTTCAGAGCGGCCAGCGTCTGCGCATGATGCGACATGATGCCGCCACAGCCGATCAGTCCCAGTCGCAGTCGCTCTGGCACAGCAGCCACCGCGCTGTGCACTCCCGTCATCACCCAGGTGGAAGCGGTGGCGGCGACCGTACGTTGCAGGAAGTCGCGGCGCGAGGGTGTGGCCATGAGGGGCTCCTAGTCGGCGAGGTTGGCTGGTTTTCGGGGGCAGGCAAGGATCGCGAATCGAAATGCCCCCGGGTGGGACACTGATGTTACCCCATAAGGGGTGTTTCTGGAAGGGAGTTCCTATCGGATGTCTCGCCTTTTTGACAACGCGTCTGGGACGAGTAGCCGCGCCGCCTGCCTTGGCTCCGCTTCGCCACCCGCTACGGATGCTCCAATACCCAGACGTTACGAAAGCGAACCGGATTGCCATGTTCCTGCAGGGAGACGTAGCCCGGTTCGGAACCGAATGCCAAGGGGTTGCCCGGCGTGTTTCGTGTGAGCGGGCGGCGATCGTGGATCAGCGCTCCGTTGTGGCGCACCGAGATCTGAGCCGGCTCCCGCATCCGGCCGTCGGTTTCGAAGCGAGCGGCTCGGAAGTCGATGTCGTAGGTCTGCCAGGTTAAGGGCGGGTAGCAGAGGTGTTGATCGGGTCGTGCCACGCCG
>JBIIEC010000065.1:0-18379 GCA_044238045.1 Pirellulaceae bacterium | reverse complement strand
AAGGCACGACGCTGATTGCATGGGCTGGCTGGACACGCCTACAATACGGACGCGGGTGGATGAAGGGCATCGACCGCGAGTTCCGTAGAGGAAGGCTGGAGGACCGGTTTGGCAGCCAAAGATCGCGAACGTTCAAGAAGCCTTGTCAGTGAAGCGGCCGTTCTGGTGGGCGTGTGGTTGCCCGAGGGGCATCATGCGGACGAACTGGAGGAGTTGCAAGGTCTGGCCGAGACGGCCGGTTGCCGCACCGTGGGGACGCTGACGCAGAACCGCGAGCAGCCGAACCCGCGGTACTACCTGGGGTCCGGCAAGGTCGAGGAGTTGACCGAGCTGGTCAAGGCGACCGAGGCGGATGTCGTAATCTTTGACAACGATCTGTCACCCGCCCAGACGCGCTCGCTGGAGCAGGCGACGGAAGTCAAGGTGATCGACCGCACGGAGCTGATCCTGGACATCTTCGCCTCGCATGCCCGCACTTACGAGGCTCGTCTGGCCGTGGAGCTGACGCAGTTGGAATATTCGCTGCCGCGTCTGAAGCGGATGTGGACGCACCTCTCACGTCTGAAGATGGGCGTGGGCATGCGCGGCCCCGGTGAAAAGCAGCTGGAAGAGGACCGCCGGCTCGTCGAGAAACGCATCTACGAGTTGCGGACGGAGCTGCAGAAGATTGAACGCCGCAAGGAGCGTCAGGTGGCCGCGCGCCGGGACCACATGACCGTTTCGCTCGTGGGCTACACGAATGCGGGCAAGAGTACGCTGATGAATCGGCTGACGGCGGCGGGCGTGAAGTCGGCCGACCAGTTGTTCGCCACGCTCGACACGTGCACGCGGCGCTGGCAGTTGCCCAACTGGGGACCGGTGCTGTTGAGTGACACGGTCGGTTTTATCCGCGACCTGCCGCACCGACTCATCGCCAGCTTCAAGGCGACGCTCGAAGAAGCCCGCCAGGCGCACCTGCTGCTGCATGTGTGTGACGCCTCGAATCCCGCCGTGCTCGACCAGATCTCCGCCGTCTTCCATGTGCTGGAGGAGCTGGATATCGAGACGAAGGACACGCTGCTGGTGATGAACAAGATCGATGCGCTGCCCGACCGAGGGCCGCTGGAATCGATTCTGCGGCGGTATCCGCATGCGATTGCCGTGAGTGCTTCGACGGGCGAGGGCATGGATCGCCTGGCCGCGGCGGTCAGCGAGGCGCTCAGCCGTTCCTTCCGCGAACTGGATGTGGATGCCGATGTCGCAAATGGAAAGCTGATGGCCTATCTTTCGGCGCATGGCGAGGTGCTGTCGCAATCGTTCGAGGAGGACCGCGTACACATCCACTGCCGCCTGCCGCAGTCCGTGCTGGGGCGCATCCTGGGCGATGAGGTGGTGGTTCGAGATCGAGCGACGGGGCAGGTGCTGGTCCGGGAGACGTCGCGCGAAGCGTGGCTTCGCCAACATCCGAACGGACAGCCCGATGCGTCCATGGGTGACGCGGCGCTCGGGGACGCGGCACACGGGGATGCGCCACACGGGGAGACAGGCCCGGAATCCGCGCAGCGCCACGAGGATGTGGCTTGATCGACCGACGTTGGGTTGCCGGTCAGGCGTCGCCGATGTTGGGGCGCCGGCACGGCGGCGCGACGAGAGATGCCTGAAGGAAGGGGCGGAGCAGGATGGCGTATCGCGACTTCCCGGGGCGTCGCGTGCTGGTCACGGGAGCTTCCAGCGGCATCGGTCGCGCGGTGGCTCGGGAGCTGGCGCGCCAGCGAGCTCGGGTCCTTCTCACGGCTCGTCGTGAATCGCTGCTTCGCGAACTGGTCGACGAATTGCGTGGGCTGGGCGCGGAGGCCGACTATGTTGTCGGCGATGTGGCGGATGCGGCCACTCGACAGCGTCTGGTGGAACGAGTCGCGTCAACCTGGGGCGGCTTGGACGTACTGATCAACAACGCCGGCGTGGGCGCGGTCGGTCCGTTCGCTGAGGCGACCGAGCAGCGTTTGCGGCAGGTGATGGAGGTCAACTTCTTCGCGCCCGCTGAGTTGACCCGCGCGATGTTGCCGTGGCTTCGTCGCGGCGACCGACCGCTAGTCGTGAACGTGGGCTCGATTCTCAGCCGCGTCGCGATGCCGAAGAAGAGCGAATACTGCGCGAGCAAGTTCGCGCTGCGGGGTTGGAACCATGCGCTGCAGGCCGAACTGCGGCCGGAGGGGATCCAGGTGCTGCTGGTCGGGCCGAATACGACGCGTAGCGAGTTCTTCGATCGTCTTCTCGACCAGCATGGCCCGGTCGCGAAGAATCCCTGGAGCACTCCGCCTGAGACGGTTGCGCGGCGACTACTGCGAGCGGCTCGGCGGCGTAACAGCCAGGAATTGATGCTGACTTTCTCGGGGCGTGCGCTCATTCTGCTGGACTTCTGCTGCCCCGCGCTGCTTCGTCACCTTCTCGCCCGCTGGGGGTAGCCGTGGCCAAATGGGCGCCGGTTTCCTGGATGCGCCCCATCCCTGGGTTTGGGCTCCGGGGAGCCCATCCGGAGAAAGCGTGTCTTTTTCGGGCGAATCTGTTACCATGCGGGCCTTCCGAGGTCCCGGTCCCGGGGCTTCATGCCGATCCCACCCTTGCCCATTCAGGAGCAGGCCATGAGTCGACGCAGCCGACGCCAATTCCTTGAAGATTCGATGTTTGCCGCGGCCGCCGCGGCGGTGATGAACGCGCCCCGCACGCTAATGGCCCAGGAAACGGGCAGCAAGAGTCCGGCGGAAAAGCTGAGTGTCGCCGTGGTGGGAGTGAACGGCCGCGGCCAGTCGCATCTCGACGCGTTTTCGTCCCGCAACGACACGGTAGTGACTTACATCTGCGATGCGGACGAAGGGGTCGGGCAGCGCAAGGCCGAGAAGGTGGGCGAGCGGCAGGGCACGTCGGTGGCTTTCGCCAAGGATATCCGCAAGGTGCTGGAGGATCCGACGGTCGACATCGTCACGATCGCCACGCCCAATCACTGGCATTCGCTGGGCGCGATCTGGGCGATGCAGGCGGGCAAGGATGTGTACGTCGAGAAGCCGGTGAGCCACAACGTGCTGGAAGGCCGCGTGTGCGTCGATGTCGCGCGCAAGTTCGGGCGTATCTGCCAGACGGGCACGCAGTCGCGTTCGAATCCGGGCATGCGGGATGCGATGGCGTTCGTGCATTCGGGCGGAATCGGCACGGTGAACGTGGCGCGCGGCTTGTGCTACAAGCAGCGTCCTTCGATCGGTCCGGCGGGAACTTACGATCCCCCCGCCACCGTGGACTACAACCTCTGGCTCGGTCCGGCTCCTGAAGCGCCCGTGACGCGGCCGCGTTTCCACTACGACTGGCACTGGCAGTTCGCCTACGGCAACGGGGATCTCGGCAACCAGGGCATTCACCAGATGGACCTCGCGCGCTGGGGATTGAACGTGGATCGCCTGTCGAACAACGTGATGAGCTACGGCGGTCGCTTCGGCTATGTCGACGCGGGCGATGTGGCGAACACGCAGGTTGTCGTACACAACTACGGGGACAAGTCGCTGGTCTTTGAAGTGCGTGGCCTGCCGACGCCCGATCTTCGTGGAGCCAGCGTGGGCGTGATCTTCGAGGGCACGGAAGGCTTCGTGGTCGTTCCCAGTTACTCGGGCGGCGCAGCCTTCGATAAGGATGGCAACAAGACGCGTGAGTTCACTGGCGGGGGTGATCATTTCGCCAACTTCGTCGACGCCGTGCGCAGCCGTCGCCACGAAGACCTGAATGCGGATATCCTCGAAGGGCATCTCTCCAGCGCCCTGTGCCACCTGGGCAACATCTCCTATCGGCTGGGCGAAACGGTTGATTCGGTGGAAAGCCTGGCCGAGCGGTTGCAGAGCCTGCCGACCAAGGACGACACCCGCGCGACGCTGGAGCGGACCGTGCAACACCTGAAAGAAAACCAGGTGGATCTCGCGCAGGCGCCTTTCCGGATCGGTCCGTTGCTGGAATTGAACGCCGAGGACGAGACGTTTGTCGGTCGCCCCGATGCCGATCTGATGCTGACGCGCGAATACCGCGCGCCGTTCGTGGTGCCCAGTCGCGCCCAGGTCTGAGCGAACGGGTGGTAGAGGAAAAGTTCTTGCACGACGAGCGCGACGCCGCGAGCGGTTGCGCTCGTCTTCTTTTTTTTCGGCGCGACGGCGGAGGCTGGGAAGAACATGGACGAGACGCCGGCCGCTTATCGGACCGTGGTCATGCTGCGCGATGCGGCGCCGTGCCTGGTCTTCAACAAGCCCGGGGGCGTGCTGACGCAGGCCGTTCCGGGAGTTCCCTGTTTCTCCGACTGGATCCGTGCCTTCGAACGGGAACGCGCGGAGGCGCCGGGTGACATCTATCTGGGAGTGCCCCACCGACTCGATCGACCGGTCTCGGGCGCGATGGTCTTCACGCGAAACATACGCGCGACACAGAAGGTCTCGAAGCAGTTCGCCGACCGCGTCGTCGAAAAGACCTACTGGGCCCTGGTGCAGGGACAGGTCGACGGCGAAAGCGGCACGTGGCGGGACTGGATGCGGAAGGTGCCCGACGAACCGCGGGCGGAACTGCTGCCCTCGGAACATCCGGAAGCACGCGAAGCCGTGCTGCACTATCGAGTCTTGCGGCGCGATGCGTTTGGCTGCTGGCTGGAAGTGACGCTGGAGACGGGGCGCATGCACCAGATTCGGTTGCAATGTGCTTCACGCGGCCATGCGATCCTGGGCGATGAGCAATACGGTTCGCCCGTGGCGTTCGGCCCGCAGGAGGAGGATCGCCGAGATCGCTGGATCGGCCTGCACGCGCGATGCCTGAGTTTCCTGCATCCGCAGTCGCGCGAACGGATCACCGTCGAGGCGCCGCTCTGGCAGCCCTGGCTGGACTTCCGTCCCGCCGACTTCTGGGCACAGCCGTCGCCGAAGTAGTCGGCACGCGCCGTGAGGCCGAACGGATGCGTGCGGCCTGCTGTCGCGGAGCGGCCAACAGGGCGATTGTCGCGTGCGCGCTGGTCCGTCATCTTGGGCGCGGTGAGCTTGGGGGAGTGCGGCAAACGGCGAGTGTCGCCTACGACTCTTGCTGGGCAGGCGTAAGTTCCGCGATCCGATGAAGTCGATTTCTCGTCCGCCGTTGACTTTCCGCAGCATGGGCAACAACAGCGAGGTCGGTTGTCAACATCGGCGGATGGACGCTCAGCTTAGATACCCAGTCGCATCTCCATGGCGACTACGGCACCGGGCATGGAATGCCGGAGTTTCGACGACGCCGTCAGTGGCGTCGCTTCCTGCGGACACGCGCGTGTTCGAATCGTCCGGTTCGAGCACTCCGGGTATGCCGTTTGCGGAAGATGCGTTGTGCGATGGAGCTGCGCGGTAGCGATTGGGCAACATGCGTTGCGTGGACGCATGGGGACATGAGCCCTTGGTCGCCTGGGTGTTGCCAGAGCATGGGTGTCGTTGCGCGAGGAAGCGATCCGGTCTCGGTGAGAGCCGGGGAGCGTTCCGTGGGCGAGCTAAACTCTGGTATAACAGGTGACCCGCAACGTTGGTCGCTCTAGAACGATTGCCGGTCCGTCCTCATTCTGGAAGACGCATGATCCACGTCCGTGAAATCACGAAGACGTACAGCGACCTGCGACGAGGCCGTTTCGTGGCGCTCGCCGGTCTGACGTTCGACGCCTATCCGGGCGAAATCTACGGACTGCTGGGGCCCAATGGAGCCGGCAAGACGACCGCTCTGCGCATCCTCAGTACGATTCTCCGGCCCAGCGGCGGCTCGGCCACGATCAATGGATGCAGTGTGGTCACGCAGCCCGCGCTGGTGCGCCGCCAGATCGGCTTCGTCTCCATGAATACGGCCGTCTATGACCGCATGACGGCCGTGGAGATGGTCGAGTACTTCGGCCGGCTGAATGGCTTGGAGGACGACGCGCTGTCCCAGCGGCTGGAGGGGCTTTTTGCACGCCTGCAGATGAACACTTTTCGCGATGTCCTGGGCTCGAAGATGTCGACGGGGATGAAGCAGAAGGTGTCGATCGCCCGCGCGCTGGTGCACGACCCGCCGGTGATTATCTTCGATGAAGCCACCCTGGGCCTCGATGTGCTGGCCGGTCGTTCGCTGCTGGGGACGATCGCCGAGTTGCGGGACCAAGGCAAGTGTATCGTGTTTTCGACGCATATCATGCGCGAAGCGGAACGACTCTGCGACCGCATCGCGATCATGTCCCGCGGGCACATTCTTTCGGAGGGGAGCCTCGAGGAACTCCGGGAACGCCACCAGGAACACGACCTGGAGGAGCTGTTCTATCGGTTGATCCTTCGCGACGAGTCGCAACGGAGGGCTTCGTAAGGCGGAAACGCCCCGAAGGAATGAGCGGATGAAATGGAAGAACGTCAAGCTGATCTGGATGCGTGAGCTGCGGGACCAGCTGCGCGATCGCCGCACGCTGTTCATGGTGCTGGTGCTGCCGCTGCTGTTGTATCCGCTCATCGGCATGGCCGCGCTGCAGATCTCGCAATTCATGGAGGAGAACGCGGCCAAGGTGGCGATCGTGGGCGGCGAGCAGTTGCCGAGCGAGGTGCCGCTGCTGGATGACAACGGCATCCGCAGTGAATGGTTCTCGACGCCCGATCGGGTGCGGCTGCTGGAAGTGCGTCGGGTGCCGGACGAGTCGACGGGCGACCCCGTGGCCTGGGCTAAGGAACGCCTGGTGCGTGACAACCTGGACGCGGTGCTTTATTTTCCGCCGGGATTCGGCGAGCAGTTGCGGGCTTTCTTCCAGGACGGTGCGGGGGATCTCGGCAAGCTGCCAGCGCCGCGGATCGTCTTTGAAAGCAGCAAGGATCGGTCGAGGATCGCGTTCGAGCGACTGGCCGTGGTGCTTTCGCGTTGGCGAGCCCAGGTGGTGCAGCGCAACTTCACTTCACGGAATATCCCCCCGGAACTTGCCAGCCCGTTCGCGATCCAAGACCAAGATGTGGCTGAAGGCAAGCAGCGGCAGGCTGCGCTTTGGTCCAAGATTCTGCCCTTCGTCCTCGTCATCTGGGCCCTCACCGGCGCGTTCTATCCGGCCGTGGACCTGTGTGCGGGGGAGAAAGAACGCGGCACGCTGGAAACCCTGCTCTGCAGTCCCGCCGACCGGCAGGAGATCGTCTGGGGCAAGCTGTTGACAGTGGCCCTGTTCAGCCTGGTCACTTCGCTGCTGAATCTAGTGAGCATGGCGGGCACGGGCCTGACGGTCATGTCGCGGATGCAGTTGCCCATGGGCGGCGCGGCCCTGGGGCTGGAAATGCCGCAGTTTGCGATGCTGGTCTGGGTGGTGCTGGCCCTGTTGCCGCTTTCGGCCCTGTTCAGCGCGCTGTCCCTGGGGCTGGCGACGATGGCACGCAGCAGCAAGGAAGGCCAGTACTACCTGATGCCGCTGCTGCTGGTCGTGCTGCCGCTGGCTACGATTTCGATCATGCCCAGCAGCGAGATCGGTCTTGGCAATGCGTTGATTCCCGTCACGGGAGTGATGATGGTGCTGCGGGCGCTGCTGGAGGGAGAGTATCTGGAGGCGTTGCGGTTCGTCGTTCCTGTCGCGGTGGTGACGGGAGCCTGCTGCATGCTGGCAATCCGCTGGGCCGTGCACCAGTTTAACGACGAGTCGGTGCTGTTTCGCGAGAGTGAGCAGTTCAGTCCGCTGCTGTGGGTGCGTTCGATGGTCCGCGACCGGGGGCTGACGCCTTCGCTGTCGCAGGCCTTCATGGCCGGCGTACTGCTGCTGGTGCTGCAGTTTTTCGCGCGGCTGTTCGGGCCGTCCACGATGACTTGGGGCACGCTGATGCAGTCGACGGTGCTGCTGCAACTGGGGCTTGTGGCCGCGCCGGTCGTGCTGCTCTCCTTGATCTTCACGGCCAGTCCGACCCGGACGTTGCTGCTGCGACCGGCGGCCGGCAGTTCGCTGGCCTGCGCCGTGCTGCTGGCGTTCGTCATTCAACCGGCGGCCGCGTCGCTGCGGGACCTGATCCAGTGGACCTACCCGATCAGTCCCCAGATGATGGCTCCGCTGGCCGAAGTGGCCAAGGCGATCCAGGCTGCGCCCACCTGGCAGGTCGTGCTGGTGCTGGCGATCCTGCCCGCGATCTGTGAGGAGCTGGCCTTCCGCGGTTTCATCCTGTCGGGGTTGCGGCATCTGGGAAGCAAGGGCATGGCGATCCTGATCGCCAGCCTGTTCTTCGGAGTTGTCCATGGGATCCTGCAGCAGTCGCTGAACGCCTGTGTGCTGGGAATGGTGCTGGGGTACATTGCCGTCCAGACCGGCAGCCTGATCCCCTGCGTGCTCTTCCACGCCCTGCACAACAGCATCCAACTGCTCTCGGGGTACTGGATGAACCCCGAGACGCTGGCCAGCCATCCGGCACTCGGCGTGGTGTTCGTCGCCGCGGCGGACGACCCGCAGCGGATCGTCTACCGCATGCCCATGCTGATCGCCAGCATCCTCGCCAGCGGGCTGCTCATGGGCTGGTTCCGTAGCCTGCCCTTCTCGCCGACGCCCGAAGAGCGGCTGCAGGAGGCGCTGGACCACCAGGCGACAGCGGTCGCCCGCCACTAAGGCCTTCGCGGTCGCTGGCGTTGCCAGCCGGAGTGACCGGAGGCCGAGGCGCGTGGAGGCTGGCCGAGGTTCCGGGGCAGAGGCAGTGCTGTCGAAGCGGCTCTGCTGCGGCTCCTGCCAGCTCGGCCGGAACTTCGCCCGCAGACCCTCCGGTTCCACTTCGGGGAAGGTTGCGCGGCCCAGGCTGCTCCTGCCATGAAGGCCGCCAGGAACGCGTTTCCGGGGGCCGTTCTGGGTGCCCGGGAGGCCCGGTCGATCTCGGTTTTCCGGCGGATTTCAGGCCTTCGGAATGAATTTTGGATTTTTTTCCAAGTCGCCGTCTGCTGTGACAACATGTTGTCAAAAAGCCACTGCTTAAGAATTAGGCAGGTACCCCCGTGCCATGGAAATGGGCATGCGTGCCTTGTTTGAAAGCAGTGCTTTGCTTGCGTTGTAAGTGCTAGCAATTAAGTGATTTAGATGCTGCTCTTGACGCGGAAGCGGTGATTGCGACATAACGCTTCCACGGTGGCCGCGACCGAGTGTGACCGTGAAAGTTCCTCAACAAGGACGATCGAAGGAAGGAGCCCGAAAATGGAATTGGTTCAGCAGCAAGAGAATCGTGAGGCGAAGGTGTACCGGGTGGCGTTTGAACTCTTCCGCCAAGATCCGGACTGGGTGACGTTCTTCCGGGAAGTGCTGGGCGTGGACGGAGTCGTCCGCCAAGTGTTCCCGAACCTGGCCGACCTGGCCAAGTTCGAGCAGACCCGGGAGTATGCCGAGATCCAGCAGATGGTCGCGAAGCTCCGGGAACGCTCTTCCGAGCCCCAGGACAGTCGCGAGCCGACCCGTGTGATCACCGTTCGCCTGCCCAAGAGCCTGCATGAGTCGCTGCGTGCCGAAGCCCACGACCGCAAGACCAGCATGAACAAGCTGTGCATTTCGAAGCTGTTGCAGATCGTCGACGAGACCCTGGTCCCGACCGAGTAGTTCGCGGAACCCGGTTGGTCGCGCCGGCTGGACTCGCCGGGACGGCTTGGGCTGTCCCGGGCGGGTCGACTGTCTGAGTCTCCCCCCCGTGCCCGGCGGGGGGGATCTGCTTCGAGGGCTCAGCGGTCATGCTCGCCTGCCGCTCTTGTCGCCCCTAGCCCTGCTCGCCTGCAGTGGGTTCTGCCTGCAGGCTCTGCCGGGGAGGTTCATGCGGGTTCGCGTCGGACGCGCGAACCCTGCAGCCTCGCACGCGACGCGGTTCGACCGAAGGTGCAGGGCGCGCGGGTGCCCGGCATCGCGGGAAGAACCCCCTTTCTGGAAAGAGTCGCCTTCAGGCAAGAGCCACTATCGGGAGCCACCCGTTGTGAGAGTGGGCATCTTCGCGGATACGCACGATCATCTGGCCCACATTCGTCGGGCGGTCGCGGTCTTTAATGAACGCGGCTGCGAACTGGTGCTGTTCGCCGGCGATTTCGTGTCGACGTTCGCGCTGCCGCCTCTGCGGAAACTCAGCTGCCCCCTGGTGGCCAGTTTTGGCGACAACGAGGGGAATCGCCTGGGGATCCACGGCGGGATGGAAATCCTGGGGACGATCGGCGACCCGCCGTTCTGCCATCGGGCGGCCGACGGGACTCGCTTCCTGCTGACGCACCAGCGCGAACTGCTTCGCGGTGGCGAAGACGGCTGCGACATTGTGGTCTACGCCCATACGCATCGCGCGCGGGTGCATCGGGACGAAGCGGGCAGGCTCTGGATCAATCCGGGCGAAGCCAGCGGCTGGTCCTACGGCGCGCCGACGGTCGCCATCCTCGAAACGACGACCCGCCATGTGGAACTCGTGCGGCTGGATGAGTCCGCGCGGCACGAGTAGACCGGGACGCGTTCGAGATCGCCCGGTGATGGCCGGCGAAGTCGAATCCAGGGCCTCTGGCAACAGGCTCACGCACCGCGAGGCCCGCGCCGCCGCTGGAAGGCTTCGCGCCGTCGCTGCGCCCGATCGACACTCTGCTGCAACGCCATGCCCGATTCGTCGTTCGCCAGGTGGTCGCAGAGGGTCCGGATGGTCGGGAAGCGATAGAGGTCGGTCAGCGAGAGTGACGGTTCGACCTGCTCGCGAAGTTGTCGATGCAGGACGACGACCAGCAGCGAGTGGCCGCCGAGGTCGAAGAAGTTGTCGTCGATACCCAGCTGTTCGCGGCCCAGGACCGACTTCCAGAGTTCGGCGAGCTTCTGCTGCAGTTCTCCTTCGGGCGCGACGAACGAGGTCGCCGTGGTCGAGTGATCCAGTCCGGGAGCCGGCAGCGCGCGGCGGTCGATCTTGCCGTTGGGCGTCTGCGGCAGGCTCGGCAGACGCAGCCATTGCGACGGCACCATGTATGACGGCAGACGCGAACGCAGGTACTCCTTGAGCGACTCGGAGCCGGGGTCGGTTTCGCGGGCGACGTAGTACGCCGTCAACCGCTGGTCGCCCGGTTGGTCCTCGCGGGCCACGACGACGTTCTCGCGGATCGCCGGATGCTGGCCGAGCAGGCTTTCGATCTCACCCAACTCGATGCGGTAGCCGCGGATCTTCACCTGGTGGTCCACGCGGCCGAGGAACTCGAGCGAGCCGTCGGGCAGGAAGCGGGCGAGGTCCCCCGTGCGGTACATGCGCGCATTGGGTTCGCGGCGGAACGGATTCGGCACGAATCGTTCCGCGGTCAGCTCGGGACGCCGCAGATAGCCGCGTGTCACGCCTGCGCCTCCGATGTAGAGTTCGCCGATTTCGCCGGTCGGCACCGGTTCTCGCCGCGCGTCCAGCACATACATCTGCGTGTTGGCGATGGGGCGTCCGATCGAAATCATGTCGGGGGAGCCGACGACGGGCTGGGTCGATGACCAGACGGTGGTTTCGGTCGGGCCGTACATGTTCATTACGGTGCCCGAGACGAGGCCGTCCAGTTCACGCGCCAGCGCCAGCGGGAACGCCTCGCCGCCGATCAGCAGGTAACGGATCCGCCGCAGGGCGTTGCGCGAACCGCTGTCCTGCGTGAGCATGCGGGCCATCGAGGGCGTGCACTGCAGGTGCGTCACCTGGTACCGCTCGACGAGGGCCGCCAGCGACTGGTCCTGGGACGCAGGGCTGCACGTCGCCGCCTCCGCGCCGGCGTCGCCGCCGGCACGGCCCGCTGCGACCTGGGCTGGCTGACCCAGTGTCGGCTGACACAGGGTCCGCAGGCGATCCAGATGTGGCAGGCTCCGCAGCACCAGTTCGGTGGGCACGCCGAAGTCGACCAGGCAGGCCACATCGTTGACGCCGATCGACTTCAGGCCATCCATCAGCGCGACGCAGTCCTCCGGACGCCCGAAGAGGCCGCTGGTTTCGTAGTATCGCTCGAAAGCGTGCTCCAGCAGCGCGTCCCGTTCCTCGTCGGTGAGGTGTGCGAAGAGGTCGCCCGTGGCAAGTTCGGCGTTCGCCGGACGCCGGAAGGCGGGGAACGACCAGGCGTACTGTTTGAGCAGGTTGAGTGCCGTGCTGAGATACTGCCGCAGCGGTCCACGCACCGTCTCGCGCACCTGGTCGGCGTCATCGGTGACGTAGGTATGCAGCATGAGCGAAACGATGCCGGCGTCGGGGTCGAAACCGTTTTCGGCGCGCGCCCGGCGATAGGCGGCGATCTTGGGCGCGAGTTCCTCCAGCGACTGGCCCAGCAGGTGCGTCAGCAGGTTCGCGCCGATTGCGCCCGCCATCTGGTAGGTTTCCAGGTTGCCCGCCGTGGTGACCCAGACCGGCAGCGTCTCCTGGACAGGCCGCGGATGCGTCGTGATGGACACCGGTTCGCCGCGCCCATTCGTGAACTCCACCGACTCCCCGCGCCACAGACGCTGCACCGTCTCGATGTCGCGAAACAGAACCCGCTTCGCGTCGGCATACGATTCGGGGCGCAGCAGGAAATCGTTCGGCTGCCAGCCTGCCGCGAATGAAACGCCCACGCGGCCACCGGACAGGTTGTCCACCACCGACCATTCCTCGGCCACCCGCGCCGGATGGTGCAGCGGCAGGACCACGCTGCCCGCCCGCACCTGCACGCGGTGCGTGATCGCGGCCACGGCCGCGCCCGTCACCGCCGGGTTCGGATACAGGCCGCCGAAGGCGCTGAAATGCCGCTCCGGCGTCCAGACGGCTGTAAAACCGTGCTCGTCCGCGAACCGGGCTCCCTCCAGCAGCAACTGGTACTTCGACGCGTCGGTCTGCTCACTGCTCGAAAAATAGAACAGGCTGAAATCGATCGGCTGGTCCACGCATCGCCGTGGCGTCGCGCTCGACGCGTCCTGTGCGTTCTGCCCGTTCGCATGCGCTCCGCGCACGGCTGCTTCCCGGTCGCGATTGCGATAGAGCACGACACGAAACCCCCGGGACAGCGTCCAGAGCAGTTCCAGCACCGAGATGTCGAACGAGAGGCTGGTGACCGCCAGCCAGGTGCCCGGTTGCTCGCCCCGGTTGGTCGCGTCCCGTTCGGCGAGGCGTTGGTCCATGCCGACGAAGAAGTTGATCGCTTGGCGATGTTCGACCATGACGCCCTTCGGCTTGCCGGTCGAACCCGACGTGTAGATCACGTATGCCAGATGGTGTGGCTGCACGTCGGGCGAGGAGGCCGCGGGCGCGGAATGCTCGAAGAGTCGCTTGTCCGTATCGAGGCAGACGACGCGCCCGCCGTGCGTCGGCAGGTCTTCGCCCAGGTGCGCGTGCGTGAGCACGGCGGTGACTTGCGAATCCTCCAGCATGTGCGCTAGCCGGTCTCGTGGATAGTCCGGGTCGAGCGGCACGTAAGCGCCACCCGCCTTCAGCGTCGCCAGCACGCCGACGACGAGGTCCAGCGAACGCTCGAGGCAGATGCCCACCAAACGATCGGCCCCGACACCCAGGCTACGCAGATACTGCGCGAGGCGGCTGGCGTGCGCGTCCAGTTCCGCGTACGTCAGCGACTGGTCCTCGAAGACCAACGCCACGCGGTCGGGATTGGCCTGGGCTTGGCGTTCAATCTCGTGGTGGATGCAGTGGTCGGCCGGGAAGACCGTCTCGGTGTCGTTCCAAGCTTCCAGAATCAGCCCGCGTTCGGCCTCGTCCATGATCGCCACGCTTCCCAGTGGCAGCTCGACGCGGTCGACCAGCGAACGCAGGAAGATGAGGAAGCGGTCCAAGGTACGCCGCACCGTCTCCTCGGTAATGCGAGTGTCGTCGAAGACGCACGCCACGTCGCCTGTGCTGGAGATGACCAGCGAGTGTCCGACGCCAGCCGCTGGAGTTACCTCGTCGTCGTCTGCCTGTTCCACGGCCATGGGCAGCAGTCGCCCGGCTGCCAGCGGCGGTTGCTCGCGGAGTTCCGGCGAGCGGCCGACGAGGTCCCAGAGCCAGGTGCGTTTGCCGCGCACTCGCTGCAGTTCCGCGGCCATTTCGGGCAGCTGTCGCGTGAAGGTTTCCTCCAACTGCCACTCCGCGCGGAGAGGCACCTGCGGCGCGATCCACGTTCCACAATCATCGACCTGCTGACGAAGGCTTTCATCGCGGAAGCCGAGATCAAATCGTTCGCGTGCGGTGATGCGCGCCAGGAAGGCCGTCCAAGCGATCGTCAGCACGTCTGCGGGCGACAATTCGGGCGTGATAGCGCCGCCCGTGAATTCGCGGAGGAACTCGGCGGGGGCCGCGACACGCAGCGTGGAATACTGCGCGTTCCCGGTTCGCTGCAGCTCCGACGGGTTCGACAGGTCGAGAGGCTGCAGCGATCTCAGGCGTTTCAGCCAGAACGATTCCGAGCGACCGAGGGCTTCGGCCTGGGCCGTGCGCGCTTCCGCTTCCGTGGCCGACAGCGTCTCGAAGCGATCGCCGGTTCGCAGGTTCCAATGGTCGGCCAGTTCCGCGGGGGAGAGCGGGCGGCCGGACAGCGACGCGAACTCCGTGATCCACAGGCTGCCCGTACCGGTCGCGACACGGATCGCCTGGGCGTCCAGTCCCACGATCGTTCCCGCAGCCTCTCGCATCGGCTCGTCGTCCGCGCGCGCTTGGCGCACGGCGATGACCTGCCGATGGAACTGCAGTTTGGGCGTGCCGAGTGGATTCCAGTAGCGTCCAAAGTCGAGCGCGCGAAGGAACGCCTCCAATCGATCGGCCGGTTGGTGCCAATCGAGGAAGCAGGCCGCCGCGGGACGCTGGAACTTGCCGAAGCAGGTGCGCTGCGACAGGTCCTGGGGAGTGTTCGTTTCGCGATGCTGGTCGAGTTCTCCGACAAGTTCCGCGAAGGAGTCCAGTGCGGCCTGGAAGCATTTCGTATTGAGAGTGAGCGACGTTTCGTCCGGCGCGATGTCGAACAGGACCTGCTTGAGGAGGTCGCCCGTATCGGCCACTTCCGTGATGCGGTGCCACGAGATTCCGTAATGCTCTTCGCCGTTCAGCAGGGCCCAGGCCGGTGCGTTCAATCCGGCGTAACGAGGGAGCGGGCCGTCGTGGAAATTCACGGCCCCTCGCTGGGGCAGACGCAGGACTTCGGCCGGGATCATGGCCAGATGCGTGATACTGAACAGGTAGTCGAACGGTTGGGCCGACAGGAACGACGCATAGTTCGCCTGCGCCTCGTGGACCGGAATGCCCCGCTGTCGTGCCCACTCGGCGATCCGCGGCGTGCTGGTGACAACTCCCAGCACCGCATGACCGCCGCGCAACAGCGTCTCGCCGCACTCGACGAGCAACGAATCACCACCAATCAAGAAGCATCGCAGCACGGGACGACTCCTGGCTGTCCGCGCAGCGCGCGCCACAGCGATCCGGCAGGAATGGATAGGACGGGAACGGGCCGGGCGATGCCTGGAGGCTCGCCGGATGCCAGGGAAGAAGCTCCCTCGGAAGCATAGGATTTTGCCGTACCTGCGGCGTTGGAACACCGGTCGGCGCCGAGCCATGTCCAGAAGGATGGCCCGAGGTCAAGAGCGGCCTGGCGAGGTGCAATCGAAACGCGAGCCTGGCCGAAGATGCGTTCAGGCAACGCCCGTTGCGTTTCCGCATCGCGAGCCATCGGCCGGGGATGAGTCCGCAACGCGCCGGGAGTTGTCGGCGCGCACGGGGGCCGGTGAGATGCGCGAGCGGATGCGTGGCAAGCCGCGCCGGCGTGCGGATCCGCTGGTCACGCCCCGTCGCTGTGCTCCGAGGTTGCACCGAGGTACGCTACCGCCGTCCGCTGGCCGGAGTGGTCCGGCGGACGAACATCGCGGTAACTTTTGCCGGGTGACCGGCTACAGCCGCGGCTTCGGGGGCAGGACCGGCGGTTGCCACGGCACCACGCCCTGGGCAGCGATCTTGCGGCGGTAGACCTTGTCTCCGCAGGTCACATAGAGCGTATCGAGCTGCGGGCCGCCGAAGACGACGTTCGACAGCCAAGCGTCCTGCGGCTTGGCAATGATCAGGTGCACGCGTCCGAGCTGGTCGAGCACCTGCAGTCCGAGCCGTGTTGTGACATACAGGCGTCCGTCGCGATCGACGGTCATGCCGTCCGCACCGCTTTCGTTGGAACCGTCGGCGAGGTGCAGGTGACCATGTTCCTGCTTGTGCAGCAGTTTGCCATCCGGCTGCACCTGATACGAATAGGTGAAGCGGCCGTGCGTGTCGGAAACGAACAGCCACTGCTGGTCCGCGGAGAGGATCACGCCGTTGGGGAAGTCGATGCCCTCGTCGGCTAGCGAGCGATTACCTTGGGGATCGACATACCAGACGCGATGATTGGTCGGGTCGGTGTAGTATCCGCCGCGCGCGAAGGTGACGAGGTCGTTGCTGGGAGCATCCTCGAGGACCGTATCCTCGTTCCCCGACTCGTCGTAACGCACGATTCGCTTCGTTCCATTCTGGCATGCGTACAGGTAGCCATCGGCGCCGAACATCAGGCCGTTGACTTCGCGACTGTTCTCCGCGAACACCTGAACCTTGCCCTGCAGGTCGACCTTATGGATGCGATGGTTGGGAATGTCGGTGAAGAATAGCTCGCCGCGCGCGTTGACGGCGGGGCCTTCGGTGAAGCGATGGCCTTCACTGACCAGCTGCCAGTCTTCGCCGGGAATGAGCAGTTCGGTGGGCGTGTCGGGACCGCCGTAGCGGGCCTCGATCGGCTTCGGATGGTCGCGCCACAGCCAGCGCATCGCGTCGGGCAGGATGTCCGCGCCCTGTTTGCCGTCATGGCCACCTTCGCCCCAGGCGTGATTCACGTCGTAACCGGCGAAACGCAGCGACGAAAGCATCGACTGGTTGGCCATCCACCAGTCGCCCGCGTAGATATTCAGGTCGCGGTTGCCATCCTGCAGGTAGACGCGGATCGGCTTGGGTTCAAACTTGCGGACCCAGGTAGGATAGACGTCGCCGCCGCGAAGGCCCACATAGGTGCCGATCGTGCTGAAGACGCGTCGGAACGCGTCGGGACGCTCCCAGGCGACCGTGAACGCGCAGATCGCGCCGGAACTTGCGCCCGCGATGGCGCGATCGTTCGCATCGCTGCTCAACGCGTACTTGCGCCCCACTTCGGGCAGGATCTCTTCGAGCAGGAAGCGGGCGTAGCGGGGGCCGAGCGAATCGTATTCGAAGCTGCGATTGAAACGCGGTTGGGCGCCTTCGCTCGTGGCCGGCACGACGCCCGGTTCGATGAAAATGCCGATCGTGACCGGCATCTCCTGCTTGTGGATCAGGTTGTCCATGACGGTGGTCAGGTGCCAGTCCTTGGCGCGGCCGAGTCCATCCTGGACGACGAACACGCAGGCGGGCTTGGTCGCGTCGTACTGCTGGGGGACATAGAGCCAGTAGTTGCGTCGAGTGCCGGGAAACACCTGACTCTGCCACTCGAATGGCCCTTCGATGCGGCCTTCAGGAACGCCCGGTTGGGGCATCGAGTCGGCCGTCAGTTTCGGCTCACCGGCCTGTCCCCGCACGGTGGATGGCGCGGTCGCCAGCAGGCAGGAAAGGAGTGTCAGCAGCGCAAGAACGGTCGATCGCATCATGGCGAGTTCCTTGGCAAGAGGACCAAAGATCGCGCGGCGCAACGCGCGAAATGGCCGGAGGAGGGTGGTGCGTGGGGTGCGAGACGCGGATCGGGGCGCGACGGCATCGCCAGGCTGGCGGCGATCCGCGTCCGCCTGCCGCGGCGCGACTCCTGCCGCGAACCCAACTCGTCGCGCGTCACGAAAGCTACGAAAGCGGACCTGTAAGCCGGGTTCTGTCTTCGCGTGAGCGAAGGGTGACCATTTCTCTAGGACGGCGATTGCCCGCCGCCTCCAGCAGTCTACCCGGGAGTCGTAGCGAACCGAACCGACTCGCGTCCGCGCCGAAGCGAGAACTGCTCCCTGCTTGACCTTGCTCCAGATGGGGTTTACCAAGCCAGACAAGTCACCTCGCCTGCTGGTGAGCTCTTACCTCACCTTTTCACCCTTACCGGACGCGTCCGCGAACGGATGCACCCGGCGGTTTGTTTTCTGTGGCACTGTCCCTGGCCTCACGGCCGGTCGGCGTTACCGACCATCTTGTCCTGCGGAGCCCGGACTTTCCTCCCGCCAGACGCTTGCGCGCCCAGCCAGCGATCACCCGGTCCGCTTGCGTAGCCGTTGTAGTGTTTCGTTTCCGGCGTCCTACGGCAAGAGCCTTCCGGCAAGAAGCCTTCGAAACAGTCGGAGTTGCCCTGAGCTTTGGGGCCGCCCAAGTCGACTGGTGCCGAAGGTTGATTGCCAGAAACGCGGACGGCTAACGCCCACGCAGCGAGGCGGCGGCGAGCGTTGTCCAGGCGAGCAGGTAGCAGAATCCGCCGAGGGGCGTGA
>JBIIEC010000413.1:0-5296 GCA_044238045.1 Pirellulaceae bacterium | reverse complement strand
ACCAGCGGCTGAACGTGACCAGCAGCGTGCCCGCAGCGCCCGCGAAGCCCGCGTTTGTATCCCCAAGCGGACCGGCCTCGTACGCGGGCCAGGTTCCGATTGTGGGGATTGGGTCCTCGACGGGCGGTCCGGCGGCGCTCGAGGTGTTGCTGTCCGGGCTGAAGCCCACCTTCCCGGCCGCAATCCTGATCGCGCAGCATATCGGCGAGGATTTCGCGAAGCCGCTCGCGGATTGGCTCGGCACTCGCTGCAAGATTCGGGTGAGCGTCGCCCGGTCGGGAGCTCGCCCCGAACCGGGCACCGCCTACGTAGCCGTGACGTCGGATCATTTGATCATTACTGCGGAAGGCACGCTCGAGTACACGCGCAAGCCGGCCGACAACCCTTATCGTCCCTCCGTGGACGCGCTGTTCAACAGTCTTGTTGACGCGCGTGTTCCTCCACGGGTCGCCGTTTTGCTGACGGGAATTGGGGCGGACGGCGCAAAAGGCATGTTGCGCTTGCGGCAGGCCGGCTGGTACACTATCGCCCAGGACGAACAGAGTTGTGTTGTCTATGGGATGCCCAAGGCTGCGGCCAGCATGGATGCAGCGGTTCGTATCCTGCCGCTGGATCGCATCGCTGCGAACCTTGATTTCCTCCTCGCCAATCCACAACCAAAACTCCGCTGATCGTGTTATGGTCAGCTCGCAGCAGTACGTCGACGCACGGAAATGCCATCGACCGCCAGGCAGGCTACTACGGGAATGAATATGCAAAGCTCAAGTACGGTTGGCCAGCAGGGTAACGACGGCGAGAAGTTTCCCATCGTGGTGCTGCTGGTGGATGACCAGCAGATCATCGGCGAGGGAGTGCGCCAGATGCTGGCCAAGGAAAACGATATCACCTTCCACTACTGCAGCGATCCGACGCTGGCCCTGGAGACCGCGCTGAAGGTGCAGCCCACCGTGATCCTCCAGGATCTCGTCATGCCGGATATCGACGGCCTGACGCTGGTCAAGTTCTACCGCGCCAACGCCGCCACGCGCACGATCCCGCTGATCGTCTTGTCGAGCAAGGAAGAGCCGGTCATCAAGGCGCAGGCGTTTGCGCTTGGAGCGAACGATTATCTGGTGAAGCTACCCGACCAGGTCGAGCTGTTGGCGCGGATTCGCTATCACTCGAGCAGTTACATCCGACTACTGGAAAGAAATCAGGCCTATGCCGACTTAGCCGAGAGCCGGCGGCACATGGCCGAGGAGATCGAAGCGGGGGCGAAGTTCTTGTACTCGCTGCTGCCCGCGCCGACTTCGAAGCCCGTGCAGATTGATTGGCGGTACATTCCTTGCAGCCAGTTGGCGGGCGACACCCTGGGATACAACTGGATCGATCCCGATCATCTCGGCTTCTATGTGCTGGACGTATGCGGTCACGGAATCGCCTCGGCGCTGCTGTCGGTGTCGATCATGAACCTGTTGCGTTCGCAGTCGCTGCCAAACGTGGATTTTCGTGATCCAGGCCAGGTGCTGACCGCCTTGAACCCGACGTTCCCGTTCGAAGACTACGGAAGCAAGTTCTACACCATCTGGTACGGTGTGTACTGCAAAAGCGAGTCGAAACTGAGTTGGTCCGGTGGTGGCCATCCGGAGGCGCTGCTGTTCGAGCCGAGCGGCGGCACGACCCCCGTTCGCCTCGATTCCAAAGGCGGACTGATGGGGATCATGGAGGATGAGGTGTACGCGACTGCATCACGAGTGGTCGAACCGGGGTCGCGTCTCTTCCTGTATACAGACGGAGCCCACGAGATTCACAAGAAGGATGGCACGGAGTGGCAGTTCGAAGAGTTCGTGGCCTACATGGGGCAGGCGTCCCAGTCCCAGGGCCCGGTGATGGAAGGACTGCTGACGCATGTTCGGGAGTTGAGCGGTTCGCAGTCGCTGCCCGATGACTTCACCATGATCGAAGTCAAGTTTTAAGCGGCTGCCGAAGAGCACCTCCGTGCTCTTTGCGGTGCCACGCCCCATCCCAGCAAGCCGCGAACCGCGCGTCAGGCGGAGCGATGCACGCTGCCTGACCCTGACGCTTGAGGCGGGATGAAGTCGCGACGAGTTACGCGAGGATCTGCGACTTCAGGCGACTCAGCAGGTCCACGGCGCCGCCGATTTCGGCCTTCTGTCGAGCTGGCTCCTGGGGAATCTCGCGCTCGATGGTCAGGGGACCGTTGTAGCCGATCTCTTGGAGCGTGCGGAGGTAGGTTTCGATGTTCACCTGTCCCTGGCCGAGCGGCACTTCCTGTCCCCAGGTAACGCCCGGCTGGTCAGACCAGAGCGCGTCCTTGCAGTGGATGCTGCGCACATACGGCGCGATCTTCTTCAGGGCCGCGATCGGCTCGCCCGTTCCATACAGGATCATGTTGGCCGGGTCGAAGTTCACGAACAGGTTGTCGCGCTGGACGTCCGCGAGGAACTGGAGCAGCCCATCGGCGGTTTCCTGTCCGGTCTCCAGATGCAGGTTCTGGCCGTTGGCTTTGCAGTGGTCGCAGATCTCCCGCGTGACCTGGAGGATCTCCTGATAGGTCGCATCGGTGGGACCGGCGTGGGGGATGAAGCCGATGTGGAGTGCGACGACTGGGCAGCCGAGCCGCTTGGCGAAGTCGGCGATCTCCTTCATCTCGTGTACGCGGGCCTGTCGGGTCGCGGCGGGCACGAGGCCCACGGTGTGCTGCGTCGTGGGGATGTCGGCGTAGCTCTCGCCGTCGAAGCCACCGAACACGGCCGTGAGCGTGATGCCCAGCTCGCGCAGGCGATGGAGGAACCGTACCGCGTTCTCCTCGGTACGCGATTCGGGTGCGGGTGCGTGCAGCTGGATCGTGGGGACCTTCAGTTCGCTGGCCACCTCCAGCTTGACTCCCAGTCCTGCGTCGACGCTGGCGAATACGCCAATGGGCCATTTTTCCATGAGTGAGTTCCTCTAGCGGAGATAGGAAGTTACGCGAGGCCTCGTCGGGCCGGGCGTCTTGGGGTTTGGGGGGACGATCTGCCGCGACGATGTCAGGACGCCTCACGGCTGCGGCAGGTCCTTGCGGGCCAGATCAGCGAACGCGAGTGAGCAATGTACGGCTCATGAAGCGGACAGGCAAGGTAGCCGCGCGCGTTGGAACGAAGTCACTCGCTCGGGTCGACCTCAGAGCGACCATTCGGTCCGCGTGCCACGCACGTCCATCTCGAATTCAATCTCCTCCACCGGCGGACGGCTGGCGTGCCAACGCACTCCATGGATGGCCGCGGAACCCATGACGCGCAGGACTTCGTCGGGAACGATCCGGTCCACCGGATGAGCCGTGTAGACGTTGGCCGTGCTCACCTCCGACCAGTCGCAGCCCAGGCCTCGCAGTCGATCGGTCATGAGCTGCATGACGAACCGCGCCTTGGTCGCAAGTCCGTCGGGCGAGGTATCGCCCAAGGCCACGATGGCCGAACGCTCGAGGAATCCCTCGGGCAACTCCCCTGCCCCGGCGACCACGAAGGTGGGCCGCTGCCCAGCGCCGCCGGGACGCGTGAAGGCGAACCCGTACAGCACCGGTTCGGCGGGAGCGGCCAGCAGAGGCGCGATGTTGGTGCGCGCCACGGGATTGATGCCGTCGACGAACACGCCCCAAGGACGCAGGAGCTGCTCGTATTCGGCGTTGAATTCCCCGAAGCCGCGGAACGAGTACGGCGCGGGGCATCGCAGCGACACGCTGCACAAGGCCGTACGTGGCCGCCCCAGGCGGTCGAGCAGCGCCGCCACTTGGTCGAATCCCTGACGATAGGGCAAAGGATGTTGCCAGGTGACGTGGACGATCTCGTGGCCGGGACTCGCCACGACTCCGCACGAATAGGGCGCAATGCCGGGCAGGAAGTGATAGTTGCCGGTCCGATGTTCCATCAAAGCCATGGGAGGTTCCTCGTCCGTGTTAGGGCCAGATCGGCTCGGTGCCGGGGCGTGATGCGCGAGCTCTCGGACACCGCGCAGCAACGGTGATTAAACCATGGGGAACATGGAAGTGGAACACGGAGTCCGCGCGGGAAGTCGGTCGAGGATTCCGACGCAGTCAGCGACGATTCACCGCGCCACCCCCGGGGTGAGCGTCCCCTGGCTCTGCGGGCCCTCGGTGGTTCATTTCCCTGACAAAACGGCGAGTGGCGATAGGGCGTCCCCTCCAACGAAGGAGATCGTTCTCGAGGCGTCGTTTCGCGGGAAGCTCCAGGGGGCCTTGAAACGCCCTCGCTTCTGGAGCCACGAAAGATTGTGACACCGGGGGGCACCCCGCCCAGTTCGTGTCCCCTCGGGCTGTTACCTCCCCGTCCCCTGTCGCCAATCGGTGGTGTCGGCTCAACATCGTCAACATGCTCTCGTCCTTGGCTGCATAGCCACGGGACTTTAAATGAACTGTCCCGCGAGCAAGCGTTCAGGTGTGGTTGGCCACAGGGCCAGCGCATGGGGTCCAACTCGTCAATGGATTGGGTGTCCACCGTGGGTTGTTTTGAGATCAAACCATTTTGCCGGTCGCAGTGCTGAACATCCACTTTTTATCTTCGTAATCGAAATTTCCGCCATTACGCATCAAGAAGACGTTCCTCATCGAATCAATATCCTTGAGGCATTCGGGCTGATCGTCGAAAAAGATGGAAATGCCTCGTCTGCTGATGACCTCGGCCTTCGCATCAAGCGAATCAACCAGAATCAGTTCGTCATACCGAATGTTAAATTTGGCGAGGACAGCCTCAGCAGGAGCCCGTTCCTTGCGGTATGAGATGACGAACACGTCACCGGGCCAGTTGTGGCTCAGGATTCTAAAAAAGACGGGTGCCTCATCAATGCAACCGTCGATATCGAGGCCGATGGATGGCTGGGGCATCGAAGACAGCCCCGCCATCACCTCGGCCACCTGCTTGATTTCTTGCTTGTCCGCCATCGTACCTCTCCTGTTGTTGGTTTGGGTTGCTTGTAGGTCACGTGAGGTGCATTAGTTTCGCAGCACACTCCATATACTTAGTGGACCTGATTTTGTCACCGAGGCGTAGCGGTTCGCGAGCCTCCTCGAGGTGGATGCCGCCCTGGCCCCTTGACAAGTAGTCGGATATGTGTCGCGCGGTGAGACCCACCGCGCTTCCTCCGGGTCCTCCGTGCTTCCGTCCCCCCGATATTTGCGAGAACCGCGGACGAGGGGCGTGGTTTGGCGGCGGGTTCTTTTTTAAACCACGCAGGGCGCGGAGGTTTGGTGCAGAGGATCTGCCGTTTTTCAGTTTTCGGGCACCGTGATTGGAACTCGGGC
>JBIIEC010000412.1:0-5306 GCA_044238045.1 Pirellulaceae bacterium | reverse complement strand
CTTGGAACCCTGCTGCTGGGCGTGCTTGCCGAGGTTTTTCTGGAGTGCGTAATGGAGGATGTGGGTCGCGGAGTGGGCTCGGCGGATCGCGTCCCGGCGGGCGCGGTCGACCTGGGCCGTGACCTTTTGGCCGACTGCGATGCGACCGACCAGTTCGGCGACCTGATGGAGCACGAGGTCGCCATCCTTCTGCGTGTCGACGACCTGGACCTGTCCGGAGTCGCTGGTGATCTGGCCGTAGTCGCCCACCTGGCCACCCGACTCGCCATAGAACGGCGTTCGGTCCAGCACCAGAATGGCCGCCGTATCTGCGGGCAGTGAATCAAGCGAGTCGACGACCTTGTCGCCGACGATGATCGCCCGCACCTGCACGTCCGCCTCGGTGGAGTCGTACCCCACGAACACGGACTCCTTCACCGTCTCTTTCACCTGGTCGATTGGTCCGGAGCTGCCCATGACCGTGTGCACCACTCCGCCCGACTTCTTGCCGTGTTCTTCCATCGCCGCCCTGTACCCGGCCCAGTCGAACGCAAATCCCTTCTCGGCCGCCATCGCTTCGAAGAGTTCCGCCGGTACTCCGTGCGTCTGGTAGAGTTCGGCCGCCTTGGCTCCGTCGACCACCTTCTTGCCGGCGCCGGCCAGCGCCTCGAAGGTCTTCTCAATGCCCTGCAGGCCCCCATCGATGGTGCCCAGGAACGTCTGCTCCTCCTGCCGGATGACGCTCGCCACGCGCTGCGTGGTTTCGCGGAGTTCCGGGTACGGATTCGACATCATCTCCGCCACGATTGGCACGAGTTGATGGAGGAACGGTTCGCGGCGGCCCATCTGGTGTCCATCGAGCACGGCGCGGCGGAGCAGTCGCCGGATGACGTACTTCTCCTTGTTGGGGCCTGGGTAGACGTTTTCATGGATGGCGAAGGCGCAGGCGCGGACGTGGTCGGCGATGCGGCGAAGCCGTCGGCCGTTGTCGCTGGCCGGTTCATACCGGGTTTCGCACACTTCCGCCGCCGCCTCGACGATCGGTCGCAGGATGTCGATGTGGTAGTTGGTATCCACGCCCTGCAGCACCGAAGCCGCCCGCTCCAGGCCCATGCCGGTGTCGATGTTCTTGTTGGGCAGCGGCTGCAGGTTGTTGGGCGGATCACCCACGCGGTTGAACTGCGTGAAGACGAGGTTCCAGATCTCCACGGACTTCCCGCTGTCCCCGTGGAAAAAGATTTCGCTGCACGGGCCGCAGACACCGTCGGGTCCCTGGGTCGGCGCGCCGGCGGGCCAGAAGTTATCATCCTCGCCCATCCGTTCGATTCGGTTGGTCGGCAGGCCGATCTCTTCGTTCCAGATCCGCGCCGCTTCGTCGTCGTCCTGGTAGACGGTCACGGAAAGCCGCCCGGGCTCAATGGCCAGCCAGCGTTTGTCCGTCAGGAACTCCCAGGCCCAGTGGATGGCCTCGCGCTTGAAGTAGTCTCCGAAGCTGAAGTTACCGAGCATCTCGAAGAACGTATGGTGGTAGGCCGTGCGGCCCACGTTGTCGATGTCGCCCGTCCGCAGGCACTTCTGGCAGGTGGTCGCTCGAGTGAACTCCAGCTTCACCTTGCCCAGGAAGTGGGGCTTGAACTGGTTCATGCCGGCGGGCGTGAACAGCACGGACGGATCCCAGGTGGGGACCAGCACATCGCTGCGGCAGCGGGTATGGCCCTTGGATTCATAGAAGGCGAGGTACTTTTCGCGAAGTTCGTTGGTTTTCATCGGCAACAACGGTCCTGAAGCGGGGCTCCGGGCTTAAAGTTTGCCAGATGATAGCCATTTCGCCCTGCCGGTACTAGGCGGACTGGAACGCGTCCGCCCCGGCGCAAGCCGCCACTGGGATGCCTGTGCCTCTCTCGGAGCGCGGCCGCCCCGGCCGCATCGAGTCGCGCGAGAAGATACCAGCGCACGCCGCCTCTGGAGACATGCCTCTGGCCACGGCTGAATAGGCCGTGCTTTGCGGCCGGGACGGCCGCGCTCCGTTGGGCCGTATTTAACTGCGTGCCCCCCAACTCGGCGAAGGCCGTCTCGGAAGTGGCCTGTCGCCATGTGGTCGCTGGATGGAGCTTCATTGCGGCCGGGACGGCCGCGCTCCTATTCCTCCGCGGTCGCGCCGACTGCGGCGCTGGGGCGAGCCACCGCATCGCGCGAGCCGAGCACCTTCTGGGCGATCTCCTCGGTGATCTTTGGATTCTCGATCAGGTACTGACGGGCCTTCTCCTTGCCCTGTCCCAGCTGGATGTCCCCGTAACGGAACCACGCTCCACTCCGCACGACGATCTTCAGGTCCGCAGCCAGGTCCAGCACGTCGCCTTCGTAGCTGATGCCGTTGGTATGCATCATGTCGAACTCGGCGACCCGGAACGGGGGAGCGACCTTGTTCTTGACGATTTTCACGCGGACCCGCTGGCCGATGACGTCCTCTCCTTCCTTCAAGGCGCCGATCTTGCGGACGTCGATACGGCACGAGGAGAAGAACTTCAGGGCGCGACCGCCCGGAGTGGTCTCGGGGCTGCCGAACATGACGCCGATCTTCTCGCGGATCTGGTTGATGAAGATCACCGATGTCTTGGCCTTGGCGATCGCGCCCGTCAGCTTACGCATCGACTGGCTCATCAGGCGAGCCTGCAAGCCCACGTGGCTGTCGCCGATGTCCCCCTCCAGTTCCGCCTTCGGAATCAGAGCGGCGACCGAGTCCACGACGATCACGTCGACTGCATTCGACTTGATCAGCATCTCGGTGATGTGCATCGCCTCCTCGCCACTGGTCGGCTGGCTGACCAGCAGCGTTTCCAGCTGCACGCCCAGCTTCTTGGCCCAGGTCGGATCCAGGGCGTGTTCGGCGTCGACAAAAGCCGCGATGCCGCCGCGGCGCTGGGCCTGGGCGATCACATGCAGCGCCAGCGTCGTCTTGCCGCTCGACTCTGGACCGAACATCTCGATGATGCGCCCGCGGGGAATGCCCTGGCCGCCCAAGGCCATGTCCACCGACAGACTGCCCGTCGGAATGCCCTGGATCGCCCCCTGCTTTTCCGCGCCCAGCGGCATGATCGCGCCTTCGCCAAACTGCCGCTCAATCTGCTGCAGCGTTGTCTTCAGCGCGCTGTTCTGCTCCAGCACCGCGTCCATGGCCGTCTTGGTCTGCTGGCCCACCGTCTTGCCGCCCGCCGCGCCCGACTTGCCGTTCGACTTCCCTGCTCCACTCGTCTTCTCTGCCATGATGTCGCTACCCTTCCCGGTGCTGTGGCTCGCTTCGTTCGCCTTGTCCGTTGTCGCGTTCTTTACTGGCGGCTGAATCTTCTCGAGCGACTGGTTCTCTCGCACGCCGCCGACCGTCGTTTGCGCCAGCCGATTCCCACCCGCCGAAGCGGCAGACCCCGACATTGTAGAGCCTCCCGGCTTCACGGCACTGCCCGCCAACGGCTTGGCGACTCCCGTGCCCGTCGGATTTTTGCCATCCACGACGTTCTTGCCCGCCGCCTTCTCCGGCTCCGCGCTCTTCCTGGCCATGGGCTGATCTGCCTTTCCTGTCGAGATCGAGGGCTTTCCTGCTGAGATCGACGGCTTTCCTGACGTGATCATGGAACTGAACTCCGTGGTTATCTTTGAGTCGGTTTAAATTCGCAAGTCGCCCTGCGACCGATGGCTCTCGCGGTGGATCTCGGTTCGGTCGGGTGGGGTACTGAACATTTGAACATCATAGAGGTCTGGCCCGGGCCCATCAAGGGAATCTTCCGGGGCTGGCGACCAGGCGAGCGACCGCTGCTGCTCGGCATCCGTTGCCAGCCTGCGCCTCGCACATGCCTATTCTTCGCAAGAGGCCGGACACGTTAGGTCCCGGCCGAAAAGATTTTTTGACGCCAGTCAGCGGGGCCGTGGGGGTACCCGGGTTTACCACGGAGGTCACGGAGCGGCACGGAGGAAAATGGCCGGAGATCGGCCGCGATGGGCGGGAAACTGCCAGCAGGCTGCGTTGGGAGGGGCTATCAGCCGCCGAGGGCGATCCGGCCGAGCACCGAGTAGACCGGGCCGGCGCGGCGGAGTTCGCTGGCGTAGACGGTGCAGGATTCGACGGTCAGCCAGCGGGCGTCGAAGTCCGCCTGGTCCTCCAACGCCTCCTGCAGACTCTCGAGGTCCCGCGCGTGCTCCTGCACGCGGCCGAGTGTCACATGGGCGCGAAACGGCCGGTTTTCTTCGGGAAAATCCAGCGTCCGCAGCTGACGCTCGACTTCCGCCTGCAAGTCGGCCAGCTGGCCCTCGGGATCGTCCAAGCCCAACCAGACCGTGCGGGGCCGCGACAGATCCGGAAATGCTCCCACGCCCCGACACGCCAGCGAGAACGGCGTTCGCCCACGCACGGCCTTCCGAACTGCTTCACACACGGCATAGAACCGCGTGTCGTCGACATCGCCGAGGAACTTCAGCGTCACATGCAACTGGTCCGGCGCGACCCAGCGGACTCCCGAAGTGGTACGCGACAACGTAGTCAGCAAGGTCTTGGCCCGCCGACGCACTTCCGCGTTCAAGTCGATCGCCACAAACGTTCGCTGCCGTGCCATGCTGGTCCCCGTGACATAACATCCAGACCCGTTGCCGTCGTTGTCCGGCCGCGGCATCCTCGGCTATCGCAAGGACCTTGGTTGTAATCGCTGGTCGCGTCTCCCTAAAGTCCCCGACGAAAGGTTTCTTATAGCCGGGAGCGCGACCGTCCTCGGTCGCATCGCGAAGCTTCAAGACGCCAAGCGTTGCGCACTGGGCGTCGAAAGTGCGGCCGGGAGCGCGACCGTCCTCGGTCGCATCGCGAAGCCTCGAGGCGTTAAGCGTTGCGTGCTGGGCGTCGCCAGTGCGGCCGGGAGCGCGACCGTCCTCGGTCGCATCGCGAAGCTTCAAGACGCCAGGCGTTGCGCGCTGGGCGTCGACAGTGTGGCCGGGAGCGCGACCGTCCTCGGTCGCATCGCGAAGCCTCAAGGCGCCAAGCGATGCGTGCTGGGTGTCGACAGTGCGGCCGGGACGGCCGCGCTCCAAGCAGCCAAGCTTTGGTGTGGCCGGGAGCGCGACCGTCTCGGTCGCATCGCGAAGCTTCAAGACGCCAAGCGTTGCGCGCTGGGTGTCGACAGTGCGGCCGGGAGCGCGACCGTCCTCGGTCGCATCGCGAAGCTTCAAGACGCCAGGCGTTGCGCGCTGGGTGTCGACAGTGCGGCCGGGAGCGCGACCGTCCTCGGTCGCATCGCGAAGCTTCAAGACGCCAGGCGTTGCGCGCTGGGTGTCGACAGTGCGGCCGG
>JBIIEC010000411.1:0-5307 GCA_044238045.1 Pirellulaceae bacterium | reverse complement strand
CGGCAGAAGGCCTGGTTTGCGAAGGTGATGTGCCCGGAAAGGTCCTTCCTCGCCACATGCACCGGCAGGTTCTCGACCAGCGAGAGGAACAGCGCGTCGAGATCCATTTCGGCTTCGACGTCGGGCATCGGCGATCCGGGATCCGGCATGCGCGGGTTCCTCGTCGCAGGAGGAAGGGGGATACCGCCACGCGGCGGGCAGCGATCCCTGGGACTGCGATCATCCTTCCACGATAATCCGAACGCTCACCGGCGACAATCGTTCGGCCGCCGGACCCGCCCGAACGGCTCGTGGAAACCGACGCCGAAACGCCCGCGAATCGCATCGACCCCGCGTGGCGGCCGATCATGGCAGGTGCAGCAAGCCCGACGTTCAGAGTTGGCCGATGTTCAGTCGGCGAGACGTTCAGCGGCGAGGCTGCTGGTAGAGGCCGTCGATCAGCGTCGCGAAACGCTCCTGGATGATCGGGCGTCGCAGGCTCAGCTTGGCGGTCATCTCCCCCTCCTCGATCGAAAAGGGACGAGGCAGCAGCGCGAAGCGGCGGACCTGTTCGTGGTAGGAGACGCAGGCCAGACGCGCGTCCACGGCCTGCTGGAATCGCTCCAGTACCGCAGGCTCCTCCCGCCAAGCGAAGTCCGACGCATCCCAGTCGAGGTTGGGCAGCTGGCGGCGGGCTTCCTCGGCGTTCGGCACGAGAAGCGCCGCGAGGTAGTTCCGGCCGTCGCCGACGACCAGCGCCTGGTCGATCAGCGGGTCCTCGGTCAGCAGCGACTCCAGCAGCACCGGCGCGATGTTCTTGCCGGCGGCTGTGACGATCAGCTCCTTCTTGCGACCCGTGATCCAGACGAATCCTTCGTCATCCACATGGCCCAGGTCGCCGGTGAGCAGCCAGCCGTCGCGGAGGATGGCGGCCGTCGCGTCGGGATCCTTCCAGTAACCGCGCATGATGTGCGGGCCACGCGAAGTGATCTCGCCTTCGTCCGAGATCCGCACTTCCACGTCGCGGATGGGAAGCCCGGAAGCGCCGCGGCGCACCGCGTTTGGAGTGCTCATCGAAATCACGGGCGACGATTCGGACAGGCCGTATCCCTGCAGCAGGGGCAGCCCCTGCTGTTCGTAGAAGTCGAATGTGTGGTCCGGCAGCGCGGCACCGCCCGTGCAGCAGTAACGCATCTGTCCGCCGAGCAGTTCACGAAGGCTGCCGGGCCGCTGGTCCTCGCCTCGTTCCCGCAACAGGCGGTGCAGCCGATCAAAAAAATAGGGCACGCCACTGATGATGTGCGGCTGCGACCACTGGCAGTCGTCGAGCACCGTGTCGCGCGAGGTGGCCAGGTCGAGGTAGTAACCCAGGGCGATCCAGCTGTTGAAGTCGCAGGTGCGCGCGAAAATGTGGGACAGCGGCAGGAAGCAGAGCCGCACGTAGTCCGGCTGCATGCCGAACGCTTCATTGGTGCCCACCGCGTTGGTGACGAGGTTGCGATGGTCGAGCATCACGCCCTTGGGTTGGCCCGTGGTGCCCGAGGTATAGAGGATCGTGGCGAGGTCGGAGGCCTGCAGCGTGCGGCGCGCGATGTCCGCGGACTCGCGGCCCGCCTCGACGTCGGAGGCAGCCAACAGTTGTTCCAGCGCGTGCCGCGGCCAACGGCTCAACGCCGGCGTGGCCCGTTCGTAGTGGATGATCGACAGCGGTCCCCCCAGGCCACCGGCCTCGGCGGCCGCTCCCAGTTTGGCCTGCTGCTGCTCACCCGAAACCAGCACCACCCGCGATTCACTGTGTTCAATCTGGTAAGCCACCTGCGGCGCGGCCAGCGGCGCATGGATGGGCACATGGATGGCCCGGGCCAGATGGATGGCCACGTCGGCCACCAGCCACTCGTAACGATTTTCGGACAACTGAGCCACTCGGTCGCCCGACGCGACCCCCAGACGCCGCAGTCCGTCGGCCAGCCGACAGGCGTCCTCGGCGAACTCCCCCCAGGTCCGCTGGCGAATCGCCCCTGCCTGGCGGAAACGCACGGCACGCCGGTCCGCGTTCCGGTCCACCTGCCGGCAAAAAAGTTCTGCCAGGTTGACGCCCGAACTGTCGGGAGGTGATGACTGCAAGTTGCTGGCGGACATAGGGGGCCTGCGAAGTGTAAAATCTTCATCGAGTTCCCGCCGTTTTCCACGAAACCGGAGGACGCGGCTGGCGGGGAAGCCATTATAATCGGCAAGCTCGTCCGGGAACCGGAGATGGCACGCCGGGTTGCCGGGGCGCCCGATGGTCTCCTGCGGGGATCGACGGCGATGTCGGGAGACGCGGAAGCGGATCTGCCCGGTCGGGAGCGGGTCGGCCCGCGAAATCGCCTGCCGTGGCCAGGGCCGCGAGGCTCCCGAGGGATCCCGGTAATTTCCGAAGAAGGTCCCCGCCTTGGGGGTGATCCCTTCGATGCCGGGCTAGGTTTCAGCGTGTGTTTTCCGGTTGCCCCGCGTGACGTCTCGAAGGCACGTGGGTTTTCCGGGCACGAGACGGTCCCTCGTTCCCAGCCGGGCCCAGGCGGCCGGTCGAGTGAGGCTGGCACCGCCCACGCCGGTTTCAGGCCGCGACCGGTCCTTGCGGGCTCCTCCACGCTGATCCGCCAATTACCGAGTCGACGAACGTGATCGAACAAGCATTCCAACCCGACCACTACTTGAACCGCGAGCTGAGCTGGCTGGAGTTCAATTCGCGCGTGCTGCAGGAAGCCCAGGACAGCACCAATCCGTTGTTGGAGCGGGTCAAGTTCCTGTCGATCTTCAGTTCGAACTTCGACGAGTTCTTCATGGTGCGGGTGGCTGGATTGCGCGAGCAGGCGTTCGACGCCGAGACGCCGCAGGACTACAACCCGGATGGGATGCGTGCGATGGCGCAGCTCCACCACATTCGCCAGCGGACGGTGCAGCTGATCAATTCGCAGTACCGCTGCTGGAACGATTCGGTGAAGACCGCCCTGGCGCGGGAGGGCATCCGCATCTGCGCGCTGCGCGACGTGTCGGACGCGTCCTACCTGGACCAGTTCTTCAAGAACGTCGCTTTTCCGATCATCACGCCGATGGCGATCGACCCCAGTCATCCGCGTCCTCGCTACCACAACCGCAGTCTGTACATCGGCGTGATGATCCGGCGCCGCACGGGCATCGGGCCGAAGCGCGTGTTCGGCGTCGTGCAGGTGCCGCAGGTGCTTCCACGCCTGGTGCCGGCCAACCGGGACCAGACGGAGTTCGTGTTCCTGGAGGAGATGATCATCGCGAGGCTGCCGGAGATGTTCGGCGGCTATGAGATCCTCAGTTACGCTCCGTTCCGCATCACGCGCAACAGCGACCTCTACATGATCGAGCAGGAGTCGGACGACATGCTGCAGCTGATCGAGGAGCGGCTGAAGGAGCGTCGTCGGGCGGATGCGGTGCGCCTGGAAATCGCCGAGAACGCGTCCGACGAGCTGGTGGACATGATTGTCGACCAGGAGGAGTTGCGTGGCGGGGATTCGTACAGCGAAGTGTACCGGATGCCCGGACCGCTGGACCTGAACTGCCTGATGGGCCTTTACGACCTGCCGCACCGCGAGTCGCTGCGGGACCAGCCGTTCGTGCCTCGCGTGGCCGCTGGTTTGCGGAGGACGGGCGAGGACCTGTTCTCCGCCATCGCGCGGCGCGACATCCTGCTGCATCATCCGTACGACGACTTCATGCCTGTCGTGGATTTCGTCTACAAGGCGGCTCGCGATCCCCAGGTGCTGGCCATCAAGCAGACGCTCTACCGCACCAGCGGCGACTCGCCGATCATCAAGGCGCTCTCGGAAGCCGCCGAGGCGGGCAAGCACGTCACGGCGCTCGTGGAACTCCAGGCCCGCTTCGACGAGGAAGCGAACGTGAACTGGGCTCGGAAGCTGGAGCGAGCGGGAGCCCACGTGGTCTACGGGTTCTTGGACCTGAAGACGCACTGCAAGGTTTCGCTGATCGTGCGCCGCGAGAATGACACGGTGCGGCGCTATGTGCACCTCGGCACGGGCAACTACAACCCGTCGACGGCCCGGGTCTACACCGACTTGGGGCTCTTCACCGCCGACCCGGATGTGGTCGAGGATGTATCGGCGCTGTTCAACCTGCTGACCGGATACTCCCAGGGCTACCACTGGCGAAAACTGGTGGTGGCGCCGACGGACCTGCATCGACGGACGATCGAGCTGATCAACGAGCAGGCGGAACTGGCGCGACGCGGCAAGCCGTCGCGCATTGTCGCCAAGCTGAACTCGCTGGTCGACTTCCGGGTCATCGACGCGCTGTATCGCGCGAGCCAGGCGGGAGTGCCGATCCAGTTGATCGTGCGCGGCATCTGCTGCCTGCGGCCCGGCATCAAGGGTGTCTCGGACAACATCCAGGTGACCAGTATCGTGGACCGGTTCCTGGAGCACAGTCGCATCTATGTGTTCGGGCCGGACGAGACAGCGAAGGTGTTTCTCAGCAGCGCCGACTGGATGCCGCGAAACTTCTTCCGGCGCGTGGAGGTGATGTTCCCGGTGGAGTCACCGCCGCTGCGGAAACAGATCCTTGGCGAAATCCTGCCGGCGTACCTCCGCGACAACACCAAGGCGCGGCAACTGCTCACGGATGGCAGCTACCAGCGCGTGGTGCAGAAACGGGGCGAACCGGCGTTCCGCTGCCAGACCCATCTGCTGCAGTTGGAGGCCTTGCCGGCGGTCCCCAGTCGGGCGTTCCTGCCCGCCGGCCTGCAAGCGAATCCAGCGAAGCAGACCAAGAAAAAGAAGGCCCGAGGAAAATAGGAAAAGGACCGCCAACTCCTTCCCATATGGCTGCGGAAACATTCGTCGCCGAGGATCGAAGGTTCGGAGTCGTCTGGCGGGCGGGAAGGGAAGCGATTCATGCAGCGTCGATTGATCGTGATGCGTCACGCGAAGAGTTCCTGGGACAGCGAAGCGTCGAGCGACCACGAGCGGCCGCTCAACGATCGTGGCCGCTCGGAAGCGCCGCGCGTGGCGGCGATGCTGTCGGAACGCGAATGGCAGCCAGAGTATGTGTTGAGCAGCGATGCGCGACGGACGCGCGAGACGTTCGCGTTGATGCAGGAGGTCTGGTCGGACGAAGTGCCGGTCGAATTCCTGAGGGCCCTCTACCTGGCCGGCTACCACGGCCTGATCGCCGCCTCCGGCTTGGTCCCGCAGGAAGCCTCGACCATCATGCTCCTGGGCCACAACCCGGGCCTCGAGGAAGTCGTCTATCTGCTCAGCAACCAGTCGATCGCCCTCAAGACGGCCATGGCCGTGCTGCTGG
>JBIIEC010000410.1:0-5308 GCA_044238045.1 Pirellulaceae bacterium | reverse complement strand
GACGCCAGAGGTTCTTCTGCTCGGCCAGATTTTCCGCGCTGGATGTTCCTGCCATGACCAACTGCTCCCTCCCGGAAGGTGCCTGTCCGCGCCCCCCGCGGACCCCTGCCAACCATCGACCGATCATTAGACACAATCGCCCGCGGATCCGACAAGGAGTGCCGGCCTCGGGTGTGACGTGGAGCGTGGGGGAGTCGCGGCGCGTCAGGCGGCCTGGCGGCTTGGCAGCAGCTTGAGAATGCGGTCGCACGCCTGGGCCACGGCGGGAACGTCGATGGCCTGCATGGCGAGGTTGTCGGCCGATCGACGTTCGCGGCAGGAGCCTTCCTGGTGGTAGGCCTGGACGCACTGATGGCCGCGGCCATAGGGGCCGCAGACCTGGGGCAGGGTGGTGCCGTAGAGTCCAACGCAGGGGATGCCGACGGCGGCGGCCAGGTGAAGCGGCCCGGTGTCGCCGGCGAGGCAGAAGTCGGCGCCGCGCACCAGGGTGGCCAGTTCGGGCAGCGAAGTCGACGGTGCGAGGTAGGCGTGGCCGTTCGAGGCGGCGACGATCTCCCCCGCCCACTCCCGTTCCCGGTCGCCTGCCCAGACGACCACCGAGGGCAGGCGGTGCTGCTCGCCGAGGTAGTTCGCCACGGCGCCGAACCGGTCGGGAGGCCAGAGTTTCGAGTCCCAGCCAGCGCCGGGATTGATCACCGCGTAGCGGCCACCGAAGCGGCAGCCTTCGAGGAATGACTGGATGTTGTCATGACGCCAGAGTGGCAGTTCGAACCGCACCTCCATGGGGGTCTCGCCCACCAGCGGCGCCAGGACCTGCAGGTAGCGGTCCACCACGTGGTCGGCTCGCGGCTCGACGAGTTCCGTATTCAGCCAGCCGCTCAGTTCGCGGCCCTGGGGCGGCGCGAAACCGATCCGCTGTGACGCGCCGCTCAACCAGCCCAGCACCGAACTCTTCGTCAGGCTCTGGGGGTCGATGCTGACGTCGAACTTCAGCGAACGCAGCCGGCGCCGCGTGTCCTGGATGGACGACGGGGACTTCCACCAGTCGCGGCGGACGACGATCACCTGATCCAGGCCGGGGTAGCCTTCGAGCAGCGAGGCGGGGCCGCCTTGCGTGACCCAGGCGATGAACGCGTCGGGGAATCGCCGGCGCAGCACGCCCACCAGCGGCATGGTGTGGATGCAGTCACCGATCGCACTCAAACGCGTGATGAGGATTCGAATCATGGTACGCGTTCCCGGGGGGGCAGGTGTGGTGAGGAATGCGGCCAACGAGTCACCGCGGCTCGGTGCGCGGTCCTGAGGTGCGCGGTCCTGCAGTCCTACAGTGCGCGGTGCTGCGGGCGAGCGTGCCGCGGTCGCTGACTGGCGCGCCGCTCACAACTCGTGTGTCAGCCAGCTCGGCGGCGAGTCGACTGCTGCAGGTACGGATTCAGCTGGGGGTCGTTGTACATTTTCATCTGCCGATAGGTCCGGTGGCGTTTCTCGCCGCAGCGGATGTCGGCCAGCAGTTCCGACAGGCACTGGCCCAGGTCGTCCTGCTGCAGGCGGGCGATGGCCAGTTTGTGCGTGATCGACTCCAGCAGCGAGGTGTCGATGCCGGGCCGTTCGGCCTGTTCCTGCAGGTGGTAGATCCGCAGCGCGAGAATGGAGAGGCGGTCCACGATGCTGCCGGGCGTCTCGGAGTTGAGTTGCGCGCCGGTGCGGGCGGCGACGCGGAGTTCCAGGAGTTCCGCGCTGAGCCAGTCGTCGACTTTCTCGATCCAGTCGTTCCGCTGCTGGTTGTAGCGGTCGATGGCACGCTTCACGGCCGCGATCTTCTGGTCGGGCACGTCGCGACTGCGGGCGATGTCTTCCTCGTGCCAGAGCAGGAAGTTGAAGCTGTGCTGCTGACAGATGATGGCCCAGACGCCCTCATAAGGATTGTCGACGGGCTGGTGGTGCCAGCGAGCGACGGTGTCCTGGTGGAGTTGTCGAATACGCGAGACATCGATCATGGTGCCTGCCTCCTTGCTAGCAGCCTGGATGGGGAGCGGGGCGGATTGTAGGAAGCGTTTTCGCGCGGGGAAATAGCAACTTGGGCATTTTTGCCGGAAGCCGCGTGGGGCCGCCGATGGCCGGTGGTCTGCGGGCAGGGCGGTCGTGGCGGGTGGCGGGACAGGTAGTTCCTGCCGAGGGGGCGGCAGCAGCTGCCGGGAGTCGGGCAGGCGTTACCGTAGCGCGTGGGCTCTGGGGCTTTCGCGCGTCGGGGAATCGTCACGCGGGGGCGGCTGGAGGCGTCGAGTGTGGCGGAAGGGCAACACCGGAAGGGGCTGGCGGCAGTTCGCCACGTCGGTTTAGCTTTTTGCCCCGGGATCGTCCTATGTTTGGAAGCGCCGCTTTTTCGCCGCGCGCGGTTGCCCGGACGCTCCAGGCAGCGCGAACAGTTCGCGGGTCACGATCATGCAGAAACCGGGAATCCAACCGCACTGGTCGCTTCGCGATTCGATCTACCGAATCGTCGACTTGGTCGGCATTCTCGTGGGAATGTGGCTGGCGACGAACTGGACCGATCGAAGCGCGGGCGAGTCGTATATGCTCGTGGCCGTCGCGGCGGTGGTGCTGTTCCAGGTGGTGAGCGAGTTCAGCGGGCTCTATCGAAGCTGGCGCGGGGTGTCGTTGGAGCAGGAGGCGTCCTGCCTGCTGCTGACCTGGGCGACCACCGTGCCCTGCTTGCTCGGCTTTTCGGTGTTGACCCACTACGCCCATTGGGTCGATGCGCCCACGCTGCTTCGTTGGTCCGGCGCGACGTTGATGGTGACCCTGGTCTCGCGCGCGTTGATTCGCGGCGTGGCCCGCTACCTCAGGGCCCGCGGCTACAACCTTCGCGGATATGCGGTCGTGGGCATGAACGAGCTGGGATTCGAACTGGTGCGCCGCATCGACGCTTCCCCGGAACTGGGCCTGCAGTTCCTGGGCTACTACGATGACCGCGACGAGCAGCGGCTGCCGGATGCGCCGGAAGCATCACCCGCTCGCCGGGGTGCCATCGAGAACCTGATCGCGGATGCCAACGCGGGGCGGGTGAGCATGGTGTACATCACTTTCCCGATGCGCGCGGAAGATCGGATCCGGGATGTGCTGGACCAGTTGAGTGACACGACGGCGTCCGTCTACGTTGTGCCCGACTTCTTCGTGTTCCAGCTGCTGCATTCGCGGTGGACGCATATCCACGGCCTGCCGGCGGTGAGCATCTTCGAGAATCCGCTGTATGGAGTTGATGGGCTGCTGAAACGGTCGGTCGATCTGGTCGTCGCGTCGCTGCTGCTGCTGGCCGCCGCGGTGCCGATGCTGCTGATCGCCTTGATGGTGAAGTGCACGTCGCCAGGCCCGGTGTTCTATCGCCAGAAACGGTATGGCCTGGACGGACGCGAGATCCTCGTCTGGAAGTTCCGCAGCATGCGGGTGTGCGAGACGCCGGAGCAGTTTCGGCAGGCGAAGCCGAACGACCCGCGGGTGACGCCGTTTGGCGCGTTCCTCCGCAAGACGTCGCTTGACGAGCTGCCGCAGCTGTTCCATGTCCTGCAGGGCACGATGTCCCTCGTCGGTCCGCGACCGCACGCCACGATGCAGAACGAGCAGTACCGCAAGCTGATCCAGGGTTACATGCTGCGGCACAAGATCAAACCGGGACTCACCGGGCTGGCGCAAGTGAACGGCTGGCGCGGCGAGACCGATACGCTGGAAAAGATGGAGCGGCGTGTCGAGTGCGATCATCGCTACATCCGCGAGTGGTCGCCGCTGATGGACCTGAAGATTCTCCTGCGCACGATTCTAGTCGTGCTCTCGCGCAAGAACGCGCACTGACCGACGCCGGGGATCACGACCCAGGCGAGACCACGCCGGTCACGCTGGCTCGTTCGGCTGGTCGCCTCGTTCGCCTGGTCACCTCGTCGACTGGTCACCCAGTCCTTGACGCTCGCTCGCTGCCAAGCCCCGTTTCCCGCGACGTGCCGGCCCGTGGCTCCGGCGGATATTCCCCACGCGGTCCCTGGACAATCGAGTCCGCGCGTCGAGGCCGGATCCGGTGGCGACGACCTGCGCGAATCCACAGGCGCATCCGGGTATCTTTCTGCTTGCTTGGTGGCGCGGGCTGCTTACCTTCAGGGGAAACAAGTTGCGTCGCGCGCAAAGTCCGGGAGCATCGTCGGACGGTTGGGCTTCTGCGGCGATGTCGAAGTGGGAGAAACGGCCATGCGTGGGAGGGGACGTTGGTGGGTTGCCGGTTGTGTGTTGGCGGCGATGGCGCGCGGCGTGGGGGCGCAGGAGGTGACCGAAGCGTGTCAGTTGGGGCCGTGCGTGCAGGGGCCGTTCGGGCCGGGCGGCACGTGGAACGTGTATGAGCTGGTGCCGGTGCCCGAGTCTTGGAATGAGGCGGCCGCGCGGGCGACGCGACAGCAGTGGCAAGGCGTCGCCGGGCAGCTGGTGGAGATCGGTTCGGCGGCCGAGAACGCGGCGCTCGAATACTTCGCGGGTGACTTCACGCCCTGGATCGGATTGACCGACCGCGAGGGAGCGGCGCCGCTGCGCGACCAGGATGGTCTGCGGGTGCCGCAGGAGTCCGCCGGGCTGGCCGACCCGGCGCGCCAGGGCTGGGCCTGGACTTCCGGCCAGCCGTTTGTCTACCAGAACTGGGCTCCCGGGGAACCGCGGAACCACCGCGATCGCGAGGATGCCGTCCTGATGCGATCGGATGGTCGTTGGGACGACCAGCGCGGAGGCTGGAGGCAGGACGACCCCGTGCCGCCTTCCCTGCAGCCGGGCTCTTCGCAGGACGAGACGCTCTCGACGCTGGCGCCGTATGTCGTGGAGTATGCGACGGGGTGGGCAACGCCCGTGGACGGCGTCGAGCAGGTGAAGGTTCCGCCGCGCCTGCCCGCTCGCCTGCCCGGCCGGGGAGGTGATGGAGCGATGCTGGGTGTCACGGACTTTCTGCCCGGAGACGCGTGGATCATGCGCGGTTCGGACGCGGTCGCCTGGCTGGAGGCGGAACTGGATTCGCCGACGCCTGCGCCGCGGCGCGACACGGTGATGCCTCAAGCCAATGCCAGTTGCCTGGCAGGTAACAACCAGGGCGGCCCCGCGCTGGCCGATCCGCCCTGGGACTTTCCCTCCTCCTCGTTGTCGTGCGACGGCGTGTCGCGCATCACCGTGGTGCAGGGGACCGTGCATGTCCCCTTGTCCGGACGTTACACCGTGAATGTGCACTCGAGCGATGGCTTCGCGCTGTCGATCGGGGATGCTCCGTTTCTGGCGGCAGCAGGCGAAG
>JBIIEC010000063.1:0-18633 GCA_044238045.1 Pirellulaceae bacterium | reverse complement strand
CGGGAGTCATCGCGATGCCGTGGCTGGGGCATCCATGACGTTTGACCGGGCCTTGGGGGTAGCCAGCCACCTCGACGCGATGCAGCACCTTTCCTGATCGCAAGTCGCCGACTTCGAATCCCAGCAGTTCATTCACGCAGGCGAAAACCAGCGACTGGTCGGCGTTGATGGTGAAGGGTCGGATCCCGTGCCCAAACGGGCCAACGGACGGGCGTTTCGTCCGCGTGGCGGTCTCGACCACGGTGAGGTCCCTGGCGCGCAGCCCGGCCAGATAGGCCGCTTGGCCATCGGGCCCGTAGATCGTGTTGTGGGCGCCGGAGTTGGTGAGGATGCGCGCCCGTTCATCGCCCGTGGCGGCATCCACGACCTTCCAGTGGTCCTTTTCCAGCGTCGGCAGGTAGATCTCCGTTCCGTTCGGCGCGATGGCCATGCGATCGCAGCCACCTTCGTAGGAGCGTTCCCAGACGACCTTTTCCGTGACCAGGTCCAGGCAGATCAAGTGCTGCAGCGTGCTGACGTAGAGTCGCTGGGAGCGGGCCGATCCGCAGATGCCTTTCACGTTCAGTGGTTTGCCGTCGGCCCCCAAGCCTGCGAAGGGAATCCGTCGCAGGAACCGATAGTGGTCGTCGCGGTCGAAGACCAGGAGTCCATGGCCTCCGTATTCGAGGTAGTTGCGGACACCGGGAGTCGCCACGTAGAGCAGACGCCGCAACTCGGGGCCTGTCGTTGGCCCGCGTCCGTTGGCGACCGTTTCGCCGCGACTGCTGTCGAGGGCAAGTGTCAGCGAGGCGATGAAGACGAGGAACGCCAGGAACCGGGTGGGGGCAGGGGAAGCGGTCCAGGCAGGGGTGCGCACCGGAGGCATGCGATGGGGAAGCGTCATCGGGGAGTCTCCTCGAAAGCGGGGGTCGGTGTCAGGGGCAGGCGGCGCGGGCATGGTTCGCCGCGATCTGCTCGTGACGAAAGCAGCTGGTGAGGTGATCGAACACCATGCCTACGGCCTGCATGTACGCGTAGCAGGTGGTGGATCCGACGAACTGGAAGCCGCGCCGCTTCATGTCCTTGCTCATGGCATCCGAGGCGGCGGAGGTCGTGGGCACTTCGCGGGGATCCCGCCAGCAATTCTGGACCGGGCGTCCCTCGACGAACTGCCAGGCGTAACGAGCGAACGAACCGTGGGTGGCTTGGGCGTCGAGGAACGACCGGGCGTTCTCCAGGGTGGCTTCGAGTTTCCTGCGGTGGCGAACGAGGCCCGGGTCCTGCATCAGCCGGTCGATGTGGCGGGGCGTGAAGCGGGCGACTTCCACCGGGTCGAATCCCGCCAGGGCACGGCGGTAGGATTCCCGCTTGCGAAGGATCGTGTACCAGCTCAATCCGGCCTGCGCGGATTCCAGCGTGAGGAATTCGAACAGTTTCCGATCGTCGAAAACGGGGACGCCCCATTCCTCGTCGTGGTAACGGACGTAGTCGATTTTGGCGAGGTCGACCCAGCCGCATCGCGCCGGCTGGCGGGGAGTGGTCGGCGTCAAGGGGCGGATTCCTGGGGCGTTGGGGGCGATGCGATCCTTGCGGTTCAGGCGGCAGGCGTGCGAGGCATTTTCATCTCCTCCTGCACGGCGGCGAAGGCTTGCAAGGCTTCGTCAAGATCCTCACGGGTGTGCGCGGCGGAAAGCTGCGTGCGGATGCGCGCCTTGCCGTGGGGCACGACCGGGTAGGAGAAGGCGATCGCGTAGACGCCCCGCCGCAACAGACGCTCGGCGAACTCCGCTGCCAGGGGAGCTTCATCCAGCATTACTGGCACGATCGGGTGTTCCCCCGGAAGCAGCCGGAAGCCCAGCTCGGTCATCCCCGCGCGGAAATACCGCGCGTTCTCCTGCACGCGGGTCCGCAGCTCCGGGTGCGCCTCGACCAACCGCAGCGCGGCGAGCGACGCGGCGGCGATGGGGGGAGCCAGCGAGTTCGAGAACAGGTAGGGTCGGGACCGCTGTCGCAGCAGTTCGATCAGTTCGCGGCGACCGCTCGTGTACCCGCCGCTCGCGCCGCCCAGGGCCTTGCCGAACGTGCCCGTCGTCAAATCCACTCGCCCGAGCACTCCTCGGTACTCATGGGTCCCTCGACCACCCGCTCCCAGGAACCCCGTGGCATGGCAGTCGTCGAAATGGACGAACGCTCCGAACTCATCGGCCAGGTCGCAGATCTCATCCAGCCGCGCGATGTAGCCATCCATGGAGAAGACACCGTCGCTGGTGATCAGGCAGTGCCGTGCGCCGTCGGAGCGGGCTTGCGTCAGTTGCCCGCGCAGGTCGAGCATGTCATTGTTGGCGTAGCGATACCGGCGGGCTTTGCAGAGCCGGATGCCGTCAATAATGCTGGCGTGGTTGAGCTGGTCGGAGATCACCGCGTCCTCGGGCCCCAGCAGCGTTTCAAAGAGTCCGCCGTTGGCATCGAAGCAGCTGCCGTACAGGATGGTGTCGTCCGTGCCCAGGAACGCTGAAACTTTCTGTTCCAGTTCGCGGTGGACGTCCTGCGTACCGCAGATGAATCGCACGGACGACAGGCCGAATCCCCAGCGGTCCAGTCCCTCGTGCGCGGCGGCAATGATCTCCGGGTGGCTCGACAGTCCCAGGTAGTTGTTCGCGCAGAGGTTGATGACCGATTGTCCGGTTCCGATCGTGACGCGGCTTCCCTGCGGCGAGTGGATCGTACGTTCGGACTTGTAGAGTCCCTCGCCGCGGATCGAGTCCAAGGTCTGCTGGGTAGTATTCCGTAGATTCATGGAAGGCTCTCTTGATTTCGGTCCGTGGCCGTGGATTCTAACCAGCTCAAGGCATCGCCGCCCGCTACTTCCAGTGCAGGATCACCTTGCCGGCGTCGCCGGTGCGCATGGCCGCGAAACCCTTTTCGAACTCCTCGTAGCCGAAGTGGTGGGTGATCACGGGTCGGATATCCAGCCCGCTCTGCAGCATCACCGTCATCTTGTACCAGGTCTCGTACATCTCGCGGCCGTAGATGCCCTTGATGGTCAGCATGTTGAAGACGACGGTATTCCAGTCGATCGCCATCTCCTCCGTGGGGATGCCGAGCATCGCGATCTTGCCGCCGTGCGCCATGTTCGCGAGCATTGCCCGGAACGCGTCGGGGTTGCCCGACATTTCCAGCCCCACGTCGAAACCTTCCGCCATCCCCAGTTCTTTCTGCACGTCCTCCAGGCGTTCGCTCCGCACGTCCACGGCTCGGGTCGCGCCCATGCGTCGAGCCAGTTCCAGGCGATAGGGGTTGACGTCCGTGACGATCACATAGCGGGCTCCGGCATGCTTGACGACCGCCGTGGCCATCAGGCCGATCGGACCCGCTCCCGTGATCAGGACGTCCTCGCCCAGCACGTTGAAGGACAATGCGGTGTGGACGGCGTTGCCGAAGGGGTCGAAGATGGAGGCCACGTCGAGGTCGATGCCGGGAGCGTGGTGCCAGACATTGGTCATCGGCAGCGCCAGGTACTGCGCGAAAGCACCCGGCCGGTTGACTCCGATCCCTTTCGTGTCCTTGCACAGATGCCGTCGGCCGGCGAGACAGTTGCGGCAGCGGCCGCAGACGACGTGCCCCTCGCCGCTGACGAGATCGCCCGCGTGGAAGTCGACCACGTTGCCGCCGACCTCCACGATCTCGCCCACGAATTCGTGGCCCACGACCATCGGCACGGGAATCGTCTTCTGGGCCCAGGCGTCCCACTTGTAGATGTGCAGGTCGGTGCCGCAGATGCCCGTGCGGTCGACGCGGATGAGCACGTCGTTGAGGCCGATGCGCGGTTCGGGCACCTCCTCCAGCCAGAGTCCTGGTTCCGCGTGACGCTTCACTAACGCTTTCATGATCTGCTTCCTGGGGGCTCTTCCGGTGTGCCGTTCCGGTCCGTCTCGTCGACGCGTGCGCGACTCCCCCGCCATGTTGAGCGGATCGGCGCCGCCTTGGATCGGCCGAGCTGGCTTGCTGCGATCCGGGGAGGCCTTGCACGGGCGGGGGCTCGTCGCGTCGATGTTCCGAGGTTCGCTGCCTGCCCAGCAGTGTACGCGAATCGGTTATCAGGGAAGAGGGCAGTTGTACTTGTCGCAGGGGGCGGGGCAGGTGGGGGCAGGTCTGATGGATGGCCCCGAGCTTCCTTCGCGACGTGCGCGAGCTGGTTGGCATCCTAGAAAAAGGCCCCTCGGGGTGCCACAATGGCGACGCGGCGGGCGACCGCGACCGCGGGGCGGCTGCGTGAGGGTACCGTCGAGGACTTTTGGAACCGGAAAGGCATCCATGGCCGAATCGTCTCCTGCTGAGCCTGTTTTCCAAGCGGCTGACCTGCAATGGTCTCGCGACCAGTTCCCGGCGCTGCGGAAGTCGTGGCAAGGGGCGCCGCTGGCGTTCCTGGATGGTCCGGCCGGCACGCAGGTTCCCGTCCGCGTTTGCGAAGCGATGGTGGGCTACCTGGTCGAATGCAACGCCAATCGCGGAGGCCAGTTTCCGACGGCTCGCGAGTCGGACGAGCGGATGGATGCGGCCCATGCGGCCGCCGCCGATCTCCTGGGGTGCTCCGACGCGGGAACCGTGGCGTTTGGGCCGAACATGACGACCCTGACCTTCGCGTTTTCCCGCGCGCTGGCGCGCACGTGGAAACCCGGGGAGGAGATCCTGCTGTCGCGGATGGAGCATGACGCGAACTTCACGCCTTGGGTGATGGCCGCCCGTGACGCGGGAGTGGTGGTGCGGTTCGCTGGAGTGAACGCCGAGGACGGGACGCTCGACCTGGAGGATTTGCGTTCCAAACTCTCGGAACGCACGCGGCTCGTGGCCGTCGGCTGCGCCTCCAACGCGATCGGGACGCGGAATCCGGTGGAGACGATCTGCCGATGGGCTCGCGAGGCTGGCGCCCTGTCCTTCCTGGACGCGGTGCACTTCGCGCCGCACGACTTGATCGACGTCTCCGCATGGGGCTGCGACTTTCTCGTCTGCAGCGCCTACAAGTTCTTTGGCCCGCACCTGGGATTGCTGTGGGGGCGGCGGGAACTGCTGGAACCGCTGGAGGCTTACAAGCTGCGGACCTCGCCGAAGGGACTACCGGGGAAGTGGATGACGGGCACGCCCAGCCATGAGGCGATGGCCGGGACGATGGCGGCCATTGACTACCTCGCCGACCTGGGGCGTCGAGTGGCTCGACAACCGGGGCTCGCGCGTCGTGAAGCGCTGCGGCAGGCCTTTGCCGCGATCGTGCCCTACGAACGTGGCCTCGCCCGGCAGCTCATTGAGGGCCTGCAGTCGATCGGCGGCAGCAAGGTCTGGGGCATCACCCGTTCGGCACGCGACGCCGAACGCCTGCCGACGGTCGCCTGGACTCACGAGACCCTGCGGTCGGTGGAGGTCGCGCGGGCGCTGGGCGACCAAGGCATCTGCGTCTGGCATGGCAACTACTACGCCCTGCCGCTGACAGAGAGCCTGGGCGTGGAACCCCATGGCATGGTGCGGATCGGCATGGTGCACTACAACACGGCCGAGGAAGTGGATCGAGTCGTGCAGGCCCTGCGGGCTCTCTGATTCTGTCCGAACGTGGACCTCCAAGTAGACAGCGGAAACCGGGCCCCCTGGAGATCGGCACGACGTTGACTCGAATCCTGAGCCTTTACACCCTGCTGCTGGTGGCCTGCACCTGGCGTCTCTGGTTCGCGGTGTCCGATTTCCCCATGGTGCCCTGGCTGCCGCTTCCGGACGCCGTCGGACCCTGGCTGACGCGACTCGACCAGATCGCCGCGGCGCTGCTGGTCGGCGCCCTGGTCGGCCTGACGCTCGTTTCGTTCCGCGACCCGCGTTCACCGGCCGGCGGCGCTTCGGGCATGCGTCGCTTCTGGCTGCTGGCCCTGGTGGCCCTGGGCTGGCTGGTGTTCACCAACCAGCACCGCTTGCAGCCCTGGGCCTATCACTTCCTGCTCAGTGGCTGGATCCTGCTGGTCTATCCGCGTGAGCGAGCGGAGCGACTGTTGCTCGTGCTGCTGTGCTCGGTGTATGCGTTTTCGGCGTGGAACAAGATCGACCAGCGATTCCTCGCCACGACAGGCGACCTGATGATGCGGACGGCGGCGAGCTGGTTTCATGCCGAGGCACGTTCCCTGCCGCCGGGCTCTTTCGCTCGAGCGGCCTGCGTGCTGCCGCTTGGCGAGACGCTATTGGCGGTGGGATTGGCGTATCCGGGGACGCGCGCCGCCGCGCGCGTGCTGGCGATCGTGATGCACGGAGGCCTGCTGCTGGTGCTCGGGCCCTGGGGGCTTCAGCAACGCTGGGGCGTGTTGGTCTGGAACCTGTCGTTCGCGACGCAGGCCTGGTACCTCGCGAAGGCCACCCGGGCGCCTCAAGCCGCAGTCGCGGCCAGCGAGAGTCGCCCCGCGATGCAATCGTGCGGGCGGTGGATACCGTTGGCCGTGGCGCTGTTCATGCCCGTCCTGGAGCCCTGGAACCTGTGGGATCACTGGCCGTCCTGGGGACTCTACTCGGCTCGTGCCGGGCGGTTGGAACTGTTGCTTTCGGCGGAGGCCGCGGACCGGCTGCCGGCGTCGGCGAAGGAGTTTCTCGATCCGAGGCTGGTGGACGGCGTATGGCGGCGATTGGCCCTGGATCGCTGGTCGCTGGAGTCACTCGACGCGCCGCTCTACCCGCAACCGCGATTCCAGTGGGGCGTCTGCCTGTCGGTGCTGAACAGCTTGCCGCGCGCGAGCGGGCCCGCGATAGTCTTGGAGCACCTGCCTCCTGACCGAGTGACGGGGCGCGCGGAGCGGCGAACTTGGGGAGGCGAGGAGGCGGTGCGGCGCGGCACTGGCGAGTTCTGGTTCAACACGCGGCCCAGGCCCAGCGTTCGCTGGACCAACGCGGCAGCCGCTATGCCTCTGGAAGTTTCCTCGCAACCGTGACCGCAGTTGCTCGCCGATCCGCGGCGTCTGTCCCGCTGCGTGCGTCGCTTTCACCGGACCGGGCCGCTCGGTAAGATGAACCGCCTCCCGTGGAAGCGGGGTGTGGTGACTTGCAGGCAGGGACCAGCGGCCCTCGTGACGACCCGGTACGGCATCGTCGAGGCCTCATCCGACAGGGAGCACAGCTCGATGAAGATTCGCATCGCGGCCGATCGAGATCAGATGGGGCAGTGGGCAGCCGCGGAGGCCGCGCAGGTTCTTCGCGACACCCTGAAGACGCGCGGCGACGCCACGATCCTCGTAGCCACGGGCGCCTCGCAGTTCACCGTGCTCTCGCACCTGACGGCGGAACCGGGGATCGACTGGAGTCGCGTGACGGGCTTTCACCTGGACGAGTACCTGGGTCTGCCCATCACGCATCCGGCTTCGTTCCGCGCCTACCTCAAGGAACGATTCGTGGAACGCGTTCCACTCCGCCAGTTCCACTACATCGACGGCGAAAGTTGTCCGCCGGAGGCCGAGTGTGAGCGACTGGGACGCCTGATCGCCGAGAGCCCGGTCGACGTGGCCCTCGTCGGTATCGGCGAAAATGCCCATCTGGCCTTCAACGATCCGCCCGCCGACTTCGAGACCGAGCAGGCCTATCTGATCGTGGAATTGGACGAGGACTGTCGGCGTCAGCAGTGGGGCGAGGGCTGGTTTGCCTCCCTCGAGGACGTGCCGCGCAAGGCCATCAGTATGTCGGTCCGCCAGATTCTTCGCGCGCACCGGATCCTGTGCAGCGTTCCCGATGAACGCAAGGCCCGGGCTGTCGCCGCTTCGTTGGAAGGGCCGGTGAGTCCCGCTGCGCCTGCTTCCATCCTCCAGACACATCCCGACGTCACTGTCTTTCTCGACCCGCCCGCCGCTCAACTGCTTCGCGCCTAGGTCAACGCTCAATGCCCGCAAGCGCCGACCGACCCGGTCTATTTCTGCTCCCGGGAGATTGCAGGTGCAGGGCACTTGCGAACGTGGCTCGATCCCGAGCAGCTCGACGCGAGCGGATCAGAACGAGTACAGCGGCGGATAGATGCTGCTGCTGCTGATCGTGGGGCTGTACCGCAGGCCGGGAGTGATGGACCCGCCTGGCGTGGTGCGTGCGGGACCGACCTGGGCGGGCTGGGGCGGCCACTTGCCGGGATGGGTCAGGCCCCGGGGCGGCTGCGACGGGCCGACGCCCGCCAGCCCGGTGGTGGGGTTGATGGTGGTGTCCGAGCCCGGTGTCAAGGATCCCGCGGTCGACAGCGATCCGCCTGCACGCGGGAGAGTCGGACGGAGGTTGATCCATGCGGCTCCCGGTGGCGTCTCGCGGACCATGCTGCGGGAGGCGACGCCCGAATAGTCCTGCTGCTGACGCGTTGGCAGTCTCAGCGTGGAGCCGAGCGGCGGCGTCGTCGTGCGCAGACGCGAAAAGGTGGCCGGGGTTTGGTCGGTGATGGCACTCTCGGCAGCGGAGCCATCAGCAGGGGACGCAGGACTGCCCGTCAGGCTCAACCGGTTCAGCGTCAAGACGCTGGACGGCAGGTTCGAGGGCACGCGCAAGGCGGGACGCGATGCGGCGCCGGCAATACGGCCCAGGGACGCCAGGGACGGACGCCGCCAGAGGTTCTCGAAGGTGGGCAGCGAGCCGGTCCATGCTGGGCCGGTCGAGTCGCCTGCCATCGGCGTGCCGAGAGACCACGGCGACGGCAGGAAGATGCCGGGCAGGTTCGAAACCAGATCCCGAGGGAGGTGCGGGAGCGGACCGAGAGGCAGGGAGAACGATGCGGCGACATCGCCAATCCCCGCGCTGCCGGGGAGGGATCCCGACGTCGCCAGTTCAACGATCGATGGCAGGACGATCAGCGGCGTCGTCAGGCGGTCTTCGATCGAGCCTGTTGGGGGAATGGCCATGAGCGGGTGAGACCAGTCCACGCCAGTTCGGGTTTCTCGCCAGGCAATGGGAGATTTCCAGACAGGCATGCGCTCCAACCCGCCATCCTGGTCCGCGTCGGCTGGCGGGATGCTTGAGGGATTCATGGAAAGAACAGGAGCCGTCCATTCGTCCGCGGTCGGCATGGGCATGCGCGGTACGGTGGACGCCATCACCGAGGCCCCCGACTCCTGCGGTGACAGAGGCGCAGGCGTGGCGGGAGGATTGAAGAACAAGGGCGAACCAGCCTGGTCGATGGAACGCGACGAGTCCCCCGGCCCAGTCCACAGCGTGTGCTGGACGCGGGGCAGGAACGCGTCTGCCTGGTTCCCAAACTGGTCCTCGGCAAGCTTCGTCCGATCGCCTCCGTGCGTCAGGGGAGCGGCCGACTGCGCGGCCGAGACCGATTCCAGTGGGGGAGCGGTATCGTTAACGGGGGCAACCAGCTGGTTCAGCGAAGTCGAACCGCGCCACGCTACCACCATATCGTCTACCCGAATGGGCACATCGTCGACTCGAATGGACATATCGTCTAACCGGATGGGGCCGAGCGCCGTGGAGTCCACGGAGAGTTCACGGTCCGGGATGCCGGAATCGAGCGACGGCGAGGCTAGATCGGCTTCGCTGGCCAAGCGGATGTGCGCGAAATCCAAAAGCTTCCGATGGTCCGCCTCCAACGCGATGGTCACCACCGCGGCGGCAACCACCGCGAAAACGGCCAGGATGCCGCCCAGGACGGTGGCTAGAGTTCGAGTTGAGTAGGATCGCGTGGCTCGGAAACGGTGAGGCGACGGTTCCCATCGCGCCGAGGTACGCTCGGTCGATGTAGCAGTCCGCCGCCACTCCGATCGCTGCTTCTGGCGATGGAAGCGACTGGGGTTGTGATCGTATTCTGCCCGCTTGCGTTTGTCGTGGAGCACTTCGTAGGCGAAGCGAATCTCGCGGAAACGGACTTCGGCTGCTTCGTCCTGCCCATTGAGGTCCGGATGGCACTCCTGGGCGCGCTGCAGGAATGCGGCGCGGATCTGCGCACGCGATGCGTCGCGGCTCACGCCGAGCAGATCATAGAAGCTTTCGAGTCCTGGCGATGGATTCACAGGGAAAGCCTCAGCGGCAGGCGAAGAGGTGCGGATTGGGGGGGCGATCCCCGACAGGTCTTAGACTAAACAGGGCTGCTCCGCGGCGTCAAGCAATCACAACTAAAAACCGAAGTCCCGCCAAGCCGTTGGCGTTGCATCCGCTACGGCCATCCGTTTATCCTGCCGTTCCGGGAATTCGTGCCACCCGCGGGTGGCAACCGGCACGCCTTCGCGGTTTGATCCCCAGAACCGGTGATGCCATGTGTCTGCCAGAACGGGGGGCTGGAGCCTTTTTTCTGTTCCCGGCTGTGGCTGCCCTGAAAGGAGTGGTTTTGATGGACGACGCAGGAACCCTCGGGTTCTCGTGGATTGCGATGCCGTTGCTGGCCGAGTTCAGTGGCTGGCCCGGGTTCCTGGGTACTCGTGGGTCCTTCATGCTGGATGTGGTCTTCGCGGCGATGTTCCTGGTCGTGCCCGCGATGTTCTGGAGCATCCAGCAGGTTCGTCGAGGCCGGTATGAGTTGCACCGCTGGGTCCAGACGACGCTGGGAATTGTGCTGGGCGTCGCGGTGCTGGCCTTCGAAGTGGACATGCGGATCCACGGCTGGCAGGACCGCGCGGAGTTATCGGCCTTCTGGCGCGCGGGGGCCTGGAACGACGCGATCGACTACAGCCTTGTCGTCCATCTGGCTTTTGCGATCCCCAACACGCTGCTGTGGGCGGTGACGCTGGTCCAAGCCTGGCGGCATTTTCCCCGCCCCGCCGTCCCCAACGCCTACAGTCGCCGGCACCGCGTCTGGGCCTGGCTGACCGTGGTCTTCATGACCATGACGGCCCTGACCGGATGGGTCTTCTACTACCTGGCGTTTGTCGCCTGAGTGGCGAGGATGCACCGGGCCAGATGAACGCCCCGGACGGATTGTGACCGATGGGGCGAGTTCGATGACGGTCCCGTTGGGCTCGCGACGTTACTGCGTCTTGGCGCTGAGGATGCGGTTGACGGCGCTGAGGATGGCCAGCACCGTGGCTTCCACGGTATCCGTTGACACCCCTCGGCCTCGATAGGTCTGGCCGTCGTGTTCGACATCGACGTTGACCTCTCCCAAGGCATCCTGGCCGAGCGTCGCGCTGCGGACTTGAAAGTCCTTGCATGTCAGTTGCAGTCCGGTGATCTTCTCGGTCGCGAGGAATGCGGCATCAATCGGGCCGTCGCCCGAGGAAAGCTCCTCGGTGAATTCACGATCGCCTCGACGCAGCGTCAGCTTGACGTAGGGCTTCTTGCCCGTTCCCGACGAGACGAGGAACGAGATGAGCTTCCATTCATCGTCGGCGTTGACTTCGTAGAGCGTCTGCTTGATGAGCGCCGCGATGTCGCCGTCGTAGACTTCCTTTTTCTTGTCGGCCAGCACCTTGAAGCCTTCGAACACCGTCTGGATCTGTTCGCCAGTCAGATGGAATCCCATGGCCCGGGCGCGGTCCGCCAGGGCCGCGCGGCCGCTATGCTTGCCCAGCACCAGCTCGGTCCGGCTGAAGCCGACGTCCTCGGGACGCATGATCTCGTAGGTGCGTGGTTCCTTGAGCATGCCGTCCTGGTGGATTCCCGCTTCGTGGGCGAAGGCGTTCCGCCCGACGATCGCCTTGTTTCGCTGCACCTGCAGGCCCGTGATGCCCGAAACCAACTGGCTGGTGGGGACGAGCCGCCGGGAGTCGATCCGCGTGTCAGCATGGTAGTAGTCGTGTCGCGTGCGCAACGCCATCACCACCTCCTCCAACGCGCAGTTGCCCGCCCGCTCGCCGATCCCGTTGATCGTGCATTCGATCTGTCCGGCTCCATTTTCGACGGCGGCAAGGCTGTTGGCCACCGCGAGGCCGAGGTCGTTATGGCAGTGGATGCTGATCACGGCCTTGTCGATGTTGGGAACACGTTCACGAAGCGTGCGAATCACATGTCCCATCTGCTGGGGCGTCGCGTAGCCGACCGTGTCCGGGATGTTCACCGTCGTCGCTCCCGCCGCAATAACCGCTTCCACCACGCGACAAAGGAAGTCGACCTCCGTGCGGGCCGCGTCCTCCGGTGAGAATTCGATGTCGTCGCAGTAACCATGGGCGCGCGTGACGCCCTTCACGGCTCGCTCCACAATCTCCTCGGGAGTCATCTTCAGCTTGAATTCCCGATGGATCGCGCTGGTGGCGAGGAACACGTGGATCCGTGGCTTCTCCGCATGACGCAAGGCCTCCCAGGCACGGTCGATGTCCTGGTCGTTGCACCGCGCCAGTCCGCAGATCGTCGCTCCACGAACGTTCCTGGCGATCTCGCGCACCGCCTCGAAGTCACCCGGCGAGGCGATCGGAAAACCGGCTTCAATGATGTCCACGCCGAGGTCCACCAGCGCCTGGGCGATGCGGAGCTTCTCCGGGAGGTTCATGCTGGCCCCCGGTGACTGCTCCCCATCCCGCAACGTGGTGTCAAAGATGCGAATCATGCGTGAATTCGACATGCAGCCTCGTCCTTCGCGTTTCAAGCGACCGCCGCGGCGGTGAGTAACCAACAAAAAACCCCGCGACCTCAGCGGCAGGTCCCGGGGTCCTGACTGTACCTTCCCTGTCCCCGCAACCTGCAGGTCGCGAACCCGCGCGTGCGGCAGACATCGTATCTCTGTCCGGTCGCCGAACTCCCAGGAGTTCCCGGCGCAGAACCCTGCAAACGGCCGGCCCTGCCAAGCATTTCCGGAACTTCCTCGCCGTACGCGTCGTCCTGCATTGGCCCGGTGCGAGCACGCGAAATCCAGCGGAACCACCTTCGAGAACGAGTCTATCGCCGGCCCAAGGTTCGGTCAACATTGCGAAGAATGCTCCGCTTTTGCCCTCATTTTCGCGAACGGCCGCGAGCCACGGACCGGCGTGGGCAACTCGCTTGTACAAGGTACGCAACCCGGGTGGTTTGCCGGGCCAGCGTTTCCCACCGGCGACCATGTCCCAGGCGACACCCGATCTCGAAGGACGACAGCCGGGGGAACCATTGATGTCACTGATGTCGCCAGCGATGGCTGCGGGACCAACGCGGCTTCGTCTTGCGGTCGCTGGCAGGTCTTGGGTACTATTCCGCCCCGGCACCAGACGGGCCGCCACGCGACGGGCCGCCACGCCCAAGTCCGTCCTGTGACAACTCCCCGAGGAAACGCCGGTGTTCGACTACGAGATCCAACGATTCACTCGGCGATGTGCGGTGAGCGACCGCGAGTTGCAGCCCGGGGAGTCGTTCTACTCGGTCTTGACGGTCGAGGGTGCGGAGGTGGTGCGGAAAGACTATGCGGTCGCCGGTTGGCAGGGACCGCCGGAACACTGCCTGGGATGGTGGAAGTCGCAGGTGCCCGACCCGCGGGCAACCCGCGCGCAATTGGCGCCGAACCAGGTGCTGCTCCAATACTTCGAACAACTCCAGGGAGACCTGTCCAAGGCCGATGTGGCCTACATCCTTACGCTGCTCCTCGTGCGACGGCGGGTCTTCCGACTGGAGGGAGAGGAGCGATCGGCGGGAGGTTCCAAGGTGCTGCTGGTGTACTGCCCTCGGCAGGAGTGTGAATACCGGGTTCCCGAGGTGACACCAGCGGCAGAACGCGTGCAGCAGATCCAACAGGAACTTCAGGAACTGCTGTTCGCCAAGGCCGAGGGGGCGCAGCCCCAGACCAGCAGGCCCGCGTCCGACGGACCGTAGCCGAAGGCTTGCCACTGCCGTGGACCTCCCGGGAACGCGTGCCGCAAAACCGAAACAACCGAGCTCACGGAAAGTCCGCCCGATGCAATGCTCGAAGCAGGAAAAGGAAGTCCTTTGAGGGAACGACTGCTGCACCTGTTCGTCCTGCTGGCGATGCTGGGAGGCTCTGGCGCTACCTGCCCGCGCAATCGCCAGTTGGTCAACGACTATGCTCCAACCGTCCTGAATTCCGAGGCTACCTTGGAGGACGTGGTGCGCGTCGTGAACGCGAACAGTGCGCGCATCCAGCAATTGCAGTCCTCCGGCGCCACCCTGACGCTGGCCGGAGTCCCTCCCCTGGAAACCAGCTACGCGCTCGATCGACCTCGCCGGTTCCGGTTACGAGCCGAAACGCGGATCACCGGTCCGGAACTCGATCTGGGAAGCAACGACGAAATCTATTGGGTGTGGGTGAAACGGAACGAGCAGCCGGCCATCTACTGGGGCAAGCATGCGGAGTTCGACAAGAGCACCGCGCGGGACATTGTTCCCATCCCTCCCGATTGGCTCATCCAGGCTCTCGGCGTCGTCGAGATCGATCCCACCGCTCGCCATGAAGGCCCGTTTCGCAGTCGCCCCGGTCAGCTGGAGATTCGCTCACACCTGGTCATGAACCAACGCGAAGTCACGAAAGTCATGGTCATCGACGATGCCCGCGGCTGGGTGCTCGAACAGCACCTCTACGACGCCAACCAGCAGCCCATCGCGTCCTCCGTTGCGTCCGCGTTCCAGTTCGACCAGGTGCACGGAGTGTCCCTGCCGCGGTTTGTCGAGATTCGATTGCCGCCAGCCGGCTTGAGCTTCTCGCTGCAGACGGACAGGCATCTGGTCAACCAGCTGTCCGGAGATCCCAACCAGCTCTGGACCATGCCTCAGATCACGGGCGTACCCACCATCGACCTCGCCTCGCCTGATGCTCTCGGTCTCCGGGCCAACAATCCGCTGATGGCTCGCCGGCCTCAGCGGTCCTCCGCGCTGGATGCCCCAGCTCGCGACACGGCCGTCCGACGACTGCCGCCCTTCGATCGCGTGCGATGAAGCGAGATGTCCACGCACGTGGCCTCTGGTCGACTCGCGGAGAACGATTCAGTCTGCCGCGGACCTAGATCGCGGGATGCGTCGATCCCCCCGATTCCTGCTGGCTGCCAATCGGTCAGTGCGACAGGGAATCTGTTCGCAGGGCATGCAGCTTCGAACGAGCGCGGCTCAGGGTCGGACCGATGGAATTCTCCGGCACGCCTGTCTGGACACTGATCTCGCGGTAGGACTTGCCCTCGAGATGGTACAGACGCATCACATCGGCTTCCGATCCTTGCAGACGGGCCATCAGCTGGCGCAGTTCCTCCACGTCCTCCAGACGCGTCTCCTCGCTGGGCGATGGATCGGCCAGTTCCCCGGCGTCACCCAGTGCGGCATGGTCTGTCGAAAGCGAGGCGAATTGCCGGGTCACAATGCGGCGGGAAATGACCGACAGATAGGTGGCCAAGCTCGACTCGCCCCGGAATCCCCGCAACGTACGGAAGTCGTTTGCCACGATCCCCAGGAAAACCTCCGCCGCCAGATCCTCGCGATCCGCTGGTGGAAGCCGTCGGCCGAATTCAAGAGCCGTATGGTCCACGACGTGCAGGACCAGACCCGAGAAGCGGTCGACAAACCGCTCCCAAGCATGCGGGTCGTTCGCCAGGCATTGGTCGAGGAGGCGTCGGTCGTTTTCGTGGAGCACCACCGTAGACTTCCTTTCGACTTGCGGCCGCTCACCGCCGAGCGAACGCTCCCGGGACCAGCAGCGGCCCCCCTCGACGGATTCTTCCGCGCCTCGACCGCCCGCCAGTTTTCCGGCAACAAGCCATCGAGGCACTGCTTGTGAGATGCTCTCCCCGAGGGGAACGCAGCGTCCTACGGATCGGCCGCGGTCGCGCCCCGCGATCTGCGCCGCCGGTGGCCATGCTGCGTCCACTCGCCACCGTGGAAGCTCTCCGCCAGCAACCGCTGGCTCGTCGGGGCGTGCAGGCGGATCCGCTGTGGGATTCTAGGGAGGCTTCCAAAACGAAGCAAGGCTGACCGGTTGAACCGTCCCTTGACACGGACGATTGCCCTCACTAGATTCCCCGATTGGAAGTGGCAGTGCTGGCATGGCCGTCTCGCGAAGTTGCGGAAACCTGCTCGCTTGAGGGGGAACTCCGCCTGCAGGAAACCTGGGGGGCTGCGACAGCCCAGGGATCCTGCGGTAACTCGGGCGAATCGGGGAAACCCGCCGCCTGATCGCGGGCCCGCTCCGCTGCCCCCCTTGGCCTTGGCTCTTCGAGTTCCGGAAGTCCGTGTGTTCCGGGCCCGTTTGCTGTGCCGATAATCGTGCAATCTTTTGATTTTCCGTCGGGAGCGGTCCGCGTCCCAGTCGTTCGGTTTTTTGATGGAGATACCTCTCAATGACACACGTAGTGGCCCAGCCCTGTTTCGGATGCAAGTACACCGACTGCGTCGTCGTTTGCCCCGTCGAGTGCTTCTACGAGGGTGACAAGATCCTCTACATTCACCCGGACGAGTGCATCGATTGCGAGGCCTGCGTGCCGGAGTGCCCGGTGGAGGCGATCTTCCACGAGGACAACCTGCCGGAAGAGTGGGCGCCGTTCAAGGAATTGAACGCCGAGATGGCCTCGAAGAGTCCGTCGATCACGGAGCGGAAAGATCCGCTGGGCGAGCACTAAACCGCCCGACTCGGTCAACCAGTTCGCGAAGAACGTTGCGTTTCGCCACCGTTTCGCTCCGGACATCTTGGACGCGAAGTGGCGGGGCTGCCATGCGACTTGGAGTGAAGCGGGACGGTTACGTTCCGCCGCTTCGGGCCGCTGGAAGCGCTCGTTGCCCCTGGTCTGGCGTTTTCGCGCGTAGGAACTATCGAAGGGCTCGGCACCTGTCAGGCGCCGAGCCCTTTTTTGCTGCGCGGGTGAGTTTTCGCCACCTTGGAATACCGTGAGCGCTCACCACCATCGCCCGTCACACCTCGGTGAGGCTGATTCTCACCACGGAGACCACAGAGGTCACGGAGAATCGAGGAGCCCGCCGAGGCCGCTCTGGCCAAGGCCTGCCGAACTGAGCACGCGGCAAGTTCGTCCGGCGCGTTACGAGCATGCAGTCCAGTCGGTCGGCGAGTTCTGCCGTGGCGATGGCACGTCACTGGCATCTTTCTAACCGTGGCGACGTTACCTTCGGGCCGAGTCGTCATTGCTCGTGCCGGCCGATCGTTTTCGGCACGAGCGAGATGGCTCAAAGTGTTGCAAGCGGCCCTTGCCGCAAGGGCTCGGGCCAGGCGGGCACGGCTCCTTGCTGGGTGCAGACCCAACTGGCCACCTGTTGAGCCCAGCGGTGGGACTGTTCGGCGGGCATCCCCGCCAACCATCCGCGCAGGAGGGTTGCGGTGAACGCATCCCCCGCTCCCACCGTGTCCGCCACCTCGACCTTTTGGCCTTCGAGACGATGGCAGAGGTTTTTCGTGACGAGCCACGATCCATCCGCTCCGCATGTCAGGATGACGAACTCCAGTTCCAAGCGGCGCTGCAGGGCGACGATCGCTTCGGCGGGGGCCGACGGCAGTTCCAGGATCCTGGCCACGTGCGGCAGTTCATCCTCATTCAGTTTCAACGCGTTGGCCCAGCCCAGCGACTGTTCGATGCGCGCGTCGTCGAAAAAGGGAGCTCGCAGGTTGATGTCGAGCAAACGGATCCGCGCTGAACGGCTTTCGGTGAGGAGTCGCTGGATCGTGGCGCGTGAAGTGGCATGGCGTTGTCCGAGCGTGCCGAAGCAGATCGCATCGCAGTGCGCGGCAGCGGCTTCGATTTGCGGTGACCATTCCAGATGGTCCCAAGCAACGTCCTGCGTGATCTCGTAGGTTGGCTGGCCGGCTGCGTTGAGCGAAACGACGACGGTTCCCGTGGGACGCGTGGGATCGACTTGCAGGCAGGCGAGGTCGACCGCCTGTCGCTCCAGGAAGCTGCGGGCATCCCGCCCGTAGTCATCATGGCCGACGCGCGAGATGAGCGAGACGCGACAGCCGAGCGCCGCGGCGTGGCACGCGAAATTCGCGGTGGCTCCACCAAACCGCGGGCCGTACGGAAAGAGATCCCAGAGCGTTTCGCCGATGGCGAGAACATGGGGCGCTGCAGTGTCCATGGATTGCCTTGGGGCTGGCTCGGAGGTGAAGGGCCGGCCGCTCGCGGAGCAACGCAGGCGGCCGGGCGTGGGGCGGGGACTTAATCGAGCGGTGTCCATCGTGAGAAGGTCGCCGCCTGCCCGATCCGCTGCTCGCGGTCGTCCAGCAGGTTCCAGACGATGGCTTGATGGATCTGGAAACGATGTCCGGTGCGGCTGATGCGGATCCCCTGGTAGTCGTCGACATAGCCCTGCCGCGATGTCCGCTCCAGAAGCTGCGCCCGTTCGTCTCGGTGCATCGGTTCGGCCGTCAAACGCGAGGGAGTCTGGACGAGTGTGGCCGTGTCCATCTCCCAGAGTTCCAACGCGCGACGATTGGCGTAGTGGAGCAGCGGGTCTTCCTGGGTGCCGTGGGAGACGACCACGAAATCGGCCTCATGCAATCGCCGGGCCTGATCGAGGAGCGAGCCATCACGGGACACCAAGTCGCTGCCGAGCCATCTTCGGTAGGAGTCCAGCAGGTGCTGCGCGTGCTCGACCCAAGCGGGGCTGTCCCAGGTTGGAACCGGTGAGAGGGGAGCGTTCATGGACTGCTATCCTGCGAGGGGACCCGCGAAGCCCGCGCCGGGGCTGGGCGACCACAGGGCTGCCGCCACCGTCGGTTCGAACCGCCGGGAACGACCTGCCGGAATACACGCTCGATGGCGGAATCGTGAAGGCAGGACGGTGGGCGGCCTGGGGTTCGCGAAGGAAGCGACGGGCCACGAGGTT
>JBIIEC010000062.1:0-18685 GCA_044238045.1 Pirellulaceae bacterium | reverse complement strand
CGCCGGACAGTTCGGGCAGCAGCAGCAGGTCGGAGCTGTTGGCGCGATTATTGAGCCCCTGGATGGCCAGGACGTTGCGACCGGATCGCAGCAGGTCCCGCTGTCCACTCAGGTCAAACGCCACGTAAGTGCCTGCCATACGGTCATCCCGCGAGGCGGGCGCGACCGAATTCCAAGCCAGCGTGCCGGGGACATTGGCAGCCGTCACCCGCACTCCATTGAGGAACGCCGCGAAGCCGTCGTCGTACTTCATCCGCAGGTTCAGGAAGTCGACAGCGGCCGGATCCTCCACCGAAAACTCCGAACGCAGGTAGACGCTGGTCGCCCGGTTGTACATCTGCGACTCGAGGTCGGTCTGCAAGTCGGCTTCGAAGCCGTTGCCACGCTCGTACCCCACACCGGTGCGGCCGAGGGTCCACGTCGAGTCGTCGAACTCGGGCAGGAACCAGCGGTCCTGGTCGACTTCGCTGGTCGGGACCAGCACGCGCACCGGATCGCCGGCCGCCAGCAGGGTGCCGCCCCTCGCGTTGCCGCTGGAACCGCCGCCGGAGCTGACCGGGGTGCTGCCCAGGACGAGGTCCTCCGCCACCACCAGCTGTCCCTGGCTGGGAATCTCGATGCCGGCCGACGCTCCCGAGACCAGCAACGAGCGGGCTCGCTGGTCCCGATCGCGCACCTGCACCATGGCTGCGCCGGGCAGGGTGACATTCGCATAGCGGGTCGGATGCCAGCCCTCCGCCCAGTTCGCGTCGTCCGACCAGCTCGTCGATCGGCCGCCTTGCCAGGTTCGCGTCGTTTGCACCGACCCCGATCCCGTGCCATAGCGGATCTGCAGGGCCGTGATCTCGGGCGGATAGAGTCTTCCGTCCTCCAGGGAATTGAAGGTGTTGGTGGGGCCGAGGGCCGAGTTCATCACGGAGACCTGGTCGTCGATATGGTCGACTCCCAGCGAATGCCCCAGCTCATGCAGGACCGTGGAATAGAAGAGTCCTTCGCCCCAGACCCGGTCGCTGCTGTCCATGTGGACATCGCTGGCAAGGCCGCTGAAGAACCCGGCGGGGAAGTACGCATGGCCCAGCGTGTTGCCTTCAAGGTCATGGTGCCCCACGCGGATGTCGGGAGCCGATCCCTTGATGTAGTCGTTGTCACTCACCGCCGGACCCGAGTCCGGACGCTCGACAAAGGTCAACGGAGCATGCTGGGCCCAGACAGCCAGCGACTCCTCCACCGCCCGCAGCATCTCGTATTCGCTGAAATCGGACTGTCGCGTGAGGCGATCGTCAAAGAGATTGCTGTAACTGTAGGTGAACGTTGTCTGGGCCAGCAGCGTGGGCGCGACGGCATGGCAGGAGAGCAGAGCGGCGACCAGAGCCGCAGCCCAGCGATTGCCTGCGGCGCGAGACGTTCCCGAGGAAGCCCGCTCCGCCCTCTTGGTGATAGATCCGCTCGCTGCGGAAACAGGCATGCGGCCCATCGTCAACTCCCGTGAACCTCAGGTCCTGCGGACATCGAAGGGCCTTCGGTCCCCTCTAGTCTATTCAGGCATGTTCGCAACCACCAGCTTCGGCGATGATTCCGCGCGGCAGCCTTGGATTCCGCCGCTCCGCCAACGTACAATCGACCCCTCGGGGGCGGGCCTCCCCTTCGTGGAACGACCCTGCGGCTTGTCCCAGAAGCGGCCCGTCTCCTGACGCCATCGCCGAACCAACGCGAATTGGCGACCGACCGACTACCTCCCGGGCATTCGAGAAAGGTTCCTGTCCATGGAAGTGGTAATCCTCGATGATTACGACCACGTCAGCCGAGCGGCCGCGCGGCTGGTCGCGCAGACGCTCAATTCCAAACCCAACGCCGTGCTCGGGCTGGCCACCGGCAGCACCCCCTTGGGACTCTACCGCGAACTCATACGCATGCATCGCGAGGAAGGTTTGGACTTTTCCCGGGTGACGACGTTCAACCTGGACGAGTACGTGGGGCTGTCGCGCGACAATCCGCAGAGCTACCACCATTTCATGCACGAGCATCTGTTCCGGCATATCAACGTCGCGCCGCACAATATCTATATCCCCTCGGGCACCACGGACAACTTCCCGGCGTTCTGCCAATGGTATGAGGATCGGATCCGCGAGAGCGGCGGGATCGACCTGCAGGTGCTGGGCATCGGCACCGATGGCCATATCGCCTTCAACGAACCCAGCAGTTCGCTGGGATCCCGCACCCGCATCAAGACCCTGGCTCGGCAGACCATCGAGGACAACGCGCGGTTCTTCGACCGACCCGAGGACGTGCCCGTGTATGCGATCACCATGGGCGTCGGGACGATCCTGGAGTCGCGGAAGATCGTGCTGCTGGCCAGCGGGACATCGAAGGCGAAGGCGGTGGCTGGAGCCATCGAAGGGCCAGTCACCAGCATGAACACGGCCAGCGCCCTGCAACTGCATCGCGAGGTGGTCTGCCTGGTCGATCGCGCGGCCGCCGGACAGCTCAAGATGACCGACTACTACGAGTGGATCCAGTCCAAACAGCCGACCGCTCCCGGCGTCATCCCCGCCCCTCACTTCGCACGCGCCCCAGCGTCGACGCGCCGCCACGCTTCGAACTGAGGCCGAGGCTGCGACAATCCGTAATCGGCACACGCGTGTGCCGATTACGACATGCCGTCGTCGCTACTTATCTTCGAGAGTCTTCCACTGCAGGTCCTTGATCGCGCCTTCGGTGTTCCACGTCACGATGCCCAGTGGCGTCACGGGCTCCTGCTCCCACCAGATCGAGAACTTCTTGCCCTTGGCGTCCACGTCGACCAACGGTTTCTCGTCCAGCCAGACCTGAATCTTGGCGTCGGTGACGCGGAGCCGGAGCTGGTACCAGCGTTTCTCTTCGAAGGCGACCGTGCGCGTGGTCGAGTTCTCGACGGCCGAGAAGCCGTCGATGTTCGAAAGGCCCACGATCTGGCCGCCCCAACCTCCCAGGATCAGCGTGCAGTGCGAGTCGCGGACGGGGAAGGTCAGGCCGCAGAAGAAGTCCGAACCCGAGCGGCGCTGGGCCTGCCAGGTCAGTTCGTAGTTGTTCCGCGGCAGGTCCCCCTTCCAGGAGATACCCGTGGCCGGGTCGCCCTTGCCCAGGACGATCGCGCCGTCCTGCACCTCCACCGCGCCATGGTCCGAGAAGTCCCACTTGTCGATGATCCGCCAGCCCTCAAGCGACTTGCCGTCGAAAAGCACTGGCTCGCCGTCGGGCTGCTCGGCTGCCGGAGTGGCTGCGGTCGTGGGTGCCGCGGGCGAGGATGACTCGGCCGCCGCCAAACGCAGAGGCGAACCGACTCCCAAAGCCACGGCCCCCAGAACAAGGAGGTGCCGCCCGCGCGCCGTCCAGCAGGCAACCTTGACGGGAAGGCGGGGACGATTGGACCCGATGAAGCGACGAGAGGCGTGTCGCGCGAACGCGATGCAGTTCATGGCGGGAACCTACCTAAGGGAGTCGGCGGAATCTCGGAGGCGGGATCTGCTCGACGTGTGAGCCTCGAAAAGGCGTCGTGTACACGCCGGCAGCTCCGCCATCTTACCAGCGGCCCCGCGCCGTTCGATGGGGGACCCTCTGAATTCATCGCGAATTCCCGCACGATCCGGGAAGGATCGGTTTTCGGCAAGCGTCTCGGGGGATTATGATGCAGCGGGCGTTGCGTGGGTCGAGCAAGCACGGCGGGATGCCCCGGATTCACGAAAACCAACTCGAGACCTCCCATGAAGTGTCCCTTCTGCCACCTGGACAACGATCGCGTGATTGACTCCCGCGCTCACCAGGATGGGTACGCCATCCGACGCCGCCGCGAATGCCTCGGCTGCAAACGCCGTTACACGACCTACGAACGGTTGGAGGAGTGGGAGCTGAAGGTCGTGAAGAAGGACAGCGTCCGCGAACCCTTCAGCCGGGAAAAGATCTTCAGCGGACTCGCCAAAGCCTGCTGGAAACGACCCGTCAGCGACGAGCAGATCATGGCCATCGTCGCCGAAGTCGAGCAGGAGTTGCTGGATCGTCCGGACAACGAAATCGAATCGCGGGCTATCGGCGCGATGCTGATGCAGAAGCTGCGACGCCTCGACCAGGTCGCCTTTGTCCGTTTCGCCAGTGTCTATCGCGAATTCAAGGACGTTCGCGACTTTGTCGACGAACTGCAGCCCATGCTGGATGATCCCGAACCACCCGCCTTGCCGCCCGTGAAGACTACGCCCAGTTAGGGCTGTAGTTGGCCAAGAGGAAACGGGCTGAGATGCCCCGGGCGCACATGGGTTGCCCCGGGAGCACATGGCGGAGGAGGGCTTGCGGCAGGCCCAGCATGATCGAGCCTAGAGCGAACGGCCGACGACGAAGTCGGTCAGGTCCCGCAGAGTGGACTTGGCCACCGAATCGGGCAGGCCGTCCAACTGTCGGCGGGCGTCCTCGGCGAAACGATGGGCCGTCTGGCGAGCGTACTCAACGGCTCCATACCGGTCGAACCACGCCTGCAGGCTGCCACGCGTCGATTCGTCCGGCGTCTCCAGCAGAGCCACCAGGTCCATCCGCTCCGATTCGCTTGCCAGATCGTAGCACCGGATCAGCGGCAGCGTTGGCTTCTGCTTCTGGATGTCCGAGCCAAGCGTCTTGCCGGTCGTCGATTCGTCGCCAAGCAGGTCGAGCAGGTCGTCGGCGATCTGGAATGCCATGCCCAGCGATCGACCGTACTGCTCCATCGCCTCCACGTGCTTGGGAGGCTGGTTCGCGTAGTACGCACCCAGGTGACAGGCACACGCGCACAGTTCAGCGGTCTTGCCGTTGATGATCGCGTTGTACTCGGCCTCGGTCAGTCCGTGATTCCCGCGGTTGCCCACCTGCCGAAGTTCTCCTTCGCAGACGATATTCGTGCTGCGACCAATCCGCTGGCAGGCGTAGGTCGTGTCGAGGGTCGCAGCCAGATAGAACGCGTGGGAGAACAGATAGTCGCCGAGCAGCACGCTGGTTTCGTTGTTCCAGCGAGCGTTCACGGTGGCCAGATGACGCCGGATCTCAGCTTCGTCCAGCACGTCGTCGTGGACAAGCGTCGCGGTATGGATCATCTCGATCACCGCCGCCAGCGTGTCGTGCTCCGGGACTATCCGGCCCGTTGCCTGGGCACTCAGCATGAGCAGTGCAGGCCGCAGCCGCTTGCCACCGAGCTTTCCTCCGTACTGCAGCAGCTCGTCCACGAAAGCGGATGAGCGGTTTCGCAACTCTTGAGCCAAAACTCCCTCGACCCGCTGCAGGTCGGGAAGGATCGGTGCGAAGAGATGGCGAACAACCGATGGAAGTTCGTGGGTGGGATGGGCTGCCTGACTCACGGAAGGAGATCCTCATGATCGAGGGCGGACCACTGCGGAAAGCCGGGTGGGCCGCCAGTCGCCGCCGCGCGGACTGTTCGGTCCGCACGGCGAGGGGTTAAAGCTCGTTGTTGTCTCGGTCAAGTCGCCCACGGGCGACATCGTCCATTGTCCAGTCCACTCTTCCTGCGGGGGCGTCCGGCGACGGATGGAGGCCTCCATGTTGTATCGCAGTCCGTACCCGGGACCTGTCCGAGGCCTTCGCGATGCGGGCCGCTACCTGCCTGAATGGTCATGGTATCCCACGAGTCCGCAGGTCGCTACCACGGCTTGCCGAACTCGTCTTCGTGCGCCGTCATCGGGCCGAATCGTTCACGTTTCCTAGCGGCGGAACGTTCCACTCTTGCCGCCCGTTTTCTCTTCGAGTCGTATTCCTTCGACCGACATTCCCCGGTCGATCGCCTTGCACATGTCGTATACGGTAAGGGCAGCGATGGCTACCGCGGTGAACGCCTCCATCTCCACTCCGGTCCGACCGACGGTCCGCACCTGGGCCTCAATCTCCAGCACTGCCACCTGATCATCCAACCCACGTCCGGCTGTCAGTCCGCTCCCGACTGACCCGGCCTGGGTCTGACCTTCGATCCCCGGAAAGCGGAAATCGAGGGTTACCGAGGTCAGGGGCAAGGAGTGGCAGAGGGGGATGAGTTCGTCGGTTCGCTTGGCCGCTTGAATTCCGGCGAGGCGAGCCACCTCCAGGACATTTCCCTTCCCGATCTCCAGTTGCCTGATCCGCACCAGCGTGGCGGGTCGCATGTGGACTCGGCAGGAAGCCCGAGCCATTCGCTCAGTTTCCGCCTTGCCGCCCACATCCACCATGCGGCTGGCTCCGGACTCGTCAAAGTGGGTCAGGTCGCTCATAGGGCTCTTGTGTACCACCTGCCCGCCGCCCGTTACAGGGGTGTCGGCAGGCCATCAGGAGGGGGCTAGTGTGCAGGAACGCTGCGGGGGGACTCCGACCCAGCGAACCAGCCACGCAACTTTCCCGACCTCCCCCGAACCGTAAGACGCGCCTCCCGGGCAACGCGGAAAACCCTGGTCGAGGGGTTGGGAGAGATGGGGGGAAGGAACGAGCGTTCTGAAACGGGGTACAACGGTCCCGATGTCCGGGGTCGCACGATCCTTGAGCCCGAAGCCACATCGGCTCTGCTGGGAAAGCTGCCCGGCGATAGATGACCGGAACGGGCCGATCAAGCCGAGGAGAAGCCCGGGAAATAAAAAAAGCCCCTTCTACGGGGCTTGGAAGAGGAGCGGCGGACGCATTGCGCGGTCCCGCTAGGCATGGACACCGGAATCGAGACGCACGGGTGTCCACGGGGTCGGTCGCCGGAAGGGTCGTTCGAGCGAGCCTCGAAAGAAATTATCCGCCGTAGGGGTCTAGCTACGACGGTCTAATTTCTTATTCGGCTCCAGGAACCTCGTCCACTTCCCGCGAGGGCTTAGACGAGTTCCTTCTTCGCGCCAATCAGCGTGCGGAGGCGTTCGGCAAGCAGAGCCGCGTCGAACGGCTTCTTGAACGTCTCGTTGATGCTCGAGCGGTCGAAGCTGATCGTGCTGCCGTCATCGGGCAACAGGGCGATCAGGATCGTCTTGGCGAAGTCGGGGTTGCGACGCAGATTTTGGCAAATCTGCAGCGCCTCGACCTTGCCAATCGAGAAGTCCACGATGATGCAGTCCGGATGGAAGCTCTCAGCTTGTATACCTGCTTCGAAGCCGCTCGCCGCGACAGCAACCCGGAACGACTTCTCAGTGGGCAGTTCCCGCCGAAGGTTCTCGATCAGCACCTGGTCTTGAGCGACGATCAGCACCTTGGCCATTGCCTCATCTTCGAGGTCGCCAAGGGGCATTCCATGCTCCTTCAGGAACTTGATCAAGTACTCGCGGGGGATGCGCCGGTCCTGGGATCCCGGGATACGGTATCCTTTGAGCCGGCCTGAGTCGAACCATTTGCTGACCGTGCGCGGGGCCACCTTGCAGATCTTAGCGACCTGACCAGTTGTGAAGACCTTCATTACAGGTTCTCCAATGCTCCACGTTTGAGTAAACCAGGCCACGTCGGCATCTACGCTGCCTTCATGGCAGAGACCCCCGGGTCGGACGTCCGCTCGTCCCAGGCCGCTATCCATGCGATCCTGGTCCGCGCAGACCACGACGATCTGGGTCGGGGTCTAAATGCGTTCGCTTCTGCCGGGTGCGAAGCCAGTTCCATCTGGCGACGACCAATAGCATCGAGTCAGCCGTGCTGGCATCCGCGACGTCGGCTGGGCAATCCGTTACCCAAACCAAACCATCACGGCAGCCAAGACGGCTCGAGCGAACATCGTTGCGGGGCGCAACAAGCGCAAGAGGTCCATAACCGTTTCGAGATCGAATTGTGCTACGGACCCGTTGAGGCAGGAAAAGCCTTTGGCAGGTCACCCCCCTGTGGGAATCGCACGTAACCAGCTTGGTGTTGGAAGACCCCAAGCGTTGGCGTTCGCACGCTTCCCGGGGTTATGTTTCGATTCGACGGCGGGTATTACTTTAGAAAGTTTCACCAGTCATTCCGGCGGCACCATCTGAGCCGATGAAGAGCGGCACGCGGAAAGAAGAGCATGGAGGGCGCGACGTGGCGAGTGCTAGCTAGGCTGCCTGTTCGTCGTCGTCCGGGCCGGGCTGGCGTTGGAACGCTTCGCTGCGGATCTGGCCGTCTTCGCTCACGTCCTCGAACTGCACCGACACGCGTTTCGACACGCCCGACTCCTGCATCGTGACGCCGTAGAGCGTGTTGGCGGCGGTCATGGTTTTCTTGGAGTGCGTGACGACGACGAACTTGGTCCATTGGAGGAATTCGCGGAGGATATCCACGAAGCGACCGATGTTGGCCTCATCCAGCGGGCCGTCGACTTCGTCCAGTACGCAGAACGGGCTGGGGCGATACTGGAAGATGGCGAGCAGCAGCGTGACGGCCGTCAGCGCGCGTTCGCCACCGCTGAGCAGGGAGATGCCCAGCGAGTGCTTGCCGGGCGGTGTGGCCACGATGTCGATGCCGGCCTCGAGGATGTCGATGCCTTCCTCGAGCACGATGTCGGCGTGTCCGCCGCCGAAAACGCGGCGGAAGAGCGCCTGGAAGTTCGTGCGGATGGTCTCCAGGCTTTCCATGAACAGACGGCGGCTGTCGGCGTTGATCTTGTGGATGATGCGGGCCAGCGAATCCTTGGCACTGACGAGGTCCTGGTACTGGCCGGCCAGGGCCGCGTGGCGTTCCTCGAGCGCCTCGATCTCGTCGAGCGCCTCCAGGTTCACCGCGCCCATGTTGCTCAGACGCCGCCGCAGCTCGTTGATCTCCTCGTCCATCTCCTCCCGCTGCCGCTGCTGTTCCTCGGTGCTCGGCAGCGCGGCCGCTTCGGACAGGTCGATACCGTAGTCATCGCGGACACGCTGGTCGAGCGCTTCGCGGGCCAGCCTGACCTCGCTCGATGACAGCTCCAGCTGGTGCCGCGAAGCCTCGAGGAGCGACAGTTCCTTGCGAGCCGCCTCGCATCGCTGCTGGCCTTGTCGCCGCTGCGTGGTAAGCTCGCTTCGCTGCTGGCTCGTGTCCGCCAGCGTGCGTTCCAGCTTCTCACGCTCCAGCGTCAGCTCCGCCACCGCGCCGCTCGCCCGCAGGATGGTCAGATCGGTGCCGAGCTGGCGTTTGCGGAGCGCGTCCAACTGGGCTCGGATGTCGGAGAGCGCTTTTTCGCGTTCGCGCTGGTCCTCCTCGCATCGCAGCCGCTGGCCCGCCAGGCTGTCCAGCCGCTGCTCGCTCTTCGCCAGCTCCACCCGCACCTCGGTCAGCTTCGCCTGCTCCTCCTGCCGCTGCTGTTCAAGCTGCTTGAGCTGCTGTTGCTGCTCGTCGAGCGCCGTTTCCAGTTCGGCAAGGACCGCCTGCAGCTGGTCGCGACTTTCGTGCTGCGTCTGCAGCTGCGCGGCCAGTTCGGTCTGGCGTTCCAGCAGTCGCTGCTGGTCGGCAGTGGCCGTCTGCTGCTGCTGCAACAGGCCCTGCCAGCGGTCGGTCGCGGTGCGCAGGGCAAGTCGGGCTTCCATCAGCCGCGAGGCCGCTTCGTCGTAGCCCGCCGTGCGTCGGTCGAGCTCTTCCTGCGCTGCCTGGATCTGAGCCTTGAGCTGTGCAATCCGCTGTTCCGCATGGGTCACCTGCGGTTCCAGATTGGCGATCTCCTGCTGGAGCGAGCGGAGTTCGCTGCGACGGGAGACGAGGCCCAGGCTGGCCTGGCGGGGACCGGCCAGCAATCGCCCGTCGGGTTCGAGGATCTCGCCGGCGCGGGTCACGAAACGCACGCCGCGGGAGTCGGCGGCCTGCAGACGCAGGGCATCGGAGAGGCTTTCCACGCACCAGGTGGAGCCCAGGAGTCGCTGGACCAGTTCGGCGTAACGCGGTGCCGTTTCCACGAACCGATCCGCGCGTCCCAGCACCCCGCGGTCGCCAGCCCAGGTGGGGTCCGCTCCGGAACGTGTCGCGTCGTGCCGGCCCGCCGCCGCCTGCCGATTCTCGTCGCCGCGCCGCAGATCTTCGCCGCGCCGCAGATCTTCGGGGCGAGTCGCCGGACGCGTGTCGAGGATGCCGACACGGCCCTTCAGCGGCAGCAGGCCGCGGGCAATCTCCTCCGCCAGACCCGAGCCGTCCACGACAATGAACTGTGTCAGGTCGTCGAGCGCCGCGTCGATCAGCGGAGCCATCTCCACATCGACGCGAATCAGGTCGGCGACCATTCCCTGGACCGCGGCGAGCGACCCGAGGGCTTCGGACTGGGCGCGGCGGAGCAGGTCCTGGACGCCCGGATTGAGGCCTTCCTGGCGTCGATCCAGATCCTGCAGCAGTCGCGCCCGTTCACTGGATACGGTCAGGCGGCGCTGCAGGTCGACCAGCGCCTGGTTCTGCTCGCCGAGGTCGCGTTCGTGGGAGTTCAGCGTGCGTCGCGCACGGTTCAGCGCCAGCCGCGCGTTCTCCTCCTGCTGCTGCCAGTCCGCGTCGACCTTCTGCAACTCCTGCCGCTCCTGCTCACACCGGTCCGTCTGCTCCTGCAGGTTCTGCAACTGCTCCGCCACCCGGTCCATCTGCTGGCGCACCGACTGCGATTCGGTTTCCAGCATGCTGATCCCGCGCGCCAACTCCGTCACCGCCCGCTGCTGTCGCGTCTGTTCGGCGCGCTGCTGGTCGCGATACTGCAGGCGAGCCTGCAGGTCGGCGTAGGTCAGTTCGGCCTGCCGCTGCTGCTCCTGCATCCGCGTGCGAATCTCGCCGTCGACCTGCTGGGCGACCGCCAGTTCGGCTAAAATCTGCTGCAACTGCAGGCCCAGGTCCCCCGCGCGAGCCGTCATCGCCTGGCGCTGCCGTCGATAACGGCCGAACTCATGCGCCAGCTCGTCCAGCCTCTGCGACTCATGGTGGATCGTGGCCGCATGGCCAGCCAGCGCCTGCCGGACGTTCGTCGCCGCAGACTCCACCGACCGATGCGTCTGCTCCAGCCCGCCCGCCTTCGACTCGATCTCCTCCAACTCCCGCTCGTCGTCCGCCAGCCGCGTCCGAGCCCCATCCTGCTGCCCGCGAATCGACTCCAATTCCGCCTGGAACGACTCCAGTTCCGCCGAATAACGACGCCAGTCGACGAGGCTCACGTGCGTCCGCAGTTCGCGGAGGCGATCGTTGTACTCCTTGAAGCGACGCGCCTTGGACGCTTGGTTGCGGATCGTCCGCAGCCGGCTGTCGACCTCCTCGACAATGTCCGCGAGCCGCGCCAGGTTTTGCTCGACACGCTCCAGACGCCGCTGCGTCTCCACCTTCTTGGCCTTGAAGCGGCTGATGCCCGCCGCCTCCTCGAAGATCGCCCGCCGGTCGCGCGGCGAGGCCTGCAGCAGCGTGTCGACCTTGCCCTGCTCAATCAGGCTGTAGGCATCCGCGCCCATGCCCGTGCCGCGGAAGATGTCCTTCACATCCCGCAGCCGGCAGGCGTTGCCGTTCATCTGGTATTCGCTCTCGCCGCTGCGGTAGACGCGCCGCGTCACCCGCACCTCCGGCGCATCGACGGGCAGAAGTCCGTCGGCGTTGTCGAAGACGATCGTCACTTCGGCCGCATTCGCCGGCCTTCGCACGGCCGAGTTTCCGCCGGAGCCCTTGAAGATCACGTCCGCCATCTCGCGGCCACGCAAACTCTTGGCGCTCTGCTCGCCCAGCACCCACTTGATCGCGTCCACGATGTTCGACTTGCCCGATCCGTTCGGTCCCACCACCACCGTAATGCCCGGAGGGAAGTCGAAACGCGTCTTGTCCGCGAAGCTCTTGAAGCCACAGAGTTCGAGTGCTTTGAGCATAGGTGAGTCGAGTGCTTCGCGAAGGAAGAAGCCAGGCGGGACGCGACGCCGAAAGGCCCGCCGCAAACCGCCTGATTCTACACCGGACTCGCGTTCGATGCACCTTGAGTTCTGCAGCCGAAGTGCCGTGCAGGGACGCGATGACGCGCCGCGAATCGCGTGTTCACGATTCGGAATCGAAGAGGCCCACAGGAACGTGCGGCCGTGGGCGCGCAGCGGGAGAAGGAACGCGCGCAAGAATGAATGGCGAGGAAGCTGCTTCCGGCAAGCGGCGTGGACTGCCGGGCCTGCGCAGTCCGCCGCCCGGCCGACGCGTCGTTCAGATTCACAAACTCAACCGGTCGCTGGCTGCCGAGTAGCCGCCCCGCGTGCCTGATTCGCGCAATCCCCCTTGGATTCCTGGCCGGCGGCTCGTGCGAGCCGCGATCGCTCAGCCGCCCACGGCCGGGCTGGATGTCTTCGCTTCGGCCACATCGGGCGACTCGCTCTGGGCCTTCTCCGACGAATCCTTGCCGTCGCCACCTTTGCTGCCGCTCTCGGCCTTCTCGCGGGACGGCGTTTCGCGAGACTCGTCGTCCAGGCCGTCCAGCTCCATGCCTGTTTCCAGTTCCTCGGGATTGATGGCGTCTGGATCGGCCTGGCGATCCTCCTCCAGGTCGTAGTGGCGGCCGGGCTGCGGCAGCGCATCGAACTTCACGCGAGCCGCCAGCAGGCCCTTCTGCTTCGCGTCGTTGATGGCGGACACCACGTCGGCGTAGGATCCGCCCATCTGGATCAGCGTGCGAATGACATGGCTTAGGTCGTTGGAGCAGGAGGCGGAACGGTCCTCCTGGCCGAGCGTGAAGTAGGTCACCTTGAGGCGTTCGCCGTCCTCGGACTTGATCAAGAAGTGCTTGCCAGCGAACACGGCAACGGGCGACTGCAAGGCGATCTGCTTGCCGAACAGCACCACCTCGGGTCGCTCCGAACGACGCACGTGCACCAGGGGCGACGTGTCCGTCGGCACCACGTGCAGCTTCATGACATCGCCAAGCGATTCGCCCTGTACGGCCGGATCGCGCGGATTGAAGTGTCCCAGCGCGCGGAAGGCACCGTAACGCGTCTCGTCGCTCTCCGCATGCAGCAGCTGCGCGAGGCCTTCACGAGCGTCCGACTCGGTCATGGCACTGAGCGCCGCCAGGGCATGCCAGCGAAATGCCGACTCGTGCTCGGCGGCCTCCACCAGGTGCGGGACCGCGTCCACCTCGTTCATGTACGCCAACGCTTCCGCCGCGGCGAAACGCACCAGCGAACTTTCGGCCGCCAAGCCCTTCCGCAACGTTGGCAGCGCCTCGGGGCCGATGGCCTCCAGGTCCACCGCCGCGACCGTCGCCGACTTGGGATCCATCAGCTGCGCATCCAGCTCCGCCAGTCGCTCCATCTGCTCGTGCGGCGTCTCCCGGACGGGTACGGCCTGCACGACGCGTGCGTAGCGCACGAGGTTGTGGCGGTAGCGGGAATGCACGGCCAGTTCGATGAAGTTGTCACGTTTCGGATTCGCGACGCCGCGCTTCGTGCCGCGGTCGTAGTGATGGAACCGCGTGTTGATGGCCGTGCCGATCATGGCACTCGCCCGCACGCTATGATGTTCGGAAACCAGCACCAGGCCCAGGCCGCGAGAGACGGTGGAGACGGCGCCGCCCAGGATCCGGCCACGCGTCTCGGAACGCTCCTTGCCGTCACCCTCCAGCAACGTCTGCACCAGCAGTTCGCCTTCGCCCGTCGACATCAGGCGGCCCGAACGCAGGCGATTCCCCAGCACGGCCATCTCCTGCAGGCGGCTCTGCATCAGCCAGCCATCCCGCAAGCTCACCGTCTGGCTCATCGGCGGCGTGACCACTTCCAGATCCACGCGGTCGCCCTTCTGCACGCCGGGAGGCAGGTTCGCCTTGACCGTCACCAGCGAGGTGGAAGGCAGTTGCAGCACCTTGCTCGGGCTCTCCACGCCACGCCGCTGCATGTCGTCGATCAGCAGGTCGCGCAGCGGCGAAGCGGCCGGGTCACTGCCTGTGTTGTCCAGTCCCGTCACCAGGCCAACGCCCTCGACCTTCACCGGACGCATGCCCCAGACGCGCGTCATGTCGCGCACGAGACGCACGTTCAACATCGGGTCGACGAGTTCGGTTTCCTTCTTGTCCTTGTCACGCCAGCGCATCAGCGGAGAACTGCAGCCCGCCGCGGAGAAACCCAGGATTGCGCACAGAATGATCGCTCGTCTTGCTGGCCTCATGCCCATCGACCTACCCACGTCCGTTGGATGTTCTTTCGCTGGGGTCCCCCACGTTGGCTGCTAGCGGTTGCCGGCGGTCAACGGAGCGACGAAACGCCGGGGGAGACGGTACGGGTTAGGGCTTTTTTCGTCAAGCTTGCTTTTTGAGAAAGCATGGCAGTGACATCAGGGAGGCAAGGGTAGAGGCGGACAAGGCGAGAGGCGGGGTTAGGGCGGGTCGTGGCCTCCCGGATGAAAAGGGTGGCAGCGCAGAATGCGCCGTAAGCCGCGCCAGCTGCCGCGGATCGCTCCCTGCTTCTCCACTGCTTCGATGAAGTATTGGCTGCAGGTGGGTGTGAATCGACAGTTGTTTCCCAGCCAGGGGCTGATGACCCACTGGTAGCCGCGGACGGCCAGCACCAGGGCGGCGACGGGCAGTCGTCGGCAGCGTTGCCAGACGTCGTTCATCGTCCCCGAGGCTCCCGCTGCAGTCGACGTCGCATGCGAGGAATCAGTCCCCGCAGGGAGATCGTGATCGCCGCAAGCGACGGCTGCGACTGTTTTTGGGGCAGGACCACCAGATCCAGTCCGCGGGTCTCCCCGGCCAGCTGACGGAACGCTTCCCGCACCCACCGCTTCCACAGGTTCCGCTCATGGGCCTTGCCGTACTTTCGCGAGATCGACATGCCCAGACGCCCCGTCCGCGAATCCGAAATTCCTCCGTACACGATCAGCACTCCATCCGCGACACTCTGGCGACGTTGGAATACCTGGCGAAAATCCACCGATCGGCGGATCCGCTGTTCCGGTCGAAAACGATAGCTGGGCTGTCGCTCGCCGGCGCGCTTGCCCGGGCGATCGCCGGCAGGCAGGTCGGTCGCGTTACCAGAGCACGCAGGCGGCGAGGCGTCGCCGAGCGGGCGAGGACCCGTGTTGGAAGGGCCTGAGTTCACGAAGGGGCTCCCGGCTTGGCGGAGTCAGGCTGCGCTGTGCCTGCTTGCGGTGGGAACAGGCCTGCTTGCGATGGGAACAGGCCTGCTTGCGATGGGAACAGGTGCTTCGAGCGCAAGGCGACTGCGGTCCCGCGGACGCGAGGCGGCGCCGACGAGCAGCGACCGCCGTGTTCGATGTACCAACGCGTCAAGCGGGCGGAGCCGCGTGCGATGGCCAGAATCGCCGCCGCAGCAGCCAACAGCGCGGCCAGCGCCGCGAGTACGCTCAGGCGTTGGCTGGCGTCCAGGTGTTTCCAGAGTGCTTGTCCGGGCGAGTCGCTGGCGGCCAGGGGCGTCGAACTGCTGAGCAACCAGAGCGGCAGCGTGAGCGTGAGCGATCGGCCAGCAAAGCCGTTAGCCGGGGCAGTCCGGCAGGCGTCTTGCGGCGCGAGACGCTGGGATCGTGGGCGGGTTGCGACCGAGACTACCATACCAGCTGGGAGCGAGGGTTTCGCGGGTGCTGCAGGTCGAGGTTGCGGAGCGCGGCGGCCGTGGCCTCGTCGAACTGGTCCGGCAGCACGATCTGCAACTCCACGAACAAGTCGCCCGGCTGTTCGGCATGGGGAACGCCATGTCCCTTGATGCGCAACCGGCGTCCGCTGGAGCTGTTCGGAGGGACGGTCACGGCGACAATGCCCTTCGGCGTGGGGATGTCGATCTTCCCGCCCGCGATCGCTTCGGCCAGGTTGATGGGCGCCTTCACGACCAGATCGCGTCCCTGGCGCTGGTAGGACGGATGGGACGCGACGCGCACCGTGATCAGCAGGTCGCCCGGACTGCCGCCCGGCGGCCCCGGTTCGCCCAAGCCCCGCAGCCGAATCTTCTGGCCGTCGTCGATGCCGGTGGGGATCTTCACGTCGATCGTCTCGACCTTGCCCGTGGGGCGGCGGATCGAGATCTGGGCGGATCCGCCGGAGACGGCCGTATGCAGGGAAACGGTGAGGTCGTGTTCGATGGAGTTTCCTCGCGCGGCGGCGGCCTGCTTGCGCGGTTGCTTGCGGGTGAACTGTCGGAAGAGGTCGGAGAAGCCGCCACCCCCGCCACCCCCACCGCCGAACTGCTCGCCGAGGATCTCGGAGAGGTCCACGTCTTGGAACGGGTTGGGGCCGCCTTGACCTCCAGAGGGTCGCCAGGGACCGCCACCCGGTCCACCTCCCGGGCCGCCCCCCGCCTGCTCGTAGGCGGAGCCGTACCGATCGTAGGTTTCGCGTTTCTTGGGGTCCTTGAGCACTTCGTAAGCGCGCTGGATCGCCTGGAACTTCTTCTTCGCCGAATCGTCGTCCGGGTTCAGGTCCGGATGGTACTTCCGCGCCAGGCTGCGGTAGGCCTTGTGGATATCGTCGGCCGTTGCATCCCGGGGCACGCCCAGCGCTTTGTAGTAGTCCTCGCTCATAGCACTTCGCCGACGCCTCGCACGGCCATCCCCTGGTACCTGCGGCCGCTGCCCACCCACCCAGTCTGGGGAGTCGGACCTGCCACCATGCCGCATTCTAGTGGGCTTGCCGGGGACGGCATAGGCAGAGACGGGCAAATTGCAGGCCCCTTGGCTGATAGGCCCCGCCTTGCAAGGAGCCCGCCGGTTTGCATCGGCGACAGACGCCAAGGAAGGAAGATGATCCCGGTCCGCGTTCATTCAGGGGGGCACGGCGAGGAGACTGTTCTTTCGAGGGCGTCCTGCCCGGCGTGCGTCGCCTTGCAGCAAGGCCGCTGCAGAGTCTGGCTTTCCCTGCCGTAGATGTTGCCCGCCTCCGCGGCCGCCCGGGCGTGTCTCATTACACTGAGGGTCCAGGCGGACGCGAGAATCGTGGATGCCGGCGGCGGGGTGATCGAGTTTCGCGTGTGCCCGATGGCAATTGGGTAACTTCATTCGGCGTGGCCCCGGCCGCCGTGGGGTGGCCGGCTTTCCTGGTTTCCGGTGTCTTGACGTGGTTGATGGTTGGCGATTTTTCAGGGAGCCGTTGCCTTCATGGGGTTTTGTCGTACCGGATCCACTCGGATTCGCCGTCCGCACTGGGCATCCAGCGTTCTCGCGCGGGCGTGCGCCGACCCGGCCCTGCGAGCGATCGCGAGGCGGCCCCGGTGTTGCACGTGGCTGGCTGCGCTGGCCTTGATGGCCGGTCTGGTCGTTGGTTCGAACTCCCCCGCTTGCGCCGCCCGCGGCGAACTGGAACTCACGGTCGTCGACACCGAAAGTCGCGAGTCGCTGCCGGTGCAGCTGCAGCTCCGCAACGCGAAGGGGCGGCGTGTGCCCGCGCCGGGGCTGCCTGTTGACGGCGAGTGGCAGGTCGTCGATGGTCACTGCGTACTGGCGCTGCCGCCCGGAGCGTACACGTTTCGGATTCGCCGCGGGTTGGAGTACCGCGAACGCACGGGGCAGTTCGTGCTCAAGTCCGGCGACGCCGACAGCCAGCAGGTGGACCTGCCGCGGTTCGCGTCGCTGCGCGAAGAGGGCTGGTGGTCGGGCGACCTGGAGGTCTACCGTCGCGGGCCCACGTCGCACCTCGCACAGCGGATGCTGGCCAGCGACCTGCATCTTGCCTCCCCCGTCACGTGGACCAATCCCGACGCGCGTCCCGAACTGCCGATCGCCGTGGAGGGCCCCGTGGACGGTCTGCCCGTCACGACCGCTCGTTTCGTGGCGGGCGAAGCGGGCCTCGACCGACGCATCGGCGGAGTCACGCTGCTGTTCGGTTCGGCGTTGCACGACGGGGCGTCGCCCGCCGCGCTGCCGTCCGTGCAGGCGCTGCTGCCGTCGCCACGCGCGATTGTCGAAGCGTGGCGGACGTCGAACGACCGAACGCACCGACCGTCGCATGTGCACTTCGCCAGCCTGGCCCATGCGGACCTGCCCGTGGCCGTTGCCTGCGGCACCGCCGACTCCGTGGGCCTGCTCACGTCGCAGTTCACCGAAGCGGGCGCGGAGGCATCCGAACAGGACCAGCCGCTTGATCGTGTGCTCTTTCCGGGCCCGCATGGCCCGGCCGAATGGTCGCACCGCATTCTCTATCACCTGCTCGATACGGGCCATCGTGTGGTGCCCGGCGCCGGCAGCGGTTCGGGACTAGGCTCCAATCCGCTGGGGTATCACCGGGTCTATGTGCACTGCGAGGAGCCGTTCACGGCGGATGGCTGGTGGAGCGGTCTGCGGGCGGGCCGCGTGGTCGTTACGAACGGGCCGCTGCTACGTCCGCGATTGCAGGGGGAGCTGCCCGGACACACGTTCCGCGCGGAGGCAGGCGAGCGACTGGAGCTGGAACTCGACCTGCAGCTTGCCACGCAGGACAAGATCCAATATCTGGAAGTGGTCAAGAACGGCCGACCGCTGCAGCAGGTGCGGTTGGAGGAATGGAAGGCGCGGCGTGGGCAGTTGCCGCCGGTGGTGATGGAGGAGAGTGGCTGGGTGGTGGTCCGCGTGGTGGCCGACCATCCCACGGCCTACCGGGCGGCAACCAGCGGCGCGTTCTACGTGGAGTTTGACGAACGCCCCCGCATCAGCAAGGCCTCCGCGCAGTTCTTCCTCGACTGGATCTACGACCGCGCCCGCCGGGTACGCCGCCAGTTGGAGACGCAGGGTATCACCGCCGCCGCCGCCGAGGAGTCGCTGGAGGACCTGCGCCGTGCCCGCGACTACTGGCAGGATCGGCTGCAGCGGGCCAACGCGCCCTGAGGGACGCATTTCCGAACTTCCCCGTTTCGGGACCTGGGGC
>JBIIEC010000409.1:0-5377 GCA_044238045.1 Pirellulaceae bacterium | reverse complement strand
ACGGCCGGTGAGTGCGGTGCCGGCGGATTCCCGTTCCTTTGGAGCGGCCGGCCATTTGCGAGTTGCCAACTACGCCGACCAGCCGCCGCAGCCGCCCGCCGATCCGTACGGCGGAGCCACGATGGCTCCCGTGAACGGCGGGCAGCCGACGTATGGAACGCCCACGTACGCACCGCCATCTTACGGATCGCCATCCTACGGAGCGCCCACGTACTCGCCGCCTACCTACGGAGGACCGGGCAACTACGGCGGTGCGACCAACTATGGCAATCCACCGATGAACGCGGGGCAGGCGAGTGTGCCACCGTCACTGCCTCGAGATGTGCCCGCGGAACGCGGCAACGTCCGCCAGTGGCTCGACCACGAACGTGCCGACGGCTACACGAACGTTGCAGGAACCAATGTGTCGTCGCAACGCCCGCGAGTGGGGTTGCCCCCCGGACGTGACGCGTTTCCCGAGGAGGAGGCCTCGCGCGGCGAACGCGGAGCTTCGAGCCAGGGCCGCTGGGCTCATGAGCGAGAGGTGAGCTACGAAGACCGGGTGGCCGTGAATCCCCGGCCGGAGCGACGCTATCTGGATCCGCCGGACCGCGAGGAGCGTGTCGGCGACGATCGCGGCGATGGCCGTCTGGGCGGGAACGGCCGTGTGCGGCAGGATCGAGACGACGGGCCGCTTCGCGATCGAGCCAACGATCGCGGGGATGACCGCGGGGAAGATCGAGGCGACGAACGGTACGCGGACGATCGTCCACGCCGGGCCGGTAGTCGCGTGATCCCGGCCAGTGTGGAGCAGGAGATTGTTGCCAGCGCCACCGAACGCAAGCCGTGGTGGCCGTTGATGCTGACCTTGCTGGGGCTGTTCGCCTCGGGTGGCTTCAACGTCTACCTGGGATGGATCGCCTGGGACCTGTACACCCGCCATCTGGACATGCTGGAAGACGTACGTGAGTTGGAGTCTCGGCTGGAAAAGCAGCAGGCGGCTCTGGATGCCGGCTCGATGACCAGCGGTCGCTCATCGCGGGCGACGGCCATGGCTGGCTGATGGCGACGATGAATAAACGAAAAAAGGCACCCCGCCGAAACGGGATGCCTTCTTTGGTCGAACTAGCTGTTGACCTGCGAGCGGGGCGATCCTCCAAGAGGGGATCGCCTCGTCGTGGCATCAGCTTACTTGTTGCGGCGAGCGCGGAGCAGGCCGAGCATGCCGAGGCCGAGCAGAGCGACCGACGACGGTTCCGGGACGTAGACCAGGTCCACGGTGCCCAGGCCACCCGAGGGCAGCAGCGAGCCGTTGGCGATCAGGTCGGACGTCAGCTGAGCTGCGGTCAGACCCTTGGCCAGGGCCGGGCCGAAGTCGGTGTCGCCGATGGCGGCATCGCCCGGCTTCAGCACGAACATCTTGTTCTTGTTGTACACATCGAACAGACCGTTGGCCTGGGGCGGCTTGGTGCCGGTGAAGTAGCCAGCGGGCGACTGGATTTCGAGCGACGTGGCCTTCTTACCAGCGGCGTCGAACTTCAGGTTGCCGTCGGCCGGATTGTAGACCAGGGAGATAACGCCATCGGAGGTGCTGCCACCGCCGGGGATCGCAGCATTCGCGATGCTGCCGAACAGAACCACCAGAGCAACACTGAACAGAACTTGAACCTTACGCATGAAAACTTCCTTCCTCGTTGCTGCCTAAACCTGGGCAAGAAAACGCTAATGTGATCGACCCATGCCATACCACGACATGAGATGACGAGCACGGGTGGTGCGGTGCAACTCTGCAGATGAATTCGCTGAGTTGTCAAACGACCAGAGTACCAAACCGGGGTTCTCACGAACCCATGATGGGAGAGACGGCCCAACCCAGATGTCTGTCGCATCACCCACGTTGGTGCACGACAATCGATCTTTGTTGTTGAGCTACTACCAGTTCTTAGAACTCATTGGCTTCCCACAGAAAGGTGACGTTTCGAGAAACGACGCGGGCAGTATATAAGTGCTGGGGAGGGTACGCAAGCATCTCGCCGGAAAAAATCCGAAAAAATTCCGCCGCGTCAACCTGTCCCCAAACCTCCACACTGCCTCATACTCGGGCGTTTGCAAAACGGCGAATAACACCGACAAAATCGCAGTTTTCTACACTCGTTACGACCTCTGAACGGGTGTGGAAACCGCTGACTCGAGTGTCACTCTTGTCGCCTTGCCTTTGATGAACCAGGACACGCGTCTTGATTCACCGCGATGGGTTTTCAGAGCCGCGGAGGCGGTCCTTACCCCTATCGCTGGCCTCAATTTACAGGTTTTCCGCGCGAAAGCAATAGTTTTGCTTGCGCATTTTGGATCTCCTCGCCAAAGCCCCTGAGGCGTTTTTTTGGGGCTGTTTGACGCATTGTTTCTCCGGTGCTCAAGCGGTGAAAACCGCCCAGTGTGCTGGCCTGCATCGGTCGAGCGACCGCCGCTCGGGCATCCTCTTCGTATTCGACCGCTCGCCCGTTGCTCTGCAAGCAGGTGAGTGTGATGCAAGCGGATCCTTCTCGGTAGCAGCGGAGGGCAGGGCAGAGTGTACGGATCAACGAAGGTGCGAAGGCGTGGCGCCGCTTGCCGTGGTGGGCTGGCGGCTCCCGCATTGCCGGGGAAGCCAAGAAGGGCAGGGAGATACTCGGAGTCGATCGGCGACACGATCGGCTACGTGATCGGCGACACGAGGGCAGATCGCTGCCAGGCTCGCGCGAAAAAACTGCGAAAAATGCAGGGATTTGCGGCCAAAAGCTCCATCGGCGGTTGGATGTCCAAGCGATGCGGGAGATGCCGTGTTCGCGGGGACGCAGCTGCTGTGGGCGTGCGCCTAGACGCACGTGCGCTGTCGGAGCATGGCGCCGATCACGATGCGTTGCGGTCCCGCTGCGCGCGACGCTCGCGGAAAGCCGCGAGACTTCCGAGGCCGATCGCCAGCAAGCAGGTCGAGGCCGGTTCGGGAACGACTGCCGGCTTGTCGGCCGCCAGGCCGCTGCGCACTCCCGCTTCGAAACCACCACCTTGGAAGGCCACCAGGAAATCGCTGGTGTTGAAATCTCCATCGCCGTCCCAGTCGCCCGACGACCAAGTGGAGTTGTCGGGAGTCGTGTCCTCATACTGGCCCTGCTGGAACACCTGCACCAGATCGCCCGTGTTGAACTCGCCGTCCAGATTGGAGTCGCCCAGGTAGGTGCGAAGAATGTTTTCCACTAGGTAGCGATGGTCGCCCAGGTCGACGCGTCCATCGGGCTGCAGATCCCAGGAGTCCTCGGTGCGGCCCGCGCGAAGGCCTGCGGCCAGGAGGTCGATGTCGGTTGCGTTCACCTGCCCATCGCCGTTGAGGTCGCCCGCCGTCGGCACCGTCGCGACGGCTCGCAGCGTCTGCTGGACGTTCACCTGCAGCGGCACGGGCCCCAACGCCGACTCCAGCGATATCGTGAACTCCAGGTCCAACGCGCCTTCGACCAGCAGCTGGTTCCCTTGCCGGCTGAGGCGAATGTCGGTCAGGTCCGCCTCGCGCGGCTCAATCGTCGCCAGATCCAGCGGAGCCGGCTGGTTGGCGATCAGGACTTCTCCCGCGAACTGAAAAAGGTTGCCTTTCTGGTCGAAGCGGCCGTCGATCACGGGGCTCGCCGGGCCCGGTTCGACCAGACGAATCTGGACCGCGCCCGGAGCTGCGTCGACGCGAATCAGTCCGCCGAGCAAGGACAGTTGAAAGCCATCCAGCAGTTCCAAATCCACTTTCGTCAGCCGGGCGTTTCCGAACGGAGCGGTGGGCGAATCGACCGTCAGCAGGCCGGTTCCGCCCAACGCCGAAGTATCCGAGGACGAACCGAAACCCAGCGTGGAGAGCTTGAAGTTGACGGAAGACGGGGCCGGGTACTTGCCGGGTACGACCTGGAGCGGGTAGTCGCCTCCCCGAGCCACCGACTCGCCTCCCAGCAGCAACCCCGCTCCGGCCAGCAGCAGCCCGATGCGGCCCAGGATGCGGCGCCCGTTCTGGAGAGTGGGGGACGCGGTGATCTTGATGGGGCTCATGCTGCGGAATCCTCGGAGATAGAGAGCGGACAGAAGTCGATGTCAGCGGCCGGGCAGACCGCCGGTTTCCCAGCGAAGCTCGGAACGCCGCCCATTGTATCAGCCCAGTCGTTTCTTCGCTGACCGCTGCGACGTGAGCGAGAGGCGGATTCGTTCCGCGTGGGGCTCAGGCGTTGCCCGCGTTCTCGCGGCGCCCAGGCGAAGGGGCACGCAGGCCAGCGACCAGCGTCGCGAGGCCGAGTGCCAGGAGATGCGAGGCGACTGGTTCTGGAACGGCCCGAGGAGTGCCGGCCAGGAGCTGGGTGCCCCGGGCAGCGGCCGGCTGTTCGAAGCGACCGGTCTGGAAGGCGGCGATCAGGTCGCCGCTGTCGAAATCGGCGTCGCCGTTCCAGTCGCCGCGAAGCCAATTGGAGTTCTCCTCGATCGCGTCCTCGTACTGGCCGAACTGAAACACCTGGATCAGGTCGGCCGAATCAAACGCTCCGTCGCCGCTGGCATCTCCCGCGTAGGCTCGATACAGATTCCAGAACACATGCGGGCCGTCGGTCGTGATTCGTTGGAATACGCCTCGGTCCCCTGTCGACGCCAACGGCTCACCATTGATGAACGCTTCACGAAATGTGCCTTCCAGCGTCTCCGCCCGGACGATCGCCAACTGCCGGGTAACGCCTGCCGCGAGCGGTTCCAGGTCATCCAAGGCGTCGTCGGACACACGCAGCCGCAGGATTCCGTCCACGCGGGCATTCTGAGCCCGCAGCGCGGCTGCCCGGGGATCGGCGTCGGCCGCAACTCGCAGTTCCAGCGTCGCCTCGCCACCCATCGACAGCCGACCGGTGATTTCCAGAGCCGGATCGACCGGCGCAGCGAGGTCGGAAGCGGCGAAGCCGTCGGCCACAACCAGCCTTCCCGCATCGTGCCGCAAGTCGCCCTCCAGTCGTCGGATCGACTCCACCTGTCCCCCGTCCAGCAGTAGTTGTCGCGCCTGCACGACGCCTCCACCGACCACGAGAATGCCGCCTTCCACCTGGATCTCTCCGCTGCCAGCGCCCCGCAGGATCTGGCCTCCGATCGAAGCCAGCCCGCCGGTAAGACGCAGTCGGCCCTCGACGCCGGCCACCTGCGCCAGCGTCAGGTCGCCCTCCACCTGCAGCAGCCCGCCGTCGACCAGCAGGGTACTCTCCAACGCTCCGCCGGACAGTTCGGGCAGCATCAGCAGGTCGGAGCTGTTGGCGCGATTATTGAGCCCCTGGATGGCCAGGACGTTGCGACCGGATCGCAGCAGGTCCCGCTGTCCACTCAGGTCAAACGCCACGTAAGTGCCTGCCATACGGTCATC
>JBIIEC010000408.1:0-5383 GCA_044238045.1 Pirellulaceae bacterium | reverse complement strand
AGATCCCGTCTCCGTACGATGGAAAGGTCATGTCCATCTCCAGCGCCGGTTCGGCTTCGACGCAGTGGCCGACCACTCGCGCGGGGATCCCGGCTACGGTCGTATGCGGGGGCACGTCGCGGAGCACCACACTGCACGCGCCGACCTTCGCTCCTCGACCGATTTCGATGTTGCCCAGGATCTTCGCGCCCGCGCCGATCAACACGCCGCGGCGGACCTTCGGATGCCTGTCGCCTGATTCCTTACCCGTGCCTCCCAGCGTGACCTCGTGCAGGATCGAGACATGATCCTCCACCACGGCGGTCTCGCCAATCACGACGCTCGTTCCATGGTCGATCAGAATTCCCGAACCGATCCTGGCCGCCGGATGCACGTCGACACCGAACGTTTCGGAGATTCGATTCTGCAGATAGGTCGCCAACGCATAACGCTGCCGGTTCCACAGCCAGTGGGCCACCCGGTACGCCTCCAATGCGTGGAAGCCCTTGTAGTACAGGAACGGCTGGGAGAATCCGCGAGCGGCCGGGTCGCGCGTCCGCACGGCCAGCAAGTCGGCGCGCAACGAGGCGCCGATCGTCGGGTCGGCGGTCAAGGCCTCCTCGAACAGATCCCGCAGCACGATCGACGGCAGTTCGGGAGTCTGCAGGCGGTTCGCGAGGATGCTGCCCAGCGCGCGATCGAGCCCCTCGTGTCGCAGAACCGATGCGTAAAGAAAACTGCCCAGCAACGGTTCCTGCTCCACCGCCTGCTGCACTTCGCCCTTCACCTGCTTCCAGAACCCATCGTTCTCACCCGTGGAGTTCATCAGGTATTCTGTCGCTTCGTCCATCGTGACCATCCCCTCCGCGCGTGGGTACTGACGCCAAACTTGACGCTCTGCTGAGATCATGATAGCTCCACGCCTTCGGCAGGACACCATGCGACCTCAGGTCCCCTAGTGTGGTTCACTGGCCCGCTGGAAGCAAGCCTCAGCCTCCCAACCCTTCGCGAAGGATCGACAATCGTGCGTGCCCTCCGTGGTGAACCACCCGCCGCTTGCAGCGAAGCCCCCGCGATCGGTCAGGTCGACTCATCGCGCGCCGGCATGGTCCGCTCGGCCGAAAGCCGATCTCTTGCCGACCTGCAGATCGCGCTGCGCGTCCAAGCCGCCAAACATCTGGATGAACTTGGCGATGAGGCCGGTCCAGCCCGTCTGGTGGCTGGCACCGAGTCCCGCGCCGTTGTCACCATGGAAGTATTCGTAGAACAGCAAGTGGTCGCGCCAGTTCGGGTCGTTCTGGAACTTCTCGGAGCCGCCAAACACCGCCCGTCGCCCGTGCTCGTCACGCGTGAAGATCCGGCCAAGTCGGTCGGCGATCTCCTTGGCCACCTCAAACAGGTTCATCATCTTCCCGGAGCCGGTCGGGCATTCGATGGTGAAATGGTCGCCATAGTATAGATAGAAGTTCAACAGCGCCCGGATGATCATGGCGTTCACCGGCATCCAGATGGGCCCCCGCCAGTTCGAGTTGCCTCCAAACATGCCCGAGTTCGATTCCGCCGGCAGATATTCGACGCGATACTCGACGCCCTGCGTCTCGAACCGATACGGATGCTGCTCGTGCACCTTGGAGATCGAGCGGATGCCGTAAGGACTCAGAAACTCCCCCTCATCCAGCATCTTCGTCAGGATCCGCCGCAGGCGGTCGGGATTCACGATCGCCAAGATGCCACGCTCGTCCACTCCGAAATGCCCGGGACCCGTCGGATGGATCGCCTGCATGAGTTCCGGAATCTGCCGCATCCGCTCCCGCAGCGCCTTGTCAACCTCCGGCACGCGGTCACGCTGCCATTTTTCAATTACGGTCGTGGCGCACAAGGGCAGCAGGCCGACCATCGAGCGGACTTTCAGCCGCGTGCAATTCCCGTCCGGAAGCCGCAACAGATCGTAGTAAAACCCATCCTCCTCATCCCACATCCCATTCGCCCCGGACTTGTTCATGGCGGCCGCTATGTAGTAGAAGTGCTCCGCGAACTTGATGGTCATGTCTTCATAAGCGGCGTCGTGCGGCACGAGTTCCAGGGCGAGCTCGAGCATGTTCTGCGTGAAGAGGGCCATCCACGCGGTGCCATCCGCCTGTTCAAGGTATCCACCTGTCGGCAGCGGGGAACTGCGATCGAAAATGCCGATGTTGTCGAGGCCCAGGAATCCTCCTTCGAACACATTGTTCCCGAAGCGATCCTTGCGATTCACCCACCAGCTGAAGTTCAACGTCAGCTTGTTGAACATGGACTTCACGAAGTCGACGTCGGCTGCTCCACGAACCGCCAGCTCCGAACGATGCAGGAATAGGGTTGCCCAGGCATGGACCGGCGGGTTCACGTCACTGAAGTTCCACTCGTAGGCCGGGATCTGGCCGCTGGGGTGCAGGTAGAGGCCACGCAGCATCAGTTTGAGTTGCTGCTTGGCGAAGTCGAGGTCGACCATGGACAGAGGCAGCGTCTGGAAGGCCAGGTCCCAGGCCGCATACCAGGGATATTCCCATTTGTCGGGCATCGAAATGATGTCGGCATTGATCATGTGGAACCAGTCCCGGTTCCGCGAGGCGCGGCTGCCCTGGTGCAAAGGATGCGCATGGTGCTCTTTCAACCACGCGTCGCCATCCCAATAGTAGAACTGCTTCGACCACAGCATGCCGGCCAGCGACTGGCGCATCACCAAGGCCGCGTCCGGCGACACCGACGGAGGCGTCATCGCCTGGTAGAACTCATCGGACTCCTCCCGTCGCGTCGCGAACACGGCCTCAAACGCTTTCCCGAACAGCGTCGCGTCTGTGCTGGCCCCCGTCCTTTCGCTGCCCGCCTCGCTCTCACCAGTCGGCGACTGTGCGACAAGACGCAGGCTCAAGGTCGCCGACTGACCGGCGCTGATCCGTTGTCGATAACAGGCCGACGCCTTCGTGCCCCGGCACACCGGGTTCACCGCGTCCGCCTGTCCGCCGACCACCCAATCGTTGATTCCGTCCTTGAAATATTGACCTTCGTCTTGGCAGTCCAGGTGAAGCCGTCGATGGTTGGTCGAGTTCTCGGTGAAGAGCAGTGTCGGTGCACCTTCGCAGAAGAGCAAGTATTCTCCCAGCGTCGCGTGCGAAGCTCCGATGACGGCAGCCTCTGTAACGGACTGCTTCGCCTGCAGGAGCGGCTTTTCCCCGCGTCGGGTGATCCACGGTGCCCAGTCGTTGCGAAACCAGAGCGTGGGCAGCAGATGCAGTTCGGCTTCGTCCGGACCGCGATTCCACGCCGTGATCCGAATCAGGATGTCCTCCGGCGACGCCTTTGCGTACTCCACGTAGACATCAAAGTACCGATCCTCGTTGAAGACTCCGGTGTCGAGCAGTTCGTACTCCATCTCCAGCCGCCCGCGTCGCCCATTCGTCGCCACCAGATCGTCATACGGATACGCCGCCTGCGGATACTTGTAGAGGAACTTCATGTAGGAGTGTGTCGGCGTGCTGTCGAGGTAGAAGTAGTACTCCTTCACGTCCTCCCCGTGGTTCCCCTGGCTGTTCGTCAGCCCGAAAAGACGCTCCTTGAGGATCGGATCGTTGCCGTTCCACAAGGCGAGGGAGAAGCACAGACGCTGTTCGTCGTCGGAGATGCCACCCAGGCCATCCTCACCCCAGCGATAAGCGCGCGACCGAGCGTGATCGTGCGGGAAGAAGTTCCAGGCGTCGCCGTTTTCGCTGTAGTCCTCGCGGACGGTTCCCCACTGCCGCTCGGTCAGGTACGGCCCCCATTTTCGCCAAGGGGACTTCTGATCCTGAGAGAGATCCAACCGTTGTTGCTCCGCCGTCATCGCGTACCTCAGACTTTCATGGTTCCGCCTCGACCCGTCGCGCAGCGACCGCGCGATCTTCCGCTTGGCACTGCGCGAGAAACTCCTCTTAGCAGGCGAAAGAAAGCGATTTTCAGTTCGAAATAATGCACGAATGTTCCCTTGGTTGGCCAGCGTCCACTTCAAAACACCGATCGCGGCAGGCGGCTCGACGCTTGCCAGCGTCCACCGAGCGGGTTAGAACTCACACGCAGCGGAGGGGTCGCAGGTTGACGATCTGCCGAACCAGGTACACGAAGCCCGACGTGTGGCGGCGTGTCCGTCGCCGCATGCTTTCGCGTCGTACTTGCCGAACGTTTCCCTACCATTTGCCACCCAGGCCCCACCCATGCGAAGCGCACTTCTGATCCTGGCATGCCTTGCGGCCACCACCATCGAAGGCTTCGCCGGCGAGCAGCTCTTTCCACACTGCACGCGGCAGGAAGATATCGTGTATGGCCGCAAGTTCGGCACGGCGTTGACGATGGATGTGTTCACGCCCAAGCAGAACGCCAAGGGCCTCGGTGTCATCTTCATTGTCAGTGGCGGCTGGTCATCGCGGCATGAAGACATCACCCAGTACGCGGTACCCTTTATCGACCTGTTGGCGGAACGCGGCTACACGGTGTTCGCCGTGGTCCATGGCAGCCGCCCCAGGTACTCGATTCCGGAGATGATCGGCGACTTGGAACGGGCCGTGCGTTACATTCGCTTTCACGCCGATTCGTACGCGATTGACGATAAACAGATCGGCATCTGCGGAGCGTCCGCGGGCGGACACCTCGCCCTGATGCTAGGAACCAACGCGCGTACCGAAGACGGCGCGGCGAAGGATGCCGTCGATCGTGTCTCGGCCCGTGTGCAGGCCGTGGCATCGCTGTGCCCGCCCACGGATTTCCTCAACTACGGCCAACCCGGAGAAAACGCGCTCGGACGCGGCAAGCTGCAAAAGTTCGACGCGGCCTTTGATTTTCGCGACATCTCCGAAGACGGAAGGACCATCACGCCCATCACCGACGCAGCAAGAATCCGAGACATCGGTCGCCTTATCTCGCCCGTCAACCATGCCTCCGCTGATGATCCCCCCACCCTCCTGATTCACGGCGATCAAGATACCATCGTTCCCATCCAACAGTCCCGGGAGATGATCGGACGCCTCCAAGCCGCTCAGGTACCCTGCCACCTGACCGTCCGCCCCGGAAAGGATCATGGCTGGCCTGACTACTCGCCTGAAATCCGTGAGTTCGCCGACTGGTTCGATCGCCACCTCGATCAAAACCCATGAGGACATCGGCCCTCGGCGAACGGGGAAAGGAAGTGTAGAGAGACGGGTCGTCAGTCGTGGGCTGAGTTCAGGTTGAGGCTGGGGCTGACTTAGGGCAGCGGGTAGTCGGTGCTGCGTTCATCAAGTGCGGCGTTCGTGCAGTGCTGGCGGGACGGACGCGCCGCGTGGGGCGGATCGCCGATACCAGAAAGGAGAAGCGGGCCACCGACTTTCTGCGATCAGGAACTGCCACGATCGCCGCTCGC
>JBIIEC010000061.1:0-18746 GCA_044238045.1 Pirellulaceae bacterium | reverse complement strand
CAGGCGTTGGGCACTTCGCCGCGCGCCGTCGTCGGCAGCCGAAGCCGCCACCTGGGGTCGAACTACCAGTCCGCGACGTCACGCCGAGGATACAATCAAGCGGTCGAGGATCGGCTGCTGGCGAAATCCGATTGGGAGCGAAACGGTTACAGCCTGTTTCGCTGCTCGGTCTTCGACGGTACGGGGGTAGCCACTTGGTTTGATCCGATCCCCGAGAGCAATAGCGTGGCGATGTCGCGGGCGCTGTGGCAGGAACTGGGCGGATACGACCCGCGTTTCGACGAGGCGGGGGGCGGCCTGGTGAACAGCGACCTGTGGATACGGGCTGGCCAACTTCCCGGTACCCTGCCGATCGCGCTGCTCGGGGAGGCGACTTTTCACCAATACCATGGCGGCCAGGCGTCCAATCACCCGCGGCCGATTGAGTATTTTCTCGGGACATGTCAGCGTTATGAAGCAATTCGCGGCCAACGCTGGCAGTACCCAGATTTTCCGCTACACTACCTCGGCTCCTTCCACCATCGACCACCCTGGCACGAACTGCTCGGCGGCTACTTCTCCCCGCAGATACGCCAAAACAAGCTCGATGGCCTCGCTTACGTGCTTCGCAAGTTGCTCCGGCGTTGAACCGGACGCCTGCATTCTGGAGCAGGACGCTCGAACAAGGACATCAAGACAGTAAATCACTGCCCTCGACGACCTGGTCTCGTTCCCGCTAGTCTCCTTCGCAAGGTCTTCACCGTCCACGATGACAGCCGAGCCGATCTCACCACCCCGAAGTCTCCTTGTGGCCGGCATGCACCGGTCCGGCACGTCGTTGACAGCGAACCTGTTGGCGACGATGGGCGTGGACATGGGGCAGCGCCTGCTGGCACCCGATCGGACGAACCCGCGCGGCTTCTTCGAGGACATCGACTTCTTGGAGTTCCATCGGCGCGCCTTCCGGCAACGGTTTCCGAAGCGCCTCGGTGTGACGAGTGGCGGTCACACCGACTGGGGCTGGAACGGAACGACTTCAGTGACGAGCGACGATATGGCGCCGTGGAACGAGGAAGCGCGCAGGCGGGTCCAGCGCCGAGAAGCTTCCCGTGACCTGTGGGGATTCAAGGACCCACGTGCCACGCTGGTCCTCGACTTCTGGGATCCGATCCTGCCCGCGCCGGTCTATGTCGGAGTGTATCGGTCACCGCACCGAGTGGCCGATTCGATCCAACGCCTGGCCGCCAAGGTATTCCTGCGCAACCCGGGTTACGCCTGGCACTTCTGGACGCTCTACAACCGCCGGTTGCTGGACTTTGTGCGTCGCCACCGCGACCGCTGCTTCCTCATGGATGTCGATTCCCTCCGCCAGCAGCTCAACGAACTCCCCGCACTGCTCCGCGAACGCCTGCACCTTCCGCTGCGGACCGTCGACCTGCGTGAACAGTTCTGCGATTCCATGCTGGAGACCGACGAAGACGGCGGCCATTATGCCGCGACGGCGCGACAGGCCTGGCCCGAGTGCTTTGCGCTCTACGACGAACTGCAGCGGGAGGCCGACCTGCCAGGACCGTCGCACACGATGACGACTTCGATGCCAGTCACCTCCCCTACGCTGCCGACCGCCGAGTTGCCGCCCGCTGGTCCCGAGATCTCGCGCTGCGTCGACGTGTCGATTGTGATTCCCACTCACAACGATGCGGAGCTGCTCGTCGAGGCTTTAGCGAGCGCCGAGCGGTGCTCCCAGGGCAGGTACGAGATCCTGATCGGCGATGACGGCTCGACTGCTCCCGAGAGCTTACGTATCCTCGAATGCCTGCGCAGCGCGGGCCACACGATCCTGCATCTGCCGCCGTCCGGACTTCCATCGACCAGGAACACGCTGATCCAACTCGCGCGCGGACGATTCGTGCTGCCGCTCGACGCCGACAACCGCCTTGTGCCGGGTTTTATCGAGCGAGCGCTCGAGGCGTTTCACCGCGATCCGAAGCTGGGAGTCGTCTACGGCGATCGCCGGATCTTCGGCCAGCTCACGGGCGACCTGAAGGTTGCCGACTTTGATCCCAAGAACCTCGTTCATTTGGAACGAGATCGATGCCTGCGCGATGATTCGTCGCGAAGTCTGGGAGCAGGTCGGCGGCTACGATACGCGGCCGTTTGGCGTGGAGGACTGGGAGCTCTGGATCAACGCCAGCAAACATGGCTGGAGGTTCCAGCATCTGCCGGGCATCGCCTTCGAGTACCGCGTACGTCCTGGTTCCATGCTCGAACGAAGCACGAACCAAGGCTGCGTGGAACGGCTGCGCCGCCTGATGCTGGACAAGCATGGTGACCTGCTTGCCAGCCGTATGCCGGCCATTCTGCGCGGCTCGAGCGAAATGCGTAGTTCGCTCCGTCGTGGCTGGCAGCACTTCGTGACCAGGCTCTACTGGCAGATCGCCTGGAAACTGCCGCGACGCAGTCGGGCGGTCCATCGCAGGGGCCTCGAGGCGCTCGGCTCCCTGGACCGTCCAAAAGACCCGCTCCTAATGGATTCCTGACACTGCTTCTGAACTCGGTACGATCTTTGCTCGTAGGGTGCGGCCTTACCAATCGCTCGCCCTAATGAGAAGACCGAACCCGCATGAAGCCACGCTCCGTCCGACGCCTTCACCTGGAGTCGCTCGAAGATCGTCGTCAGATGGCCACCCTGACCGGACTGCCCACGGTCGTCGGCCCCACGCCTGCAGCGCTGGGGTACAACCTCGGCCACTTCATGGCGGGCAGCAACGCCGCGGACTGGTGGCGTTACACGGGAGCGGCCGCCGCGCGGGCTTTTGTGAGCGCTTCGGACATCGAGCCGACGGACGACCTGCCGGGCACGGGCGACGGAGTCACCGACCAAGCGTCGTTCCTGTCCCGGCGTGCGGCCGTGCGCGCCAATGTGTCCGATCCCGCACAGCCGCTCAACAACGGCCTGGTCAACTGGCCCAAGTTCCAGGAACGCTATCAGAACGCCGTCGGCGACACCAACCGCTTCACGATCCACCACGCCTTCACCGAGCTGCGCCGGCAAAATGTCGACATCCTGGCGAACATCACGGCCAGTCCCAATCGGTTTCCGCTAGCGGGCGCGACCGACTGGCCGAACCAGTGGGAGCTGTGGCAGCACTACTACGCGCAGGCCTTCCATCTCGGCAGCAACTTCGATGTGGCGCGGTACTCGATGTTCAACGAGCCCAACAACTGGACGGGCCTGACGGTCGACGACTGGCTGCTGCGGCTCCATGTCGCTTCGGACGCGATCAAGTCGGCGATCAGCGACGTCAATGGGCGGTTCGGGAAGTCGCTGCGGGCGCAGGTCTTCGCGCCGAACACGGCAAACGGCGCGACGAAGTACTTGGAGTGGGGGCAGCCGGCGGTCCTGCGGCGGCACGATCGCATCGACGGCACGACGGACCCCAATTGGACGACGTTCGATGTGTACAACTACCAGAAGTACAGCATGAACCAGCAGGCGACGGCCACCGCCAGCGGGTACATCGACGACCTGCGCGACTTGCAGAACTTGCTCGCCGCTGACACACCCGGCAACACGCCGCCCATCGCGCTGACCGAATACAACGTGCGGACCGGGGATTCCTACGACGGTCGCACCGAGACGCTCGACAGCCCCTCCGACTACGCGGCGCTTGGCGCGAACAGCGTGGCGCTCGCCGAGAACAACGCCAGCCAGTTGTATCTCTTCAAGTTCGCCCAGACGGCGCGGCAGGGAACGACCAACTATCCCGTCGCGAAGAACGGCACACACTACGTGCAGAACGGAGCCACCGGCAACCAGTACGGCGGCGCGACGAAGGCTGCCGAGGTCTTTCGGCTGTTCAACAAAGCGGCTGCGGCGGGACGAAACCGCATGGCGTACCAGAGCGACGCCGGCTCGCAGGTCTGGACGCTGATGTCCCATGACGGCCCCAGCGACACCTACTACGCATTCATCGTCAACAACTCGTCCTCGGACGTTCCGCTGGCGATCAACGTGCAGGGGTGGGGCGTCGCCGAGGGAACGCAGGTGGTGGTCGAGGAGGTGAGCGAGCGAGCGAGCGGCGGAGTGATCCGCAAGACGCAGGTGGTCGCCGGCAGCGTGCCCTCCGCCAACTTACCGGCGCTGTCAGCCTGGCTGGTCTCCATTCCGAAGCGAGCCCTCGCGGAATCGATTGTTCCAGCGGCGGCCGATGCCGTGCTGGCCGACGGCCTCCAGAAAACCGCAACCGCCGGCAACGGGTCGTCGCTGACCGTGCGTTCCGACGGCACCGTGGATGGACGCCGCGTCGCGCTCCTCAAATTCCCGCTGGCGGGACTGGACCTATCGCAATCGCAGCGTACGCTGCTCAGCCTCCAGGTCAGCACCTCGTCGCAAGCCACCGCCACGCAAGCGCACGTCTACGGACTCGATAACGATCCGTGGAACGAAGTCGACGCGACCTGGGCATCGCTGCCGGCGATCCTGAAACAGAACGTGACCGCCGGCAACCAGATCGCCAACAACGTTGTCGCCAACCAGGGCATCTCCGCGCGAATCCTCGGACAGATTGTCGCCAACGCGACATCGCCCAGCGAACGGCAGATCGACGTGTCCGCGTTCATCCGATCCCAGACCGACGGCTGGGCATCCTTCCTCATCGTCCAAGACCATCGCTGGGATGTGGCGCTGCCGAGCTTGGCCACGGGCGACACACAGGCGGATGGCCTGGTGATCGTGTCGCGTGAAGCGGGTTCCGCCGCGACGCCAGGGCCGCAACTGCGTATCCTGGGTTCGCAGCCCGCCGTGGCTCCCTCCATCACGACCCAGCCCGCCAGCCGCTCCGCCATCGAAGGCCAGTCGGTGACCTTCTCGGTCGCGGCCGCCGGCAGCGGCACGCTCTCGTATCAGTGGCGGCGTGACGGAGTGGCGATCACCGGTGCGACGGGCACGAGTTTCACCATCGCCCGGGTATCGCTCGCGGACCACCAGGCACAATACTCAGTCGTCGTCTCCAACAGCGTCGGTTCCATCACCAGCGAGGACGCCGTGCTGTCGGTCGAACCGCAGGCCGCGAAGTTCTTCGTCGTCGACCAGACCGCCGACCGCACCTTCCGCTACCAGGCGGACGGCTCCTACGTCGCGTCGCACGCGTTGGAATCCACCAACACGATCTCGCGTGGCATCGCCGCCGACGCAACCGCATCGACCTTCTGGACGATCGACTCGAACCGTCGCGTCTACGTTTACAATGCGTCCATGCAGGTGGTTGGATCGTGGACAGCAAGCGGCTTAAGCAGCCCGACGGGGATTTCGAAAACGGGCAGCGACATCTGGATTGTGGACAGCGGCCTGCGCAAGGTGTTTGTCTACGGCAACGCCGCCTCCACGACCACCGGCACGCGGACCTTCACGCGGTCGTTCAGCCTGAACAAGAGCAACACGAACCCGCAGGACCTGGTGACCGACGGCTCGCGAGTCTGGGTCACGCAGGCGGGTACGACGGACAAGGTGTTCGTCTACCAGGCCAGCAACGGCAGCCTGCTGGGCAGCTGGTCGATCGATTCGGCCAACAGCTCGCCCTATGGGATCACGCTTGATCCCACCACCACCAGCGGCAGCCTGTGGATCGTCGATAACGTGACCGACCGCGTCTACGAGTACACCAACGCGCGTTCGCGTGTGTCCGGCTCTCAGACCGCCGCCAAGACCTTCGTGCTCGACGCCGCCAACAGCAGCCCGCAGGGCATCGCCGATCCGCCAAGCGCGACCAAGGTCAAGCGACCGGCGACCGCCAAGGCCCCGGCGACCAAGTCTCCTTGGCGTCTGCCGGATGGGTGGAGATTCGCGCTTGCATCACGGCGAAAATGAGGCCTGCCTCCATTTCTGCGCCTGCCCCCATTTCTTCGCCCCTCAAGTCTGGGATACCATACGTTGGATCTTGGAGGATCCACCGATGGACATGCGCCCGCAAAGCTTCTCGCCCTTTATCCGCCTGACAATCCTGCTGGTGGCCTGCTGGCCTGGGACCGCCTGGAGCCAGCAGGATGGCTCGGTCCTGCCCTTCGCGCCGGCGCCGATGGAGAGCGTCGCCAAGCCTCGGCTGCAGGACAGCACGATGAAGTGGCCGGCAGCGGCGCAGCGACTGCCGAAAGACGCTCCCAACATCCTGATAGTCCTTCTGGACGACGTGGGCTTCGGCGTCTCCGAGACCTTCGGCGGCGAAGTGCGGACGCCAACGCTGACGCGCCTGGCGAACGAGGGCCTGCGCTACAACGGCTTCCACACGACGTCCATCTGCTCTCCGACGCGAGCGGCGTTGCTGACCGGTCGCAACCACACGCGGGTCGGTTCGGGCACCATCGCCGAACGAGCGGTCGCCTTCGATGGTTACACTGGCGTGATGCCGAAGGAAGCGGCCACCATGGCGGAGGTGCTGCGCCACTATGGTTATGCCACGGCGGCGTTCGGCAAGTGGCACAATACGCCAGCCACCGAGACGACGGCCCTAGGACCGAAGGACCGCTGGCCGACCGGCTATGGATTTGACTACTTCTATGGTTTCCTGGCCGGTGAGACGTCGCAGTGGGAGCCGCGCCTTGTCGAGAACCTGAATATCATCGAGCCGCCGCACGACGATCCGAAGTATCACCTGACGGAAGACATCGCGACGCGGGCCCTGAACTGGATCGACGACCGGCAAGCCTACGCGCCCGACAAGCCGTTCCTGATGTACTGGGCCCCGGGCGCTGCGCATGGGCCGCATCATATCTGGCCCGAATGGGCCGACCGATACAAGGGCAAGTTCGACGACGGCTGGGACGCTTACCGTCAGCGTGTGTACAAGCGGCAGCTGGAGATGGGAATCATCCCGCCCGGCACGCAGCTGACACCTCGCGATGCAACCATGGCCTCCTGGGATTCGATTCCGGAGAACCAGCGGGCCTTCCAGCGCCGCGGCATGGAGATCTTCGCGGGCTTCGTCGAGCATGCCGACGCGCAGGTCGGCCGCATCCTCGACGGACTCGAACAGCGCGGCCTGCGCGAGAACACGCTGATCCTCTACGTCTTCGGCGACAACGGCTCCAGCTCCGAAGGCCAGCAGGGCTCGATCAGCGAACTGCTCGCGCAGAACAATATCCCCAACACGGTGGACCAGCAGCTGGCCGCGCTCGAGAAACTCGGTGGGCTGCCGGTGCTGGGCTCGCCGAAAACGGACAACATGTACCACGCGGGCTGGGCCTGGGCTGGGACGACGCCGTTCCGCTCCACAAAGCTCGTGGCCGCACACCTGGGCGGCACGCGCAATCCGCTGGTCATCTCCTGGCCGCGACGCATCAAGCCGGACCCGACCATCCGCCAGCAGTTCACGCACTGCATCGACATCGTGCCCACCCTCTACGAACTGCTGGGCATCACGCCTCCGCGAGTCGTGAACGGTTTCGAGCAGATGAAAATCGACGGGCACAGCTTCGCGGCCACGTTCGATCAGGCGGACGCGCCGTCCAGCAACACCGAGCAGTTCTTCGACAACAACGGCAGCCGGGCGATCTACAAGGATGGCTGGATGGCCAGCGCCTTCGGCCCGCTAATCCCATGGAACACGCCAGCATCACTGCCGCGATTGGCGACCTGGGATTCGGCGACCGACGAATGGCAGCTGTACCATCTGGCGTCTGACTTCTCACAAGCCCAGGATCTGTCCAAGGAGCATCCCGAGAAGCTGGCCGAATTGAAAAAGGAGTTCCTTGCGCTGGCCGAGGACAATCGGGCGTTTCCGATCGGCGCGGGCAACTGGTTAAGAACGCGGCCGCAGGATCGTGCATCCACCCCTTACCGATCGTGGAGGTTCAGTTCCAGCACGCGGCGCATGCCGGAGTTTGCGGCTCCTGGGCTGGGACGCGAGAGCAATACGGTGGAGATCGACATGGAGTGCGGTGAGAACGCGGACGGCGTGCTCTATGCCTTCGGTGGATCCGGCGGCGGACTCACGCTCTATCTGGACCGTGGTTACCTCGTCTATCTCTACAACATGATGATCATCGAACAGTATGAGACGCGTACGAAGGAACCGCTGGCGGCTGGTCGTCATCGGATCGTCGTCACCACGACCATTTCCGGTCCCGGCAAGTCGGGCCAGGTCGTGCTCCAGGTCGACGGGCAGGAGGCGGCTTCGGCCACGCTGACACGCACCGTGCCCGCAGGCTTCACCTCCAGCGAAAGCCTCGACGTGGGCCTCGACCTCGGCTCCACCGTCGCCGACGCCTATTTTGACCGCCGGCCTTTTTCCTTCAGCGGCACCATCCACGGCGTCAACGTCCGGCTGGACCGCTAGTTGTGGAGACGACGGCCGTCGAAATAATGGGACGCGGTTCACCCTGCGTGCTGAAGTCCGCACTGTTTCCTCGAGCCGCCGATCCGCGCCGCAATTCCCATTTGGAGGTGCCTTCCATGAAGCGAATACTCAACGGATCCCTTGTCTTTCTGTGCATTTTCCTGTCGTTCGTGGCAACGGCTCTCGGCCAAGGAACGGTGGTCGCGCCGGACCCGTTGCCCTCGTGGAACGACGGCGCCGCGAAGCAAGCGATGCTGTCGTTTGTTGAACGAGTCACCCACGAAGGCTCCGCCGATTTCGTGCCGACAGCTGAACGAATCGCCGTCTTCGACAACGACGGCACGCTGTGGCCCGAGAACCCGATTCCCTTCCAGGCGGCCTACGCGCTCGATACGCTCCAGAAGCAGGCCGCCAAGGATCCCGACCTAGCCGCTCGACCGATGGTGCAGGCGGCGCTGCGCGGCGACGTGGCAACGCTGCTCGAGGGCCCCCATCACGCAGGACTGCTGGAGGTGATTGCGGCCACGCATGCGAACCAGACCGTGGGCGAGTTCGAGACCGCTGTCAAGGACTGGCTGGAGACGGCCAGGCATCCGCGTTACCAGCGCCGCTATTCCGAACTGACCTACCAACCGATGCAGGAAGTGCTCGCGCTGCTGCGGGCACGCGGCTTCAAGACCTTCATTGTGTCGGGCGGTGGAGCGGATTTCATGCGAGTCTGGTCGGAAGCCGTGTACGGGATTCCGCCGGAGCAGGTGGTAGGCTCGACCGCGCGCACCCGCTTTGAGCTTCGTCCCGACGGCCCCGTGCTGGTGAAGACCATGGAGCAGTTATTCGTGGACGACAAGGAAGGCAAGCCGACGGGGATCCACCAGTACATTGGCCGCCGGCCCATCGCCTGCTTCGGAAACAGCGATGGCGACCACGCCATGCTGCAGTACACCACCATCCGAAACCCGCGCCCCAGTTTCGGCATGATCATCCACCACACAGACGCCGAACGCGAATACGCGTACGACGCCAACCCGCGCAGTTCGGGCCGCCTGGTCAAGGCGCTCGAAGAGGCGCAGGCCCGCGGCTGGACGGTCGTCGACATGAAGGCCGACTGGCGCGAGGTCTTCGCAAAGCCGTAGTCGGGCTGCGGAATCAATTCGATCGGGTCCCATTTTCGCGGGTCGAAATCGGACCTGGCCCCGTTGATCGCGACCGAACTTTTATAAGATAGGGGCTTCACCGCAACTGCGGATAAGCCCGATGACCGGACGGAGATGCCATCCATGACCACGCCCCCGTTTCACTTCCAGGAACTGCTGGAACTTGGTTCCGACGATACGGCCTATCGCCGCCTGACGACCGAGCATGTGTCGGTCGAGTCCTTCCGGGGGCAGGACGTGCTGTGCGTCGCGCCCGAGGCGCTGACGCTGCTGAGCGCCGAGGCGTTCCATGACATCAACTTCTTCCTCCGCCCGGCACATCTCCGGCAGGTCGCCGCGATCCTGGACGATCCGGAGGCCTCCGACAACGACCGCATGGTCGCGCTTACGATGCTGAAGAACGCCGACGTGTCGAGCGTCGGCGTGCTGCCGTTCTGCCAGGACACGGGCACCGCGATCGTCCTGGGCAAGAAAGGCCATGCCGTGTGGTCGACAGGCGACGAAGCGGCGTTGTCCCGCGGTGTCTATCAGGCCTACACCGAGAGCAACCTGCGTTACTCGCAAAACGCCGCGCTCAACATGTGGGACGAAAAGAACACGAACACCAACCTCCCGGCGCAGGTCGACCTGATGGCCGTCGACGGCAACGACTACCGATTCCTGTTCATCGCGAAAGGCGGCGGTTCGGCGAACAAATCCCAGCTATTCCAGGAAACGCGGGCCGTGCTGAATCCGAAGTCGCTGGTCGACTTCCTGACGCAAAAGATGGTTTCGCTGGGTACGGCCGCCTGCCCGCCCTACCACCTGACTTTCGTGATCGGCGGCACCTCGGCGGAGGCGACGATGAAGATCGTCAAGCTGGCCTCGACGAAGTACCTCGACCACCTGCCGACGACGGGCAACGCACATGGCCGGGCGTTCCGCGATGTGGAGCTAGAGGCCCAGATGCTGGAGGCGGCGCGGAAGTGTGGCATTGGCGCCCAGTTCGGCGGCAAGTACTTCGCGCTCGATGTCCGCATCATTCGCCTGCCGCGTCATGGAGCGTCGCTGCCCATCGGGATCGGCGTATCCTGCAGCGCGGACCGCCAGGCGAAGGGCAAGATTACGCGCGACGGCGTCTTCATCGAACAGTTGGAAACGGCGCCGCTGAAGTACATTCCCGAGGCACTGCGGCACCGCGAGGATAACACGGCCGTGCGTCTGGACCTGAACCGGCCCATGCGCGAAATCCTGGCCGAACTGACGCAGTATCCGGTCACGACCCGCCTGCTGCTGAACGGTCCCATCATCGTGGCTCGCGACATCGCCCACGCGAAGCTTAAGCAACGGCTGGATGACGGCCAACCGCTGCCCGACTACTTCAAGGAGCATCCGGTCTACTACGCCGGTCCCGCCAAGAAACCCGAAGGCCTGCCCAGCGGCTCGTTCGGTCCCACGACTGCGGGACGCATGGATGCGTACGTGGATGCGTTCCAGCAGGCGGGCGGCAGCCTGATCATGATCGCCAAGGGCAACCGCGGCCAGCAGGTGACGGCGGCCTGCAAGAAGCACCACGGCTTCTACCTCGGCAGCATCGGCGGCCCGGCGGCGATCCTCGCCAAGGATAACATCCGCAAGGTGGAGGTCGTCGAATTCCCCGAACTGGGCATGGAAGCGATCTGGCGCATCGAAGTGCAGGACTTCCCCGCCTTCATCCTCATCGACGACAAAGGGAACGACTTCTTTGCCTCCGTCGGAGGCGGGTGCGGCGCTAGCAGCAACCAGATCGTGACGCTCAAGTAGGAACACACGTCCCGCTTCGCGCCAGGAGCGTTACGCAGCCGCGCTCCCCAGAGGGGCGCTGACGCGCACCTTCTCCCATTCGAGGTGCGCGTTGCCGAACTGGGCGGAAAGGCCACGGCAACCCTTCGTCCGCCGCAACAACCCGGACTTCCGCCGCTCCGCGGGAGGCCCCCTGCTCCGGGCCTGCGGCGACTCTTACAATGCGCGGGAGCCGCCTTGGAATCTTCGCTCCGCACGCGTACGCCGCCTGCGTGGCCCGCACGGAGCCACCCGCCGATGCATGGTGATTTTGAACTGCTGGTCAACCTGTCCGCCAGTCTTGTCTTCGCGCTGGTGTGCGGACTCATCACGCATCGCCTGCGGCTTTCACCGATCGTGGGGTACATCATCGCGGGGATCCTCCTCGGTCCCCAGACTCCGGGCCTCGTAGCCGACCAGAAGATGGCAGCGGAACTGGCCGAAGTCGGCGTCGTGCTGCTCATGTTCGGCGTGGGCCTGCACTTCAACCTGCGCGACCTGCTCGCCGTCCGACGCATCGCCCTGCCGGGCGCGATCGGACAGATCCTCGCGGCGACTCTCCTGGGAGCGGTCGTCACCGTGATGGCGGGGCATGAGTTGGGTGCCGGCATCGTCATCGGCGTGGCGATCTCCGTAGCCAGCACGGTCGTGCTGGTCCGCATGCTGATGGACAACCAGGTGCTCGAGACTCCCCAAGGGCATATCGCCATCGGCTGGCTAATCGTCGAGGACATCTTCACGGTGCTCGTGCTCGTCGCCCTGCCCGCCCTGGCCGACGTTCTTGGCCACGAGGCGGAGAGTGGCCGCGAAGTGGTGGTCGCCCTGGGCACTGCCCTCGCGCGCGTGGCCTTGCTGTCGGTGGTCGTTCTCGGCGCGGGCCGGACCATCATCCCCTGGCTGCTGCGCCATGTGGCCGAAACGCGTTCCCGGGAACTGTTCACGCTCACCGTGCTGGCCCTGGCCCTGGCCATCGCCACCGGTTCGGCGGTCGGCTTCGGCGTCTCCATGGCGCTCGGCGCCTTTCTGGCCGGAACCGTGGTGGGGCAGACGGAAGTGAGCCACCAAGCGGCGGCGGATGCCCTCCCGATGCGTGACGCCTTCGCGGTCCTGTTCTTTGTTTCCGTCGGCATGCTGCTCGACCCGGCCGTGCTGTGGCATCATCCGTTCTTCCTGCTCGGCTTGCTGGCCGTCGTGCTGGTCGCGAAACCGCTCATAGCCTTTCTCATCGCCTGGGTCTTGCGATACTCCGTCCGCACCGCGATCACGGTCGCTGTGGGCCTCGCGCAGATCGGCGAGTTCTCGTTTCTCCTGGCGGAGGAAGCGCGTCGCCATGAGTTGCTGCCGCCGGAGAGTCATAGCCTGTTGGTCGCCTGCGCCATCCTCTCCATCACCCTCAATCCTTTTCTCTTTCGCGCGATTGTTCCGCTGGAGAACCGCCTGCGACGCCTGCCCCGGTTCTGGCGCGTACTGAATCGCCGCTCCGAGGCGCGCGGCGCGGAACTGAATGCGGAAGCGAAGCTGCGCCTGGCTGCGGAAGCGAGCGGCGAAGACACCGTGTCGGCGGTGATCGTCGGCCATGGCCCCGTGGGAGAGACAGCCGCGCGCGTGCTCGACAACTTCGGCGTCCGCCCGGTCGTCATCGACCTGAATCTCGATACCGTGCGCAATTTGGTGGATGCCGGCCAAGTTGCCGTCTATGGCGACGCGGCGCATCGGGACATTCTCGAAGCGGCGGGCATCCAGCGGTCTAAGTACCTGTTGGTAACCGTGCCGGACTCCGTGGCCCGCAGCAATGTCATCATGAATGCCAGTGAGTTGAACCCGGACTTGCGCATCTTCGTGAGGGCCCGCTATCTGGCCGAACGCGTATGGCTGGAGGAAGTGGGCGCGACGGGCATCGTCACCGAAGAGGGTGAAACCGCGGCAGGTCTCGCCTTGATGCTGCTTCGCGAGTTGGGTGTCGACGAGGCCCGCATCGAAGCCGAACTGCGGATCATCCAGCAGGAACTCGCGGACCGCGATGCTCGCGGCCAGGCATGAAGCGACCGCCAGCTCGTCAAGCGAATGCTTCTCCTCATTCCCTCCAAGGACTCCCCAGGTGACCCTGCCCATGATCAAGCGACTCGCCCGGTGGACCCTCCTCATCCTCGCCGTTTCACTGCCACCGATGATCGGCCGACTGTCGGCCACGGCGCAGGTCGTGACACCGCCCATCTCGGAGCTGGACGGTGCGGAGCGGCTGCCGGGAACGGCACTTTTACAGCATGATGGCGACCTGCCGGCCGCGATGATGGATGGAGCCCATCGCTTGCTGGATCGGCTCCTGGCGGATTCCGAATCGGCACGGGCCGCGAAATGGCAACGCAATTTCGCATCGCCCGATCGCTATCGCGAATCGGTCGCTCCCCAGCGCGCGGAATGGAAACGCGTGCTGGGCGTCGTGGATGCGCGTCCCGCTCCAACGCTTGAGCAGTTCGGCGCCGACCTGGAATCGCCCGTGGTGGCCGAGAGCCGTTCGCTGCACGCGATCCAGGTGCGCTGGCAAGCCCTGGACCATGTCTGGGCCGAGGGCCTGCTGTTGATGCCCACGGACACGCCACCCAAGGCCTGCGTCGTGGCACTTCCCGACGCCTCGCAACTGCCCGAGCAGATCGCCGGGCTCACGGCGGAGCCATCGCTCGCCTGGGCGCAGAGGATCGCGGAGGCCGGTGTGCTGGTCCTCATCCCGACGCTGGTCGATCGCAACCATCAGTTTTCCGGCAACCCGTTCGTCGTCGCCCATCATCCGATGGCGCAGATGCAGGACAGCCAGACGCACCGCGAGTGGCTCTATCGCCAGGCGTACCACATGGGGCGACATGTCCTTGGCTACGAAGTGCAGAAGGTGCTGGCGGCGGTTGATTGGATCGAGGCCCACCATGCGGCAGCCCTGCCCATCGGCGTCGCCGGTTTCGGGGAGGGTGGACTGCTTGCCCTCTATTCCGCCGCCTGTGACGAACGGATCGACGCGACGCTTGTCAGTGGCTACTTCGACAACCGTCAGCGAGTCTGCGAGGAGCCCATTGATCGGAGCGTCTTCAAGCTGCTGGGCCTGTTTGGCGACGCGGAGATCGCCAGCCTGGTCGCGCCGCGCGCGCTGATCGTCGAGCACGCGGAGGCTCCGCGCGTCGTCGACCAGAAAGGCCAGACGATCACTCCGGAGTTTTCGCGTCTGGAGGCCGAAGCGCGGCGAGCTGCTTCGCTCACCGGGCCGCTGCGATGGGCGCCCCTGGTGGTCAGCGACAAGGGACGGCCGGTGGAGCACGCTTGCCAAGAAGGGCTTTCCGCCTTCGCGGCGCAACTCGGCGCGCCGCTGCGGCCGGAGACGACTTGCGAGCACTGGACGAGCAAACGCCTGCAGGCCGACCCGATCGCTCGCCAGCAGCGGACCGTGCGGCAGATCGAAGCGCACGTGCAGACGCTGGTGCGTCAGTCAGAACTCGCCAGGGACAAGCGTTTCCTTGGCCAAGTCATGCCCGAGCGTTTGAACAGCAGTCGCGGAGGAGCTTGGTTCAAGACGGAGTTGGTGGCGACCGAATCGCCTCAGGCGTTCGCGAAGGCGACCGCGTCTTTTCGCGAAGAACTCTGGGCGGGCGTTCTCGGTCGCATCGACGAACGCGTGTTGCCTCCGAACGCGCGCACGCGCGCGATCTATGACCATCCTCGCTGGACCGCTTACGACGTGGTCCTCGATGTCTTCCCCGAAAGTTTCTGCTGGGGCATCCTTGTCGTGCCCAAGCAGATTCCCGAGGGCGAGCGCCGACCGGTGGTCGTCTGCCAACACGGACTGGAGAGCGTTCCCAAGGACGTCGTCCTGCCCGGTCAGTGGGTCGGCGTCTCGGACTACGCCGCGAAACTCGCCGAACGCGGCTTCGTCACCTTCGCCCCGCACAACCTCTATCGGCTCGGCGATCGCTTTCGGATTCTGAATCGCAAAGCCAACGTCCTGGGGCTGTCGTTCTTCTCACTCACTATCGCCCACCACCGTCAGATGCTGCACTGGATGAAGACCCTGCCCTTTGTCGATCCGCAGCGCATCGCCTTCTACGGCATCAGCTATGGCGGCACCACCGCCATGTTCGTCCCTTCGGTGCTGGAGGACTACTGCCTCTCGATCTGCACGGCCAACTTGAACAACTGGACTCAGAAGGTGGCCGGTACCGAAGACCATGGCTACATGTACTCGCCCGGGGAATGGGAGATGCCCTGCTTCAACCTGGGAGGCACGTTCAGCCACGCGGAGATGGCTTACCTGATCGCGCCCCGGCCATTCTTCGTCGAGCGAGGCCACCACGACGCCGTGGCGCGCGATTCCCAAGTCGCCGCCGAATACGCGAAGATCGCTTGGCTTTACGCGCAGCTGGGCATCTCCGATCGCATCGGGATCGAATACTTCCAGGGCGGGCACTGCATCCATGGAGAGGAGACGTTTCGATTCCTGCACCAGCAGTTGCGCCATCCGTTCTGATCGGCGAGGGGGACAATTCACCGCGCCAAGTCGCGGATCCCTAAGCAACTCGCCATCACCCGATCGTTCGCCCTGGCCATCCGCACGGGACACCGGCAACACGCCCAGGCCCTGTTCGCCCCAGCGTTCCCAGCCAAGGCCGTGGTCCAAGCTTGACACGGAGGCGTGCATCGAGTCGCATGGCAGTAGGCTTGATTCGTAACGCTGGACGTGCCTACGATGCTTGAGCCGCCCGTTGTCGCATCATCGCAGGCCGTTCGTTCCATGCCGAAGCCCCTTGCCGGCCCTCGCTGTTCGCGCACTTACGCCACGCTCGTCTGGCTGGCCACGCTCGTCATGCCGACCATCATCGGGTTCGCGCCGCGCGCCGCCTGCTCCCAATCCGGCCAGCCCGCGGCGCGGATGTCCGACGAGGAACTGCTGAAATACTGCCTCATCAAGGAAGGGAATGCGGAACGCGGGCGAGCGTTGTTCAGCAGCGACGCGCTCTCCTGTCATCAATGCCACGCGGTCACCGAAGGATCGCACAGCCTGGGACCGACGCTCGCCAACGTCGGCGACAAGCTTGGCCGGCGAGCGATCGTCCGCGCGATCCTCGATCCGTCGGAATCCATCGCCGATGGATATGAGCAGGTGGTCGTGGAGACGACTGCCGGTCAGGTGGTTGTCGGAATGCTGGGCAAGGGCGACGAGGCGACCTGCGAAATCGTGGGACCGGATGGCAGCTCCCTCCTCATCCCCTATGCGGAGGTGGAGGAACGCAGACCGCTGGCCACTTCCGCGATGCCACTCGGCTTCCATACCTTGCTTACGCACGAGCAATTGAACGATGTCGTGGAGTATCTGGTCAGTTTGAGGCAGCACGCGAGTTCGCTGCAACAGGCGCGCGGCATGCCCCGCGAAATCCCGACCTGGCCAACGCCCGTCACCCTCATACCCTTGCTGCCGGAGTCGATGAAGTTCGACCAGCCGGCCTGGATGGTGCCGCTGCCGGATCCCGACCAGGGGTTCCTTGTGCTGGAGCATCAGAAGCGCATCGTCTGGCGGTTGGAGATCCTCGCTGAAGGTCGTGAATGCCGCAAGGATATCTTCCTCGACCTCGGCGCGGGAGCACCGAACGAAGGACGCCTGACCTGCCTCGCACTGCATCCCGATTTCAAGACGAACCGCCGGTACTACCTGCATGATCGCGAGCGGAACGGAGCACGCGTGGAGGTGGTGATCGGGGAACGCACGGCCAGTCCCGATGGATCGCGTGACGCCGGCGGACCAACGCGGGAACTGCTGCGCATTCCCCAGACAACCCTCTCGCACTTCGGCGGCTGGATCGGCTTCGGCCCGGACGGATACCTTTACGTCAGTTCCGGTGACAGCGGCCCGCAGGAAGATCCGCTCGGCAACGCCCAGAACCAGAAACTGCTCCTGGGAAAAATCCTCCGCATCGATGTCGACCGCACCGATGATGGTCGCCCCTACGCCATTCCCGACGACAATCCGTTCCTGGGACACGATAGGCTGCGACCCGAAGTCTGGGCCCTCGGTTTTCGCGCACCCTGGCGGTGCTGTTTCGATCGTGTCACCGGCGACTTCTGGGTGGCCGACGTCGGCCAGGATCGCAGCGAGGAGGCAGGAATCGTCCGCCGCGGCGAGAACCACGGCTGGAATGTCGTGGAGGGATTCGCCCCCTTCTCGAACGAACATCGACGCGTTGGTGAAAGCTATACCATGCCCGTATTCGCCTACGGTCGTCGCTACGGCCCGAGCATCACCGGCGGCTTCGTCTATCGCGGCAGCAGGCACTCTGCCTTGCAGGGTCGATACGTCTGCGGAGACTTCGAATCACGCCGCATCTTCGCCGTCGAACAGCACGATCGCGAACTGCAGTCGTGCGCGGAAATCGGCATCTCCCCGCAGCGGATCGTCTCCTTTGCCGAGGACAACGCGGGCGAACTCTACGTGATCGGCTATGAGGGCATGATCTATCGCATCGAGGCGCGCGGTCAGTAACCCGACGACGGCGTAGGCAAATACACTCAGAACACCTGCATCCAGACGCCGCGTCCCGCGATTCGGCGTTGTGCGGTCAGATTGAACGACTCGGGGGCGATCGGTACATTGGGGCTCCAGTTTTGGACACGGTCGCGATAGTTTTCATTCCGCGAGGCAGGCATGCTGTTGAACCGATTGCATCCCTTGGCAGTGGTTACGTTTCTGGTGGCATGCTGGTTTTCCTCCTTGGAGGCCCAGCAATCGGCGGCGCCGACTTCCGGTAACCAAGCGGTCATCTACTCGGGCGGCGACATTCTCACGATGCGCGGGGACGAGCCCGAGTATGTCGAGAGCTTGGCCGTGCGGGATGGCAAGATTCTGTACGCGGGATCGCTTGCCGAGTCGAAGAAACGGGCCGGTGCCGGGGCGAAGTCGATTGACCTCGGCGGCCGGACGCTGCTGCCGGGCTTCATCGACACCCACGGCCACTTCGTCTATTTTGGCAAGAACCTCGTCGATGCCAATCTCTTCGAGTGCGCGGACATCGCTGATCTAGTCGCGCGCATGAAGAAGCAGGTGGAGCTTACACCGGCCGGAGCTTGGATTGTAGGCTTCGGGTACCAGGCCCGCGGCATGAAGGAGGGGCGTCCGCCGACCAGTGAGGAGCTGGACCTAATCTCCTCCGATCGCCCGGTGATGGTGGTCGATTCCTCGGGCCATCTGGGATCGTGCAACGCAGCGGCGTTCCAAGCGGCTGGCATCTCCGCCGACACGCCCGATCCGACGGGTGGCCAGTTCGCCCGCAAGGCCGATGGAAAGTCGCTCCTGGGTCCGATGGAGGAGACGGCGCTCAACGCAGTCCGTGCCAAGCGACCGCCGTTTACCGGCGAACTGGCGGCCCGTGCCATCACGGGAGCGGCCCAGGTGTGGGCCAGCTACGGCCAGACCACGGCCATGGAAGCCGGCCTCGGCCTGGGCAACGAC
>JBIIEC010000407.1:0-5410 GCA_044238045.1 Pirellulaceae bacterium | reverse complement strand
AAAACGGGCAGTACTATGTGAAGGAGGAGTTTCGCAAGTACTACGGGATCGTCCGGGGAACGGGCGGCAAGCCGCTGTTCACCAACGTGGGCCGCGAGGACTACCTGCTGCAGAACAACGCGGCCCAAGCCAAGTCGGGGCCCATTCGTTTCACCAACGTGACGCGCAAGGCGGGCCTGGAAGGCCTGGGCGTCGGCAACTCCGCGCTCTGGTGGGACTTCGACCAGGACGGACTGCCCGACCTCTACATCGCCAACGATTTTAAGGTGCCCGACCAGCTCTATCGCAACAACGGCAATGGCACCTTCACCGACGTCATCCGCCAAGCGTTCCCGCACACCACCTGGTTCAGCATGGGCAGCGAAGCGGGCGACGTCAACAACGACGGCTTGATCGACCTGCTCACCAGTGACATGGCGGGAACCACCCACTATCGTTCGAAGGTGACGATGGGGGACATGAGCGTCAACACGGAGTTCATGAAGACGGCCGAACCGCGACAGTACATGCGGAACGCCCTGCTCATCAACACGGGCACGCCACGGTTTCTGGAGGCAGCGTTCCAGGCGGGCGTCGCGAGTTCCGACTGGACGTGGGCCGCCAAGCTGGCCGACCTCGACAACGACGGGTGGCTCGACGTGTTCTTTACCAACGGTGCCGCGCGGATGTTCAATCATTCGGACCATAAGTTGTCGGAGAAGGACCGCATCGGCAAGACGGAATGGGACATCTGGGAAGCGATGGAGCCGCGCCGGGAGGAGAACCTCGCCTTCCGCAACCGGGGCGACCTGCAGTTCGAGAACGTCAGCCAGGCCTGGGGGCTCGGCAAGCGAGGCATGAGCTATTCGGCCGCTTATGGCGACCTCGACAACGACGGAGACCTCGACCTGGTCGTAGCGAACCTGGAGGAGCCGCTGAGTATCTTTGAGAATCGTTCGGCCGAGCACCATCGCCTGCGCGTGCGGCTGGTTGGACGGCGCAGCAATCGGTCGGGGATCGGCGCCTTCGCGCGCATCGAAACGAACAGCGGCCAGCAGGTGCGACAGATGACGCCCATGATGGGTTTTGTCTCGTGCAATGAGCCAGTCCTGCACTTCGGCCTGGGCAACGACACGGAGGTGAAGCGGCTGACGATCGAATGGCCGTCGGGAGCGAGGCAGACCTTCGAGGACCTGGCCGCCGACCAGTTGTACACGATCACCGAACCCGAAGCCGCCGCGCGACCTGCGGCCCCGGCCCCGCAGCCCCAGACGCCGCCACAGTTCACCGCGTCCCGCAACTTCCCGGCGCTCCGCCATGTCGAGACGGCCTTCGACGACTTCGCCCGCCAACCGCTGCTGCCCTACCAGCATTCGCAGCTGGGGCCCGGACTGGCCTTGTCCGACGTCGATGGCGACGGCGATGACGACTACTACCTCGGTCGCGCGAAGGGCGCGCGGCGAGCGGTCTACATCAACAACGGCCCAGGACGCGTCGGTGTCACTTCACTGGAGGCATTCCGCGGCGACAACGAACGCGAGGACCTGGGATCCCTTTTCTTCGATGCCGATCTCGATGGCGACCAGGATCTGTATGTCGTGAGCGGCAGCGTCGAATGCGAGCCGGGGGACCCGACCCTGCAGGATCGCCTCTACCTAAACAACGGACGCGGCGAGTTTGCGAAGGCTCCGGACGACGCGCTGCCCGCGATGCGAGATAGCGGCAGCCAGGTGTGCGCCGCGGACTACGATCGCGACGGCGACCTCGACCTCTTTGTCGGCGGTCGTGTCGTTCCAGGCCAGTATCCGGTGACGCCCGCCAGCCATCTACTGCGCAACGAAAGCACGCCGGGAAAACCTGCGTTTGTCGACGCCTCCGACGAGGTGGCCCCGGGCCTCGCAGCCACGGGCCTCGTCACCTCCGCCGTCTGGTCCGATGCCGATGGCGATGGCTGGGTCGATCTGATGGTGGCCCACGAATGGGGTCCCGTGAAGTACTATCGCAACGAGCCCGCCGGCGAAGGGGCTGGTGCAGCAGATAAGGCTTCTGCTCGACAACTGGTCGATCGCACGGCCGAAACAGGCCTGGGCGAGAAACTCGGCTGGTGGAACGGCATCGCTGGCCGCGACCTCGATCTCGATGGCGACATCGATTACGTCGTGACCAACCAAGGCTTGAACACGACGTACCACGCGAGCGATGAGAAGCCCGAACTGCTCTACTATGGTGACTTCGACGGTACCGGCAAGCCGCAACTGGTGGAGGCCAAGTTCGAGAAGGACAAGTGCTTCCCGCGCCGCGGCTACAGCTGCTCCAGCACGGCCATGCCGTTCCTGAAGGACAAGGTACAGTCGTACCACCGGTTCGGCATCTCCACGCTGCAGGATATCTACACCTCGCCGAAACTCGACGCCTCCCTGCGTCTCATGGCGAACACGCTGGAGGCCGGCGTCTGGGTGAACACCGGGCCGCGCTCGAGCGATGGACTGCCACAGTTTCGCTTCCAGCCGCTGCCAAGTCTCGCGCAGCTGGCACCGACGTTCGGCGTCGTCATCTCCGACTTCGACGCCGATGGCTGGCCCGACTGTTTCCTGGCGCAAAACTTCTTCTCGCCGCAACTGGAAACGGGACGCATGGACTCGGGACTCGCCGTGCTGCTGCGTGGCCGTGGCCCGACGGCGGACGGCGGCATCCAGCTCGATGCCGTGTGGCCACGCGAAAGCGGCATCCTGATCCCAGGCGACGCGAAGGCGGTGGGCACGTCGGACATCAACCGCGATGGCTGGCCCGACCTGCTGGTGACCGTCAACAACGGACCGATCGAAGCGTACGAGTGCCGACCGGATGCAAGGAACCGTCTGCTGCGTGTGAAGCTCCAGGGTCGAGCGGGCAACCTCGATGCGTCCGGAGCCACGGTCGCGGTACGCTTCGAGAAATCCGCGACGCCGGTGCAGCGAGCGGAAGTGCAGTCGGGAGCCGGATACCTGTCGCAGTCGTCGCCTGAACTAGCCTTTGGCTGCGGCGCCGAGGCTCGCCCGACCGCCGTCGAAGTCCGCTGGCCCAACGGCTCGACCAGCCAGCACCTGATCCCCCGCGATCGGTGGCAACTGACGATCTCGCAGCCGGAATGAGGAAACAGGACGGGCACGGAGGACCACGGAGGCTTTCGCCGATTACCCGGGTGGTGAAACCACCCCCGCCCAACAAAAAAACCGCCGGGTCCGCAGACCCGGCGGTTTCACGTTGCTACGACAAACGAACCGACCGAGGTGATTAACCGCGGCGACGGCGGGCGAAGCCGAACAGCGAGCCGAGGCTCAGCATCAGCAGAGCCAGCGACGACGGTTCGGGCACGGCGGCCACGGCAGCGCGAGGACCAGCGTCATAACCGCCGTCCTGGAACGCCGCGACGAAGTCGCTCGTGGTGAACTTCTTGTCGCCGGTCCAGTCACCTTCCGTCCACGAAGCATTCGCGCCGGTTTCGAACTTGCCAACCTGGAAGACCGACACGAAGTCGGTCGAGTTGAACAAGCCGTCGAGGTTGGCGTCACCAACCCAGGTCTTCTTCAGGTCGGAAACCCACTTTTGGCGATCGGCATAGTTCACGTTGCCGTCACCGTTGAGATCGTACGCAGCAGGACCGTTCGCGGCGATCGCGTCGGACTGCATGTCGAGGTCCCCGGCGTCGAGCGAACCGTTGCCGTTGTAGTCACCCAGGAGGCCACCGGAGCCGAACGTCACGCGGCCCGTCAGCGAGCTGAAGGTCCACGTGTGCGCCGGATTCACCGAAGTGATCGTCGGCATGCCAATGATCGTATTGGCATCGACGATCTTGAACGAATCACCGTTCGCGAACGAGCCGGTGCCGTTGATCAGGAAGGTGCTGCCCGTGACATCCAGCGACGTCTTGTAGATCGCCGGATTCGGGTTCTTCACGTTCATCACGTCGGCGACATCGGTCGTGCCGTTGATGTCGAACTCGAAAGGACGCTGCTGGCTGTTGTCGACCTTGGCCGCGATCACGCCGCTGAGCAGTTCACGCGCGTTCGATCGCAGGTGCGTGTCGGGAATCAACAGACCTTCCACGTCCTCCTGGGCAATGCCGCCGGTCACATCCTCGGGGAACCCGACCGCACCACCGACGCGCTGGCCGGCGGGCTTGTTGGGGTTGTAGTCCCAGTAGATGATGCCCGCGTCCGTGCCGCCACCTTCGCCCATCGCGAACTCAACCGCACGCCATTCGCCGGCTCCGCCCACCGTGAAGTTGGCTTCACCATAACCCTGGCCACCGCTGTTTTCCGTGCGGTACAGGTTGGTCCAGGCGTTGTCGTCGATCAGCACCTCTTCGGGCGCGTCGCCCGCGACGCCGTTCTTGTTCATGTCGACGGCGAAATAGGTGTAGTCGTCGATACCATCGGTGAATCGGTAGGTGCCCGATTCGGGAACAAACAACTCGCCCTTCGCCTTGACGACGTAGTCGCTGTTGTCATTCCCGTTCAAGGAATCGCCGATCACCTGCTCGGGGTACTTCACGAGGTTCGCGGACGGCGGATCCTGGCTGCCAGTCCACCAGCTGGAGCCGTGCGTGGCGCGGAACGGAGCCACGATCGGATCCTGCGACTCGGCGACGGCATTGACGCCATCGATGTTGCCGGGGTTGGGAGCCTTGTACCAGCTCTGCTGCAGACCCGGGCCGATCTTGTCGGGGCCGTAGACTTCGTTGGTCTTCGTGCCGTCGTACGTCTTCGTACCGGTCGTGCCTTGACCACCGATGAAGATCGGCGGGATCACATCGCAACCAGCAACATCCGCGTCCGTCTTGATCTCGATGTTGTCGATGTGATGGTACGCATTGGCACCACCCGTACGACCACCGAAGACCAATTGGCCCGGGCTGGACGCATAGGCGATCTTGTCGTCGAACACCGACGCTCCCTTGTAGCTCACCGACAGGTAAGACTGCGACTGCGGGTTCACGCACACCTTGATCGCGAGCGGAGCCCAACCGAGGTCGGTCGCCAAGCTCTCGAACGGCACGTTCGCCGGACCGGTCTGCAGCGAGGTCTTGTCGGACGCATCGCCATTGAGCGTCGGGAAGGCGACCTGCTTGATCAGCTCGTTGTCGATGCGAGTGCTCATGCCGACCACGTCGCCGCCGCCGCTGTCCCACTCGTCGAACCCGATCGCCAAGCCGGTCTGGGTGCCTTCTTCGGGCAGGTTCGCTTCGCCACCCGGACTGGCAGCCCAGCCTGAACCGTCGGCAAGCACCGGATCATCGGGGCGAGCGAAGTTGAAGCTGAAACCGTCTGCGGGACGATCGGTACCACCGCCCACGCGGAGATCAGCCGTGATCGAGAACGCCTTCAACGCTTTGCCCTTCCCCAGGTCCGGGAAGACGATCGCGCCGGCTTGGCTGTTCGCCGCATCGGTC
>JBIIEC010000406.1:0-5416 GCA_044238045.1 Pirellulaceae bacterium | reverse complement strand
CCGGGGAAACTCCGGGCCCCGCGCCTCGGTCGGCCCGGGAATGGCTGCGGGAGCACCGGCAGTTCCAGGCGGCCGCTCCAAGCGACGAAGCGACCGAGCCGCCCGTGCTCGAATTCGCTCGCGGGGAAACCGTGCAGTCCGCCGCGCGTCCCTTCCAGGGGTTTGCCCTGGTCCTGCAAGGCCACGCGGTCCTGCTCTCCCCGGACGCGTCCGGACAGTTGGTGGAGATCGGGGAACTGGGGCCCGGCGAGTGCTTTGGCGATCAACTCACGGCGGGTGGATCGAATCAGGATCTCTCGATCGTGGCCCGCGAGGACCTGAAGTTGCTGGTCTTCGAGAACCAGGCCGTCACGCGTCTGCTGAACCAGTCTCCGTCGCTCGCCGCCGAAATCGGCGATGCGATCGAATCCCGCCGCAAGGCCGCCCAAGCCGCGCGCATCCAGCGGGCGGCGACCAGCCTCCCGGTGCACGCTTCCACTTAGGCGTTCCTCCAGCCCCTGAGTCCTCCGCGCACTCCGACGCCAACGGCGCCGGTCTTGCGGAGCGTGCGGGGCCTTGGGCAGCCTTCCGCCCACCGCCCCGTTCGGCGGCGGCTTTCCCCGGGGCTTCGCTTCCGCCTCGCCTTCCGCTGCGAAGCCGCAGCGCGTAGGATGCCCGCACTTCTTGCTCTTCGCGATTCCCCTGGAAACCCCCATGCGCATCCTCGACCTGAGCGTCCCGTTGGAAGATTCCCCCAGCGAACCGCTGCGCGTGACCATCGAATACCAGGACCATGCATCCACGGCCGAGACGATGGCCCGTTTCTTTTCCGCGTCGCCGGACGACCTGCCGGAACGGATGGGCTGGGCGAACGAAGTGTTCACGGCCTGCTCGCACAATGGGACGCATGTCGACGCGCCCTACCACTACTTTCCGACCTGTGGCGGCGAGCCCGCGCGTCGCATCGACGAACTGCCGCTCGAATGGTTCTTTGCCGACGGCGTCGTCCTCGACTTCTCCCACCTGCCGCGCGGCGCACGCATCGAACCGGACGACCTGCAAGTGGAACTGCAGCGGATCCAGTACTCGTTGCGGCCGATGGACATCGTGTTGATTCGCACCGACGCCGATCTGCTCTGGGGACAGTCGGCTTATTTTGAAGCGGGAGCCGGCATGTCGGCGGCCGCGACGCACTGGCTGATCGATCGGGGTATTCGCGTGATGGGTATCGACGCCTGGGGCTGGGACCAGCCCTTCTGGGCGATGCGCGAACGTTTCCTCGCCACCGGCGATCCGTCGGTGCTGTGGGAAGCGCACCGCGTAGGACGCGAGCGGGAGTATTGCCAGATCGAGAAACTGGCCAACCTCCGCAGTCTTCCGCGACCCTTCGGTTTCAAAGTCAGCTGCTTCCCCGTGAAAATGAAGGCTGCCAGCGCTGGATGGAGTCGCGTGGTCGCGTTGGTCGACTGATGCCGCGCGAAGAGATACCGGCAACCTGCCAGGGTCGGACGTCTATCCGAGTGAACCCGGCTGTCGTTCCTGAACCTCGGAGGTCCCGCGGCATCGACGGCAACCGCCGTCCCCCCTGTCGAGACCCCTACTTCAAGAGCTACAATTATCCCCGTGCGTGGGGTACACCAACCAGCCGCGCCTCCTCGATCAATTCCCTCCTGGGGCTCTTCTGGGCCCGTCCCTAGAGGTACCTCATGCGCTTCCTCCGTATCGCGTCGTCGCTGGGGCGATTTCGTCGCCCCATGGTTCTCCTGTTCGCTCTTCTCGCGTTTCGCGGGTCGCTGCTCCGGGCGGATGTCTTCAAGATGCCTGCGGGGTCGCGGAGCTTGGAGCTGGTCGACATCGGCAACCCGGGAAATGCGGCAGACGACACAGGCTACGGATCGGTGTCCTATCCGTATCGGATCGGCAAGTACGAGGTGACGGCCGCGCAGTACGTGGAGTTCCTGAACGCGGTGGCGCGCGAGCAGGATCCACATGGGCTGTACAGCAACAACATGGAAGAGACGGCAGGTTGCGGGGTTGACCGGGAGGGCACGAAGGGCAACTACCGGTACTCGGTGAAGCCGGAGCTGGCGAATCGCCCGGTGAACCATTTGAACTTCTGGGACGCCTGCCGCTTCTGCAACTGGCTGCACAACGGCCAGGGTAGCGCGGACACGGAGACGGGTGCTTACACGCTCCACGGCTACAGCGGCTCCGATGGTCGCAAGATCGTTCGCAATCCAGACGCTCGTTACTTTGTGCCGGACGAGGACGAGTGGTACAAGGCCGCTTACTACGATCCGAAGAAGTCGGGCGGCGCGGGGTACTGGGACTATCCGACGCGCAGCGACCAGCGTGGCGATCGGGATCGCAACAGTCCCCACGGTTCGAACCGCTACGACGATGCCGGGTACCTCGACACCACCTACTACCTGTTCGAAGCAGGCAGTTTTCCCAACGCCGCCAGCGGCTACGGCACGTTCGACCAGGCGGGCAACGTCATGGAATGGAACGAAACCACCGTCGCGCTCCTGCAACGCGGCCTGCGTGGCGGAGCGTATTGCACGCGGGATGGCGGTCTGAACGTGCGACCCGTGAACAACGAAGTGGGCCTGTTCGCCGAAAAAGAGTACGTCGGCTTCCGTGTGGCGGCCTCGCTGGACGGTCACCCGGCGACCGGATCGCGACGCGACGCGACGTCCTCCGCCAACCCACCGCTCCTGTCTTTCGCCCGTCGTCCCTGGCGTGACCCGCAGACCGGCAAGCCGTTCTTTCCCATGGGCTGGTACGCGTGGGAGAGCGATGAAGCCGATCTGGAGCAACTTGAGCGGGAGGGCGCGAACACCATCCTGTTCGTCGGCTCACCGACCGACCTCGATCGAGGCGAGGAGCAGTACCAGGTTCACCTCCGCGCGATGAAGGAATACCTCGACGCCGCCCACCGCCACCACATGAAGGTCATCATGCAGAATGGCTGGCGCGAGGCCTTCAGCGATGATTCCGACCCGGGGTATGTCGAACGCGTGAAGCGTTTTGTCGCGGAGGTCAAAGACCACCCGGCGCTACTTGCCTACCAGCTCTACGACGAGCCCGAGTACCGTACCGAGAATGGACTGAACGAACATGTGAAGCAGGAGACGGCGCGGTTCGTCCGTTCGATCGGCCAGACCCGCGACCTCATCCGCTCCGTTGACAACAACCCGCACCGCAGCATCCAGGTGGTCTTCAATCTCGTGCCCATGTCGGCCTACAACTGGTTCCTGCCGTCGATCGACGGGTTCCAGATCGACCGCTATCCGATCTGGGCCAACTCGCCCTTCATGGGCCAACAGGGCGACTGGGGGCCGCTGTACATGGCCTGGGCCATCTCCCACGGTGCACGCCAGGTTCGATCGACGGGACATCTCAACCCGGTGCCAGTCATGCAGGGAATTGGATTGAGTCACGACGAGAATCGCGACGGAACAGGCCACTACTGGCGCAACCCGACCTATGACGAAACCCGCTACATGGCCTACTCCTCACTCACCGCGGGCGGCTGGGGCTTCCTGCACTGGATCCGCAACTCCAGCTGCGAGCCCATCAAGCAGAACGTGGCGCGCGTGCACCAAGAGTTCCGAAAGCTGATCCCCGCCCTGGAACAGTCGTACGAGAATCCGCCCTTCGCCGTGCGGCATGCCCACACGGGGCTGAGCCGAAACTTCCTCACCGACAGCGTCCCCGACATCAGTACCCTGGAACTCGAAGACGCGGACCACTACTATTTGATCGTGTCGGACAACAGTGGCACGTTCGAAGACGTCGAATTCGAACTCAGCCTGCCCGCCATGGAGCGGCCGGACCAGGCGCGCCGGGCGACGGTCATGCACGAGTTCTGGAGCCGGCCCTTGACCTACCATCCCGACAAACAGACGTGGACCATTCCCCGACACACCATGTGTTTTGGTGATATCAACGTCTGGATGATTCCCAAACGGGTGGCTCCGTAGTCGCCGTCGTGCAACTTCCTGGGTGACCGCCTTCCGCTACGGCCCGAACGATCATGGCCCGAACGATGACAAGCTTGCCTCAACTTGCCTGCTCGCGGAGTCGCCTTCCCCTTCGATCGACTCGGCCTGACGTCCTCCGCGTCGTCCTGTCCATGCTGGTGCTCACGAGCCTGGGGAGCGTCCATCTCCGGGCCGATGTGATGAGTCTGCCGGCGGGGACGACGAGCCTGGAGCTTGTGGAGGTGGGGTCGCCTGGCAATGCCCCCGATGCGAATGGACGCGGCGCGGTGCCGTATGCCTATCGCATCGGCCGGTATGAGGTGACCTGCGCGCAGTATGTTGAGTTCCTGAACCTGAAGGGACGCGCGTCGGCCGACGGCACGCTCTGGAACAACGACATGGGCATCGTGCCATCGGGCGAGGGTCCCCGCTGCGACATCCGTCGTGCGGGCGAATCGGGCAGCTATAGCTATTCGATCGCGCCCGAACGGCGGAACCTGCCCGTCAACTGCGTGAGTTTCCAGGACGCCTGCCGCTTCTGCAACTGGCTTCACAACGGACAGGGAGATGGCGATACCGAGGACGGCGCCTACACCCTGGGCGGCTACCTGGGCACCGATGGCCGGCGCATCCGCCGCAATCCCGGCGCGAGGTTCTTCGTGCCGACGGAGGACGAATGGTACAAGGCCGCTTACTTCGATCCCGGCAAAACAGGCGGTCCCGGTTACTGGAACTATCCGACCCGAAGTGACGACAAGCCGGATCGCGACGTAGCCAGCGTCCGCGGCGCGAACTATTTCGATGGCGAACTGCTGCTGCCCGGCCAGTACTTCACGGACGTGGGCGCGTTTCGGCAGGCCGTGTCCGCCTTCGGCACCTACGACCAGGCCGGTAACCTCTTCGAATGGACCGAGGGCCTCAAGCCGCCCTTCCTCCGCCAGATGTGGGGCGGCTCCTTTGGCTCCGACGATGCCGGCTTGAATGTTCCCGCGCCGAACCGCAACCTCAGTTCCAATTCCGACAACATCCACGTCGGTTTTCGCGTCGCGGCGGCCGCCAGCACGGACCATTCCGCGTCAACGGCCGCGCCACGGGCGAACGCCAGCGACCCGCCCGAGTCGGCTTCCGCCGTGGTCGATTTTCCACGCAGGCCCTGGCGCGATCCGCAGACGGGCAAGCCCTTCTTTCCGCTGGCCTGGTTCTGCTACGACAGCAACTCGCAGGATATCGACGCGATTGCCGACCAGGGCGGCAACCTGATCTTGTTCATCAATTCGCCCAGCGGCGTCGATGACGATCCGATTACCGACGACAGCATCCGACGGATGCGCGACTATCTGGACCATGCCCAGTCGCGCCAGGTCAAGGTGCTCGTCCAACTGGCCAGCTGGTACGGCGCGTTCGACCGCAACGACGAAGCCGAAATCGGGCGGCAGAAACGCTGGGTCGAA
>JBIIEC010000405.1:0-5422 GCA_044238045.1 Pirellulaceae bacterium | reverse complement strand
GACCGCCATCCGCAGCCAGAGCGACTGCTCGAGAATCGGGCTCACCCGCAGCAGCAGGAACGCGCCCAGGTGGACCGACAACGCTCCATAAAAAACGGCGCTCGACGGCGTGGGACCCTCCATTGCGCGCGGGAGCCAGCCGGAGAATGGCACCAGCGCCGACTTGCCCGCCGCCGCGACCAGCAGCAGCAGTCCCACGAACGTCGCCTGGCCGCTCGACATCGCCACCGCCCGTCCCTCCGGCCAAGGCCCCTCGCCCATCATGACCTCGAAGTCGCCGCCATGCGTCATGTGATGCATGGTCAGGGCCGCGATCAGGAACGCCGCGTCGGCGAAACGGTAGATCGCCCAGACGTGAAGTCCGTTGCGGACGGGCGAGCGTCGGTCGTGGAAGAACGCGACCAGCAGTGCCGAGGACAGGCCCACCAGTTCCCAGCCCATGAACAGCGTCTCGATGGTTCCCGCCACGGAACTCATGACCATCCCGAGCAGGAACAAGGCATAGAAGATGAAGAATCTCTGGTAGCCGATCTCCCGGTGGAGATAGCTGCGGGCGAACGCGCCGATCGTGCCGCAAAGCAGGAACGACAGGATCACGAACGGCACGGAGAGGCGGTCGAAGACGAATTTCAGCGTGAAATGGAAATGCTGCTGGGGAATCAGCACCCACTGTCCCAGTTCCAGGGTGACGTGGCGATCGTCCAGCGCGAGCATCAGGATGAGAATGCCGATGGACGACAGGAGACCGATGGCGACGGCCGTCTGCGTGCAGCGGACGATGATCCGCTCGCTGAGCGTCCAGCCCAGCAGGGCCGCCAAGCCCAGGACCAGCAGCAGCAGGGCGGGGCTGGTGACGACGAGGATGCCGAGCCAGTCAAAGATTGCGGTGCCCATGGTCACTTGATTCTCCGCGCACGCAAGTGATCGGGGCTCGCTTCCGCCGTCGTCGCCTCATCGGCCTGCGAGTCGATGGGGGTCGCCACCAGCATCGGCTTCTGGGCACCGGCTTGCTGCCCTGGCGGGACTTCAATCTCCGCGAAGCCCAGGCAGTCACGCCAGCCGCGATACCACGACAGGGAGTCGACGACGGAGGGCAGCTGGTGTGACTCGGGGAAGTAGGGTTCGAACCGTCCGCGGTGCCAAACCTGCAGGGAACTGGAGTGCGGATCGAGGCAGGCGATCTGGACCCATTCCCCTCGGCAGATCTGCGCCAGGGGCGGGTTGCGGTCCAGGATCGACTCGAACGCCTCGGGCGTTGTCTCCATGATGAACAGCAGTCGCAGGGGTTCGTGGATTTCCACCATCTGCCAGGGAAGACCCGTCCGCAGATCGCTGGCCGCTCCGTCCATCACTCCCAGCAGCGAGGTGACGTTGTGGGGCAGCTTCGTACCGCAGCCCCAGCCGGTCGGATCGACGAAGGAGAAATAGTATTCGAGGTTGATGCCGGAGCAGACGGGGATGACGGCCTGCAGCAGTCGCATGAGGATCGACGCATCCTCCGTATCCTGCAGCGGATCGTAGGAGGTCAGGAACACGCGGCGGTCGAGGAACAGACCGCGGGTGCGGGAGCGACGGCCGACGAAACAGGCGGCGTTGGTGGCGTGTCCGCATTCGGGCCGTGCCTGCGACAGATCCGCGGAACGGGCTTCCACATGCCTCAACGCCGACTCGGGCGAAAGCTCCAAGTCGGCGGACTGGAAACGGCGGCATCGCTCGTGCGCATTCCGCTCCCGCGCCGCCTGGATCTCCGCCCGCATCCGCTCGAACTCGGCCCGGTGCGTGACCGGCAGGCGATCGAGATCGTAGAACGTCACCGCATCGCTGCCCGTGTCGTGGAACCCGCCGAGGAAGACGGTCTCATGTCCGATGGCGATGCCCTTGGCTCGTAACTGCTCCCGCACGCGGTAGTCGTTGGCCATCTGCGCGAAGGCCCGCGAGTTGGGGCCGCCCCGACCACCTCCGCAAGCGCCGCAGTCGTACGCGGCCGAGTGCGGGTTGTTCAAACTGGTGGAGCCGTGTCCCAGCACCACGACCAGTCGCGCGAACCGTGTGGTCAGTCCCAGGTCCCTCAGCAGCCGTTCGACAAGGGCCGACATCTCCTCCACGCTGAAGCCGAGTTGCCGGTCCGCTGGCCCCGGTTGGGGATCCAGTCGTTCGAGCAGGAGTTGCGTGATGGGAGGTGGTTGGACGATCTGGCCGACGAGGCCTCGGACTTGCGAGGTGAGGCGAGGCATCAGGACGCGCGCGACCAGCGGGATCGACGCCAGGCTGCCGAAGAGAGCGGTCAGCACGCCGCCTGCCAGCGTGCGGCTGCCGACGTGCACCTGGTGCGTCGCCCGACCCAGCACGCGGCGGGTCCGGGCCTTAAGCCGATCGGCCAGTTGAAAGGGGTAGGCGACCTCCTCCCGGACGAAATGGTGCGGCTGCATGATGGCGGGGCAGAGCGGTTGGAAGTGGGCGTCGGCGACGCCGCGATAGTACATCGCCACCGCGAAGAAGCCGGCCGCCCCGAAGGTTTCGCAGTCGGGCGCGACCTCCTCCAGATGGCGACGGAACGACTCCTCCCGATCGTCGATGCAGCACACGACCTGGAATCGTGGCAGTGCGGAAGCCGGGATCGACGTCGTGCGCGACGCCAAACGCTCCGGATGCTTTTCGCCGTGGACGACCAGGGCGTCCAACGCCTGGTTGCGATACCTCCGCTCATACGCCAACTGGAAGATCCGGCGACGCTGCAGTTCGGGGAACTCGTCCATCTCACGCAGCAGTTGAGCCCAGTCGCCATCCGGCATGGAGTGCAGGTCCTCGGGCTTCCAGCCTAGCGACTGAGCGATCTGGAAGACCTGGAACGCCCGCTGCCTCGGCTGCAACGGGCGACGCCGTGCGTTCGTCCTGCCTGCCGCTCGCCGCGCCTCCGACAACGGCCCGCGGTATCCGGCGTTGCCCGCCCACAGATCCTCCGCCGATAACCGATCCAGCAGCAGCCTCACGGCGAGAAAGCCGGCCAGCGTCTCGGGAGGAACTGGCCGCACGACGCGATCACCACGGGTTTCGGCCTGCCAGAGCATCCCGGCCCAGCCACGAAACGCCAGCAGGGTGCTGGTGATGTACACGTCCTCTTCCGCCGGTTCCACCCCCAACGCTTCCAGGGAGTCGACGATGCTCGCATAGACCCCCATCTCCGCCTCACGCTGTCGACGCAGTTCTCGGGGCAGGCGACCAAGCCAGTGATCGCGGATCCAGTCCTGGTCGCTGTACAGGTCGCGGAAGCAGGGATAAAAGCCTGTGTCACGACCCGGCAGTGGAAGCGTGCTGAAACCCTGGTCGAGGTACGCCGCGCAGAACGGCGTCAGGAACTCGTGCACCCGCTCGTCACTGTCGATTCCCACACGAGCCAGCAGCCAGTCGCGGTGCCTGGGTAACTCCGCCGCCGGCGACTCCGCCAGGGGCTGACGCTCGATCGCTCCGCGACAGATCTTCCACAGCAGGTGCAGCGTGAACGATTCCCAGCGACTGTCGCTCCACTTGTCCATGGAACGCGTGTCAAAACCGTCCACAAGAGCCTGGTAGTCGAGTGGAGCCTGCCCCTCCGCGAAACGATCCCCATGGAAGTCGCGCGTCACCCAACGACGAGTGCTTGAGATGACCCGTTGTCGCTGTCGTTCCGATACTCCGGGACGAAAATGAAACAGTTCGTCGTTCTCGGCGACAAGCCAGTTCAGTTCGGAGTCGGAGAGCGCGTGGATCGGGTGCTCCAGCATGGCCATGCGGAGGTGGAAGCGAGTGCCCAGGCAGCCGATCAACTCCTCGGCTCGATCCCCCAGGTCTTCCATGAGGGTCGAGGCGAGGTCTTGTCCCTGAATGCGGCCGTGCTCCAAGAAGCGACGATAATGGGTTTCGCTCAGGTAAGGCTGGCAGCCAAAGATCTTCTCCGACTCTACCAACGCCTCCGCAAAAGGCAGATGCTCCAGCGCGTGCAGCGTGTTGTGGTGCACGAACGCCGTGATCGGCCCTTGGGCTGGCAACCAGTGCGCCGCATGTCGCACGACGTCCGCGATCCGGTTCGCGCGACCGTTTTCGGCGGGCGTCTTGGCAGGAAGCGTCGATGGGTCTGCGATGGTCTGCAAGGATCCGCTCCGTTCGTGAAAACCTGTTTGCGAGGAACGCCAAGTCGGGATCTTGGAAGAATCGCCGCGGACGCGTCAGGACTCGCGCTGGGCCCTCGCTGGTTTCACCGTTTCGATAATGCACTTCCGATGCCGAATGTTGCGGATCGCGGGCATGCGTCGTCAAGGAGACGCTTTTTCGCGAGGAACAGCGTGGGGAAGACTTCCGGAATTCTCGCACCAAGCGGCCTCCGCGCCACCTCCCCGGACGATTTGCGTGAAGCGACTTGCAGGCGCCTGCAAGGAATTGCATCGGCCGTGCCGTGGTTGCGAGGAGGGGAACTACAGATCGCGTTTCTCGTCGTCTCGGAAGAGGGGATCTTGCCATTTGGGGGGGGGCAGCGGATGATCTCCTTCGCACGTGCGACCGCGCCGGCGGATGCTGCGGTTGAAAGATGCCATGAACCGACGTTGTCGTTTGATTGGGCGGGGCGAGCAGAACGGAGGGAGCTGAATCATGCGGAAATATGCGGCAGAATTGATCGGAACGTTCATTCTCGTGTTCATGGGGACGGGAGCGGCCGTCTCCAATCAGGTATCGGGCGGCGCGGTCAGCCATGTCGGAATCAGCCTTACCTTCGGCTTGGTCGTCCTGGCACTCGTCTATTCCCTGGGCGATATCTCCGGCGCGCACGTGAATCCGGCTGTCTCGCTGGGGTTCGCGCTGGCCGGTCGTTTTCCTTGGAAGCAGACAGTTCCGTATATCCTCAGTCAATGCGCTGGAGCATTACTGGCCAGCGGACTGCTGCTGTTCATCTTCTGGCCTTCCATGGACGAGTTCCCGCTGGCCGCGCGACTCGGCGCCACGCTGCCCGCCGGAACGGCCATGCAGTCGTTCCTGCTAGAAGTAGTCCTCACCTGGTTCCTCATGCTGGTCGTGCTGGCCGTCTCCTCCGGCGCTAAGGAGAAGGGCCTGATGGCGGGCGTGGCGGTGGGAGCGGTGGTGGGGCTGGAGGCGTTGTTTGCCGGGCCGATCTGCGGCGCGTCGATGAATCCCGCCCGGTCGCTTGGACCCGCCCTGGTGTCGGGGCACACCGAGTCGCTGTGGGTCTACCTGCTGGCTCCGGTCCTGGGTGCCTTTCTCGCCGTGGCCACCTTCGCGGTGCTGGAACCGGCGCGGGATGCGGCCGCGCCCGATCGCTGAAAACACGCTGAATGCCGTGGCCCCGATTCGGCGGTCGCCCATCAGTCACTCGTTTGACAGGCGGCAGTGGGTTCGGTCTACTCGACGCCTTCATCGGTTGCGTTTCCTTCTT
>JBIIEC010000404.1:0-5428 GCA_044238045.1 Pirellulaceae bacterium | reverse complement strand
AGAGCACCCTCACCTCGAGGCCCGCCAACGCGTCCCGACCGCACAGCAGCAGAGAAGACGCCGCGCCCGCCAACGACCCCACGTTCGCCCCCCGCCCCCCCAGGTTCGCTCCGTTTACCTGCTTGCGCCAGAGGTACAGGAATGCGCAGGGCGTTTCGTCGTAAGCCACTTTGATCCTGGGACGGAGGTGGTCGACTCCGGCTTGAAAACCGCACAAAGTTCGGATACGATTCCGAGTCTTGACACCGCTTGAGGGCGTGGTGAGGGAAAATCTACCCTTCTGCGTCCGGAGGACATCGTCTGCGAAGGCCGATGTTATAATCAAGCGATCCGCAAGGAGACGGTCCGAGTCATCGGCCGTGATTCGAGCGGCAGGCGTACCCCGGCCGGTTCCTTCCAAGGGCCGAAACCGGCGGTTGCCATCCCGATCCCCTGTAGCTCAGTTGGTAGAGCAGGCGGCTGTTAACCGCCGGGTCGTAGGTTCGAGTCCTACCGGGGGAGCTGATATTTTGGCCTCGAAACTGGCCAACACACTGGTAAACCGCGAACGCCGAGAGTTCCTGCTCTCGGCGTTTTGCATTAAACGCTGGTTTTCCAGGGGTTTGCGACGATTCTTGCCGCTCGCCCCGACTCTCTAGTTCGAGGAGCAATTTACGGGGTCCGGAAGCAACCATGGAGGTTGGCCGCGCACCCCGGGAACAACCCTTTCGAACTCTCTGACTCTCTCGTTAACAAGCGCCACTCCTTAACAACCCGGTTGCTCTCGGACCCCGCGAGCAACGGTTGTCAGCGTTTCACCCTGTGCGTGGTCTGTTCACATGCTGTGGCGATGTGATCGAGCCTGATAGAATCTCGCAACCCCCAATCGCCGCCACAACATGGAGACGGCACAACCGATCGAACCAGCGAAAAAGAGAGACGCCCATGCCGGTCCCGGACTTCCAAGCGGTCATGCTTCCGTTCTTGCAACTTCTGTCGGATGGCCAGGAATGGAAGATGCGGGACGTGGTCGAATCGCTGGCTGGCCATTTCTCTCTGACCGACGAGGATCGCGAAGAGATGCTGCCGAGCGGCCAATCCAAGGTTTTCAACAATCGGGTTGGATGGGCTAAAACGCATCTGAAGAACGCAGGATTGGTTGACAATCCAACTCGTGGAAAGGTCCGGCTGTCGGAACGCGGCCGCCAGGTTCTTGGCCAGAGCCCCGAATCGATCGACATGAAGTTCCTCCGTCAGTTCGATGGCTACCGAACGTTCATCGGCGAACTGAAAGAAGACAAAGCTGGCGGGAACGCCATTGATCAGGTTCAGGAGGAGAGCCAATCGACTCCCCTTGAACTGTTCGAGGCATCTTACTCCACGCTTCGAGCAGCGCTCGCCGAGGATCTCCAGAGTCGCTTGATCGAGTGCTCACCGCAGTTCTTTGAACATATCGTCGTGAAGCTGCTTCATGCCATGGGTTACGGCGGGCAGTTTGGTGAAGGCCGCGTGACCAATTATTCCCATGATGGCGGCATCGACGGCGTCATCAACGAAGATAAGCTCGGCCTCGACGTCGTCTGTATTCAAGCGAAGCGTTGGCAAGGAAACGTCAGCCGACCGACGATCCAGTCTTTCGTTGGAAGCATGGACATAATCCGTGCCAAGAAGGGCGTTGTAATCACGACTTCGGATTTCTCCCGTGACGCCTTCGAGTTCGTAGATCGAATTGAGGGCAAGCGCGTGGTCTTGATTAACGGCAAGCAGTTGGCACAGTTCATGATTGATCACGATGTGGGAGTTTCGACGACTGGCACCTACAAACTCAAAGAAGTATCGAACGACTTCTTTGAAGAGGAAGGGATCTAGACGCGCTCATAACTGGAGATTTGACTTGGCCGACTTTTCTATTTTCTATTCCTGGCAGAGCGATCTGCCTCGCAAGCTCTCGAGGGAAGTCATTCATTGTGCTGCAGCCAAATCCGTCGAACGCCTTAGCCTCGACGCGTCAATCGAAGATTCCCCGCGACTTGATCATGACACCAAAGACGTATCGGGTGCTCCAGAAATCGCCCAAACGATTTTTGGCAAGATTGAGCGGTGCGGCATTTTTCTCGCCGATCTGACCTTCGTCGGTGCCACGATGCCTGCGGACGGAAATAAGCCGGCGAAGAAGATTCCCAATCCGAATGTCCTTTTGGAGTTGGGATATGCCGCAGCAAAGATTGGGTGGGAGAGGATCGTTCTGGTTATGAATTCGGCATTTGGTTCTCCGGATGAATTGATTTTCGACCTCAGACACCGTCGTTTTCCACTGACATTCTCTCTTTCGCCAGATACGCGAAAGGACGTTGACTCAATCACAAATTCGCTTGCTGAGAAATTAGAAGAAGCTTTCCGCTCATCGATGCAAAGCGAACACATGGCGGTTCAGAACGCGATCTCACAACTTGACCAGCACGGCCTGCAATGGATGAGCGCTAATGGGATGGGGGAGTTTCAAAGGGGTCAGGCCTCTTTGATTGGTCCACGCGTTCAGGCGAGACCTTCGATAAAAGACGCCTGATCCCTTTGGGGTTCCCAACTGAACCTCGACTCCACTCTTCGCCCCCGCGGCAGACCCCAAAAAAGAGTCCTGACACCTTTTGCTGTTGGAGGAGTCTGAATAGCGATGCAGACCTCGATTGTATTCTTGCGTGTAACCATGTTGACGCTGCTGGTTTCTGCGTTTGTTGGCGTTCCCGCTGGTGTCGCACAGGAGAATCAGGCTCGTGGCGAAACCGCAGGGGAGTCGACGGACCGCTTGTTATCTCAGGTCGAGCCGCGGATCAAGGCGATCTACGAAACGGACGAATTTCGCGTGCGCTCCTTCGCCGCCACTTGGCTGCCCGACAGTTCGGGCTACCTGAAGTTGGAGAATCCCGAGAGTGAGTCTGGGCCGGAGATCGCCCGCTACGATTCGGCTAGCGGAAAACGCACGGTGGTCGCGGGTGAGAAACTCCTCGTGCCCGGCACTAACCAACGGCTGGCGGTCCACGGTTTCGTCTATTCGCCGACGGGGATGCGGTTCTTGCTGCACACGGAGGAGGCGGGTGGCAGCGAACATTGGCTGTACGAGTTGGAGTCCGGGGAGCTGCGTCCGGTGAAGGCCGGTGACGGTGTGGCATTCGAGGCGAACGCATTTTCGCCGGATGGTCAGCGACTGCTGGGGGCGCGCGGCGCGGACTTGCTTGTTTATGACATTGCAAGCGGTCGGGCCACCCCGCTGACCCAGGACGGCGAACCCGACACCATCCAAAACGGTAGAGCGAGCTGGAGTCCCGACGGAAAATGGATTGCCTATGTCCAGTCCGATTCATCCGCCGTCCCGAAACGGGCGGTCCTGGTACCCGGCGACCCGACGTATCGCACGTTCCAAGAAACTCGATTTGGACGGATCGGCGGGCCGATTCCCACGCTGCGCATCGGCGTGGTCGACGCGGAAGGTGGCCCCACGCGTTCGATCGAGTTGGCCGATGAAGCGGGAACGTTCTACCTCAACTCACTGAGCTGGGCCGGGAACTCCGAAGAATTGATGATCGATAAACTGAGCCGGGGCCGGGATGCGCGGGAGGTCCTGCTCGCCAATCATCGCAACGGCGCAATCACCAAAGTCTACACGGCAAGCGATCCCGCCTGGGTGGTGTCTTGGGTGGATATGGAACCCGGTGGCCTGGAGTGGATTCGCGGCAGCAAGGCCTTTGTCATCTTCAGCGAGCGGGACGCTTGGCGGCGTGCCTACGTCGTCTCGCGCGACAGTTCAGACCCGACCCCGATCACCGCAGGGGGCAGCGACCTCATCGCGCCAGGCCAGATCGATGAGAAGAGCGGATGGTTTTACTACTACGCCTCGCCGACCAACGCGACCCAACGCTATCTCTACCGCTCGCGACTCGATGGAACCGGCAACCCCGAACGCTTGACGCCGCCCGACCAACCCGGTTCGCACCGTTATGTGTTTTCACCGGACAGCCGTTGGGCGTTTCATACCTACTCCTCCTTCGACAAGCCGCCGGTCACGGAGCTAGTGGAACTGCCAGAACACCGGAGCGTGCGTATGTTGGAGGAAAATGCGGCGGCAGTCGACCGAGTCAAGCCGCTCATTACGCGGCCCACCGAGTTTCTCCAACTCGACATCGGCGGCGGCGTGGTGATGGACAGTTGGATGATCAAACCTCGCGAATTTGATCCGACGAAGAAGTATCCGGTCCTGGTCTTCGTCTATGGCGAGCCTGCGGATCAAACGGTGCTCGACGACTGGCACGGCGGGCAAGGCTTCAGCCTCTTCCATCGGGCAGTGGCCGACCTCGGCTATCTCGTGGTCTCGATCGATAACAGGGGATCCCCTGCACCCAAAGGGGCGGCATGGCGCAGAGCGGTGTTTGGCAGTCTCGGGCCGCTCTCGACCGACGAGCAGGCCGCGGGCCTGAAAGAAATGGCGCGGCTCCGCCCGTTCGTAGACCTTTCTCGCGTGGGCATCTGGGGGTGGAGCGGCGGTGGCTCGAACACGCTTAACGCGTTGTTTCGCAAACCCGACACCTACCATGTCGGCATCGCCGTCGTGCCGAAGCCTCAGGCTCAGTATTACAACGCCGAATATCAGGAAATATTCATGCGTACACCAAAGGAGAATCCCGAAGGTTACCGCACTGGCTCGGCGATCAACTATGCTGAGGGCTTGCGCGGCGACCTGCTGATCATCACCGGATCCGGCGAAACCAATACACACATTGAGATTACCGAAGGGCTGGTGGATCGACTCATCGAGCTGGGTAAACGCTTCGACTACTTCGTCTATCCCAATCGCGATCACGGGCTCTCGGAAGGCAAGGGCACCACGGTCCATGTGCAGATGCTGATTGCCCGGTATCTCGTTGAACACCTGCCTCCGGGCCCACGGTGAATGACCTTCGAGCCGGAGAAAACAAAGGTGTCAGGACTCTTTTTCTGGAGAGTTGGGCGCGGATAACATGCCGCGACGGGTCGACCACGACGAGCAGACGAAGCGGGTGGAATTGATCACGCCCTGAACCGGGGCAACGCCCGGGCAGATATTTTCCACAAGCCGAAGGACTTCGATGCCTTCGAGCGGATCCTCGCCGAAGGGTTGGAGCGTTACGCCTGCCGGATCCTGGCTTACCAGTTGCTGCCCAATCATTTGACACTTTGTTCTGCAGCCCACGGAAGGCGGCGGAATGAGTGGCTTTTTGAGGTGGGTTTCGCTCACCCACACGATGCGATCGCATGCCCACGATCAAACGGGCGGCCAAGGTCATATCTATCAGGGCCGCTTCAAGAGTTTTCCCGTGCAGGATGACGAGCACTTTTTGCTGGTCTGCCGGTATGTCGAGCGAAACGCCCTGCGCGCTGGTCTGGTGCAACGAGCCGAGGACTGGAGATGGGGTTCGCT
>JBIIEC010000403.1:0-5457 GCA_044238045.1 Pirellulaceae bacterium | reverse complement strand
TCTTCTTGCTGCTTCCACACGGGCACAGTTCGTATTGGTCAAGCGTCATGGTTGCTACCTGGTTCCTCTGGATGAATCGGCGGGAATCTGAATCGCGGGAATCAAAGTCCCGACAGGTGGTTGGTCCGCGGTGGGCCGGGTGGTTCTGCCTGGCAGACGCCCCGGTCGCTCGGCAGGCGGCCCGGCTGGTCGGAGAAGGCCACTGCGGCTGCTGGAGCAGCGTGGCGCCCTCGGGCCGTCCCCAGCCCCTCGACCCTCAAGCCAAACGCGCGTCACCGAGCCGGGATCCTTCCGTCACACAGACCCCCAGCGGCGACGCGCCAAGCCGGTGATCGTAACAGAAGCCTCCCCCTTTGACGAGAACTTAGGTTACCTCCCTCCTCTCCAAAATGGCGAAGCCCCACCGCTCCACGAAGGGCCTTGCCTCACGCCACCACCAGACCCACTCCGACTTCCCACTCCCTCTGCTCCACCCCCACGCGGCTCCCAGCCTCGGAGCCTCCCAGGACCGGCCAAGACCACCAAAACAGGCGATCTAGGAGATCTGCGGGCAATGCAACCAGACTACCGATCACGCAAGCCATTCTAGTCGTGCAGGTTTTGCTGATTATTCCTGTTGTAGGACCAGCTTCGGAGTCGATTACGCAGGTGGAACGAAATAAGACGTCGCGGGTCATCCCCACGGAGGGCCTGGACGGTAGCCGCAACGGAAGTCACTGAGGGGACCAAACGGTGCAAACTCGGGCGAAACGATACGGAATTCGACGTCGGCTGGCTGCTCTGGCGACCTGTGCGCTGGCGCTGTCTACCAGCTCCCTGGAGGCCCAGTTGAACTTCTCCCCGCCGGCGAACCGGCCGGCCGCAGCCGCCTTGCCCTCCATGGCAGGCGTGCGGTCGCTGGCCGAAGCCGCTCCGATGGCACGTCGGCAAACGCCGGCGGGTCGCGGCTGGACTCAGATCGCCGGAGCCCCGCAAGCTGGCGTTCCGCAAGCTGGAACTCCGCAGGCTGGCGTTCTGGACGCGACTCCCCTGGTGCCGGCCGCTAGCAGCCCGGGCCTGCCGCAGGACGTGCAGGTGACGGCGGGTGAAGCGTTGGAAGCCCTGCCGGCCGGCCCCATGGCCAGTCCCGTAGCCGAACCGGTCCCGACAGGCGAAGCGACGTTGGGCGGCGAAACGCTACCGCCGGCCCAAGGCGTGATGGCGGCCCCGGCTCCGCCCGCGGCCGTTCCCCTCGACGGGGCCGTGATGTCCGCGCCCGCTCCCGGCATTCCCTTGGTCGAAGGCCAGCCGCTGGACGCCCTGGAAGCTACCGCCATCCCGGCCTGGCAGGGCCCGGTAGACAACGCCTTGGTGGACACCGACCAAGCCCAGGTCTACAGCACCGGCCACTGGTTCCGCCGCGGCTTCTGGTACAGTCAGGTCGACGCCGTCGTGCTGCTGCGGTCCGAGATCGAGTCGACCTATTTCGCGGCCGACCAGAGTTTCAAGACCGTCTCCGGCAGCGGCAACGTCAACGACACTCCGATCTTTACCAATCGCCCCGCCCTGGCCTCGGACTCGGTGAGCCCCACGTTCCAGCCGGGCATGCGTCTGACCCTGGGCCGGTTCCTCGGCCAGGACGCCGCCAATCGCGATCACTCCGTCGAATTCGGCTTCCTGGGACTCTTCAACTACGAAGACCAGGCCCAGATTGAGTCGTACCTGCCGGGCGGCATCGAAACGGCACTCGCGCCCGGTGCCGAATACCTCTACGCCACGGGCATTTATAACTCGTCGTTCACCGGCTTCAGCGGAGCGGACCTGCAGACGGCGCTCTACGAGTCGGATTTCAATGGCGGCGAACTGAACCTCCGCATCTCCGGTCGGCCGACGCGGGACCGCATGAACCTGCAGCCGAACGGCCAGTGGGTGCGGATGGGCACCGCCAGCCACCTGAGGTCGTTCCTGCTGGGTGCCCGGTACGTGTCGATCAACGAGCTGTTCCGCTACGAGAGCTTCCTGGATGATGAACTGGGCGGCCTGCTGCAGGTGGAGACGACCAACAACATGTTCGGCCCCCAGTGCGGCATCGAACTGAACGAAAACTACACCAACTGGGGCTGGGGCCTGCGAGGCAAGTTCGCCGGCATGTACAACTTCGCCTCGCGAGACAGCCTGCAGGATCGTCCGGAGATCGACTCGCGCAGCGAGGGACTGGAGCGGAACAACTTCGCTCCGTTGCTCGAGGCCGGCCTGACCGCGAACTACCAGATTCGCCCGAACCTGGTCGTGCGGGTGGCGTACGACGCGATCTACATCACGGGTGTCGCCAACGCGATCGCCAACGCTCGCCTCGGCGATCGCTTCCCGGACTTCGAAGTCACCTCCGACGCCCTGTTCCACGGTGCGAGCCTGGGCTTGGAGATGTTCTGGTAGACGCGGGCTGGCGTACCCTGGGCTTCGCCAGCAGCCTGCGTCGCTAGCGATCCACGAACCCTTTCTGCCGCGATTCGGCAAGCGGCTACGGCGAACGGTTTTCTCGACCGATACAAAGAACAGAACCGTCAGTGAAGCTCGCTGGCGGCTTTGATACCGGGAAGACTCGCCATGTTCCGACCCGCGATCGCGTTGGTTTCAGGACTGCTCGCCCTGGGCGGGTATGCAGACGCCGTTACACCCCGACTGCAGGCTCAGCCCCTGCCTCGTGTCGACGGATCGACCGCGTCGCGCGGCTTGGCTCCCTTCCACGATGCCGCGGCGATGCCATCGGACACGGAGCCCGCGCGTCCGCTGGCGATGCGTTCCCTGCGACTCGACACACGCGTGCTGCGACTGATGCCCGCCACCGATCCTTCGCCCGCGCCCGTCATCACCGCGCTGCGGCTGCATCCCAACGGCCGCATGCTGGCGGCGGCCGGAGACGATCACCGCGTGCGGCTGGTGGAAGTCGACACGGGGCGGCTGCTGCGGGTGCTGGACGGCCACCGCGACACGGTTGTCTCCGCCGCCTTTTCGCCCGACGGACAAGTTCTTGTCACCGCCGGCCTGGACCACCGCGTCCTTTGCTGGCCGCTCTCCGCTGCCCAGTCGGCCTGGGAGCTCGGCCCCTATCCTGGCGCCGTCGCGGAAGTCGAATTCAACCATCGCGGCGACCGACTGGCCGTCGTCGGCTTCGGCATGCCGCTGCAGCTGATCGACGCGGCGACGGGCAAGCCCGTGGAAGACATGGAGTGCCCGTGCCGCGACATGCGCTGCATCGCCTTCTCGCCGGACGACCGGCTGCTGGCCGGCGCGGGTCGGAATGGGCGAGTGCGGATCTGGGACGGCGTGACGGGTGAGTCGGTGCGGACCATCGAGGCCCACCGCCAGCGTGTTCGCGCGATCGCCTTCATGACGCGTGACGAGCAGGTGGTCACGGCCAGCGAGGATCGCACGGTGCGCGGCTGGGATCCCCGCTCCGGCGAGGAACTCTTCCGGCTCACCCAGGAGACGGGTGGCACGGGCCCGGGGAAGGTGCTGTCGATGGTGGCCCTCGACGGCGGCCGGCTCGCCACGGCCAGCAGCGACAACCACATCCGCATCTGGGACCTCTCCAGCCAGCGCCTGCTCAGCCAGCTGAAAGGCCACCAGGGGTCGGTCGCCGCCCTCGACGCGAACACGCAGTGGCTCGTCTCGGGCAGCTTCGACACCACCATTCGCATCTGGCCGCTGGCGCGGGTGGACGAAGCCCTGGGAACGCTGCGGCCAGTCTCCCGGGAAGGAATTTCGGAGGAGTCGCCTGGCGCGGCGGAGCCGGCAGACGAGCCGGCCGACCAGGCCGCCGACCCGCCTGTGAACGAGCCCGCCACGCGTCCGACGTCGATCGAATTCCAGGGGCCGTCCTCCGCGACGGACGAGCGGCCGGCGGGCGGCTGACAGGACGGCACGCGGCAGGACGGCATTCGATAGGATGGCGCGCGGCAGTACGAAGCGGTGAGGCCGGCAGGAAGCTGGCTGGTGATTGAGGACAGGGAGGTCGTAGGACATGTTGCGAAAACCACGCCGACGCGCTGCAGCCGAAGCCCATCGTGAGAACGCCCCCGCCTGGAAGCCGCGGCTGGTCTGGCCTCCCGCCACCAACTCGTCGCTGCGCGGCGTGGAGCAGATGGAGCCGCGGTTGACGTTGAGCGTCGAGCCGGTCTTCGTCGGCTCGGTGTACATCGAAGAGGATCCGGGCAGCGACCGCGCGGGCGGCGACTCGTTCTATGTCTCGCTGGAACAGGGCGCGCCCGGCTCCCAACTGGTCGCCCTGGAGATCGACGGCGACCAGAACGCCCCCGGCTTCAACGTGGGCGATGTCTTCTTCGACACGGATCGCACGCCCGATGCCTCCGGCCCCGCACGGTTCGGCGCCGAGGAAGCCTTCGACTTCACCATCGTCCAGAACGTCGGCATCGATCGCGTCAAGGCGATCTACGCCGATGGCACGTCGCTGCTGCGGCTGGAGTTCGAGGGGTTCGACCCGGGCGACACGCTGCGGTTCTCGATCGACGTCGATGAGGTCGAGGACTACGATCCCAACGAGACCGACATCACCACGATCAACCGCGGCTTCGACCCGATCACGTCCGGCGTCGAGTTCCAGGCTTCGGCGATGCGTGCCTGGGTGAAGGCGCCGAACTTCGAGGACGCGCAGCTCACCTCCAAGTTCTTCAACCACTACGACGCCAACCTCGACCCCACGCCGCTGCAGTTGCCCGAGGACGACTACTCCGGCAAACGCGACCGCACCGCCGGAGCCGTTGCCCAACACACGCAGCAGCCCCTTCCCGCGCAGCTCGCCGGCCACGTCTACCACGATCGCAACCAGAACGGCCGTCGCGACGCGGGGGAGGAAGGCATCGCGGGTGTCGTCGTCGAAGCGATCCCGGTCGATACCGTGGTGGAGCAGGAGATCCTGCAGGTGCGCACGGGCGCGAATGGCGCCTACAGCTTCCCGCGCCTCATGCCCGGCTCGTACCGCATCCGCGAGTCGCAGCCTGACGGCTATCTTGATGGACTCGACGCGGCCGGCACCGTCAACGGCCGGCCGGTGGGCCAGGCCGTCAACCCCGGCGACCTCATCGAAGACGTGCTGCTCGCCGGCGGCGCCTCGGGCGTCGACTACGACTTCGGCGAACTGCGATCGGTCTCGCTGAGTGGCCGCGTGCACCTCGCCACGGCCAACGGCGACTGCTTCGGCAAGGACCAGGAACACCAACCGGTCGTCGGCGCGCTGCTGCAGCTGGTCGACGCGAGCGGCGCCGTGGTGGCCGAAACGCGCAGCGACGCCAACGGACGGTACGCGTTCCTCGACGTGGCGCCCGGTGTCTACTCGGTGCGCGAAGTCACTCCGACCGGCTTGATCGATGGCGGCGCGAAGGCCGGGACCGTCGACGGCACCGAACGCGGCGTCGTCGCCAGCTCCGGCGAAATCGCCAACATCCGCCTCGGCTCCGG
>JBIIEC010000060.1:0-18981 GCA_044238045.1 Pirellulaceae bacterium | reverse complement strand
CGCATCGTGGAGCGCCAGTTTGTTGTTGGGCGGACGTTGGGGAGTGGCCATGCCGGGCGGCAGGGCCACGGCCTGCGCGCGGATGACGCGAAACGGCTGCGGCGCACCCGCCGCATCCTTGCGGCCCACCTGTCCCGACTCGACGCGCCGAGTCTCCGTGCCCGATGACTTCGGTCGCAGGAACACCTCCCAGACGAAGTAGTACGCGCCGTACAGGCAAGCGGCCCACGCGCCGACGGGCAGCAACCAGGACAGGTTCATGAGGCCGAAGAAACCCACGGCCAATGCCACGATCCAGCGCGCCGGTCCGGTCAGCGTCTGGTTGAATTCGCGGCGGAGTTTCTCCAGGCCCAGCCGCGCGGCGGCGGCCAGCGGTTCACTCGAATCGAGTTGCGGCGCGCCCAGTGGCTCTGCGGCCTGGTTCCGGTCGCCCGGCAGTGGAGGCGGCGTACCGGGAGAGGCGCGACCGACGCTCGCATCCAGGGCGGCCACCATCTGGGCCACCGACGAGAACCGATCCTCCGGCGCCTTCGCCAGCGCGCGGCGGATCACCGCCCGATACGGCTCCGGTACCTCCTCCAGGCGTGGCTCCGCCGTCAGATGCTTCATGATGATCTCCTGGCTGCTCTCGCCATCGAACGGTACGCGGCCCGTCAGCATCTCATGCAGCAGGATGCCCAAGGCGTAGATGTCAATCTCCTTGCCATAGCGGCCCAGTCCGATCTCGGGCGCCATGTAGTGGAAGGTGCCGACACTCTCGGTGTGCCCGCTGCGCCGGCTGCACGAGATGTACTTTGACAGCCCGTAGTCACCGATCTTCAGGACCCCATGGTCCAGGAACAGATTGGCCGGTTTCAGGTCCCGGTGCACGATGCCTTGGTCATGCAGATAGGCGACGCCCGCCGCCAACCCGCGGAACCAGGCTTCGGCCTGCTCGCGCGGCAGCCCCTGCGGATGACGCTCCAGCGTCTCCTGCAGGCTCTGCCCCGACACATACTCCATGACGATCCAAGCCTGCCCGTCGACGTCATACCGAATGTCGTGCAGCGTCATCAGGTGCGGGTGCTTCAGGTTCAAGCACTGCTTCACGCCCCGCAGTTCCACATCCAAGTTGCGCCGCACGCTCTTGAGCGCCACTTCCTTGCCGGCATCGCTGACGGCGTAATAGACTTCGCCGAAACCGCCCGAGCCGATGCCGCGTTTGATGGTGTAGCCGTCCAGCGGTCGCGCGCCGCTGCCGTAAGCGAAACGTCCGGTCACGTTTCGCGGCATGGCTTCCGGCGATGGCGTCTCTTCGCTGCGCACTGCTGGTTCCTGACTGCTGGTTCCTAGACCGACGGGCGTCACCGGCCCGATCTTTCCCAAGTTCGCTCCAAGTCCCCAACGGCTCCCGGAGGACGCGTCCGACTGCCGCTCGTCATTCTAATCCAGAGGCTCCAGCGCCAGGCCCAGGTCGTCGGCTTGGATGCGCGACCCCGGGCGCAATACGCCTCTCCCCTCGGCTGCCTGCCCATCCACCTCCAGCGTCCCGTCGGCGACCCAGCCCAAGAAGCCATTCTGCCGCACCAAGGTCAACGATCGCGTCCAGTTCGGACACTCGATATGGCTGCTCGCCTGCGGCCCCAGGACGCAAGCCTGCGCCACCAGGAGTACGCCATCCGTGGCCGGACGCGTCGCATGCCCCGACAACAGATCCAGCCGCGCCGTGCGACTCCACGGATGCGGCACCCGGAAACGCAACTGGCAACTGGCTCCCAGGCGAATCACGTCTCCATCTCGCAACGTGCGAGTCTCCGTCAGCCGTTCGCCGCGCAGCCACGTTTCGCCCCGCGGTTCCAGCAGGTAGACCTCCCCCTGGCGAAGGAAGGTGGCATGGTGGCGCGACAGGTCCGCGGCGATCGGGATCTCCACCGTCGCCGCCGCGGCTGCCTGGCCGACGCGGATGGCGTCGCCCAGGCACAGCAGGAAGCCGCCCACGCGGTCGATCCAGGCCAGACAACGCTGGCTCGAACCCGGCGAGAAACGCTCCTCCACCAACCGCGTCATCCGCTACCTCGCTCCAAAGGCCTCGCTCCAAACGCCTCGCTCGCGCCGCCCGCTCGACTGCGTCATTCTAACGCCTCATCCTGACGCATCATTCTACCGGGACCGACTCGACCGGTCCGCTCGCCACCGACTCCACCTGCGGCTGCTTCCGCCCGAAATACTCGGTCACCTGGTCAACGACGTCCTGCGTCGAAGGCTCCGCGTCCATCGGGATCGCCTCGGCGTAGTTCGCGTCGGCGCTCAACAGGCGTTCCGTTACGTCCAGCCGCGTCTCGACGTCGCGGACCAGCTCCTGTGCCCGAGCCAGCACGCTCGTGTCGAGGTTAAACTCGCTGGACGTCTGGGCCACCGTCACCATCTGCTGGCGAGCCTCCAGCTTCTGCACCTCGGCCTGCAACTGGTTTCGCGACGCGAGCATCTTCTCGAGTTCCAGCCGGGCGTGCTGCAGGCTGCCCTGGCGGGCGTTCAGCACGCGGCGCAGGTTGAAGAGCGTCTCATCGCTTGTCTTGTAACGCTCCAGCCGGCTCACCATGTCGCGTTTCACCTGGTCCGAAGCGTAGCGATGGCCGGCCAGCTCAATCTCCGCATCGCCGCGCTGGACGGCGGCCTGCATCGTCAGCAAGTTCGCCTTGTCGCGCGTCTGACGTTGTTCCAGATGGACGACCTGCCCCGACAACCGCTCCAATGCCACCTCTTCGCGGACGATCAGCTGCTTGTTACGTCGCACTTCCGGTTCCAGATCGTCGATCAGCTTCCGCGCCCGCTCAATCTGGAACTCGACCGGCACCTGGTCCTGCACCGAGTCCTGAACCCAGCCCAAGCTGGCGCGCACATAGCTCGTCGCATCCTGCCCCAACAACAGGCCCAGGGCCAGGAGTCCCACTCCGCCCCCCACCAGAGAACGTCGAATCATGATGCCCCTCCTTCTTCTTCCTTCTTCTTGAAATGGGTCGCACTTCCGCCCTGTCTGGCGAGCGGCTCTGGAGGGTTATTCGCCAGCGGTCCGGTGATCTTGGCAACAATCCGATTTTTTTCGAGCGTGACCGGAGGGCGTCGTTCCAGCGATGCCCGGGCATCTTGGCGACGGGATCCAACCAGGCGAGGCGTTCGGAGGGAGCCGTGCATGGCGGCGACTCGGTGGCGATCGAGTAGACAGCGTCTCGCGGTGAGGCGAGACGGAACAGCGAAACGCTGCGCGTTGTCTCGTTTTTAGAACGGCGGCGCAAAAAGCGAACCCGATCCGGCCCCCTGTGTCGTTTTTTGGCAGCAGACGCCACGAGAAGTGGCAGGAAGGCAACCTGTGGGCAGCGTGCGAGCGACGGGTCGCGATTCCCGGCGTTTCCAGCACCTCGCCGCCCTCGCGGAATCCCGCCGGAATCCGCGTCTTCCCGCCCGCCCTCGGCATTTCACGACACGACCAAACCGGATCGCGTGAACTTGGCACTGCTTTTGCAACGTAGTAGCGGCGTACCGGATGCGTGCTGCCAGAGTGGGCGCGAGCGGCCGGAGCGAACAGGCGGTTCCTGATTTCTAATTGTCAGCGGAACAACTCGGAGGACCAGTACCATGTCCGTCCCCATGAACTCAGCCAAGGCGTCTTCCTCTGCGGAACTGGCGTGCGTGTCGGCCGAGCCGGTGATGGACTTTGCCGACTGGATGGATCGACAGCTGGCCGATCTGGAGGCGAAGTTCGCCGGGTTCGTTACCCGCGACTCGCTCAAGCAGTCACTCAAGGGCCTGCGACAGTCGCGTGAGACGAGTCCGCCGGCGGACGGGGGCGCGAGCGAAGCGGCCTGACCCGGGGCCGCTTCGGCCGGAATCCCCGGATCCCTGCGAAACGACGAGGCTGGCATCGCTGGCGGCGCCAGCATCCGCCGCCTCTGGAAGCAGATTTCAATCTTCTGGAAATCTCCAGCCTTCGCCATAATGCGGCCCGTCCTGTGGAACTGCGTCGCCTCGCCCGACTGGGCCGTTGCCTCGCCAGTTCCGCGGGTCGCGCGCGGGGGCCAGCAGAACGTCAGCGGCGGCAAGAAGCCTGTCGCCTGCCGTTCCGGATCGCCCCAGCGACTGCTCGTTCACCGATCCGCCGGATGATGTCCGCCGGGTTCCTGGGCTGCAAGGATGCCGGACCAAGAACCAAACCCGACCTACCAACTGCTGGGCAAACGCCTGGGAACGTATCGTGGCGTGCGTCCCGCGCGATGGCTGCGCGCCTTCGTCGGGTCGACCTTCCTGGGCGTCTGGTGCGGCTTGAGTGTCGGGCTGCTCTCGGGCCTCGGTCTCTGGACGGCCCTGGTCGTGGGCGTGACCGCAGTCCTCTGGACCAACTTCCGCGTCACCTGGCCTCGCCTGCTGGAACTCCACCAGAACGGGCTGGAATACTTTTCCTGGGTACGTCGACGGCGCGTCTACTGGCACCAAGTCTGCGAAGTCTATCGCTATCCGTTGCATCCACTGCTTTTCGCCACCCTTGCCTCGCCCTCTCCCTGGGCCTACCGCCTCGTCTGCCGCGACGGCAGCCAACTGCTGCTGCATCACTTCGAGGGCCTGACCGACCTGGGCGAGCGGATCGAGGACCAGTTGGCGCGGCGCCAGCTGCCGATGGCGATGAGTGCTTACAGCACGGGATATACGCTGCGATTCGGCCGTCACCTCGCCTTGAACACCGAGGGCATTCATGTGCGGCGTCGTTTCATCGCCTGGCATGAGATCGCCGAGATCTCGCTGGGGCTGGACGATGAGTTTCTGGTGTCCTTCCGCCAGAAGAGCGAGCGGCCGCTGCGGATTCCCTGCCGCCGCATCGCCAACCTCAAGGTGCTGGATGGAGTCCTGCAGTCGATCCGCACGGGGGAGGCGGAGGACTTGCGGGAGACAGACATCGCCCACCGGCGATCCGATTTCGCCGAGAGCCAAGCGGCGCGAGGTCCCCTGCAGGACGAGGTGGATCCGCAGGGGGAAGAAGCGATTGAGTTCCTGCCGCCGGACGGGGAGTTGGATGAGATCGAGGCCTGGGAGAACGGCCACATCTCCCTGGAGGAACTGCGTGAGATCGGCCGTCGTCAACGTCGGCCGCGTCATCCGCGTTAGTCCCAGGCAGCCTCGTTGCCGGCAAAGTCCGGTAGCTTCTGCCGCGTTCCCACCGCAGCGTCGCGAGCCCCCGCGTTGATAATCGTCGCGATGCCGTCAACTCGTTCCTCCAGGTGCACGGCCCGGTTTCTCGCCATCGCACGGCGCCGCGTCGGAACGGAACGGTATACTGCACGAGGATCAGAAGCAGGCAACGGCCAGGGCGGGCTGGTTTCATCGACGATGGGGTTCAACCCAATGACGACGGCGACGACACAGTCTCGAAAACGCATGACGATGGTGGAGGTCGTGGTGCTGCTGCTGGTCATCGGCTGTGGAGCATCCCTGCTGCTGCCGATGCTGCCCGCCTCGCGTGAAGCCGCCCGGGCGAACCTCTGCCGATACAACCTGCGACAGTTGGACCTGGCGACGATCGAATACATCCAGAACCTGCGTCGCCTGCCGGATGCCGCCACGTGGCCCACCGAACTGCTGCCGGAACTCGTCGAGAAGCAGACCACCTCGCGACTCAAACTGGGCATGGATATCTTCACCATGCCGCGACCGCGACTGCTGACCTGCCCCTCGCACCCCAACGCCACGGAACGGGACCCGAAGAAGCAGACGGGCGAGTACGTCCTGGTCGTCGACAGGAACCAACCGGTGCCCCTGAACCAGATGAAGTGGCAGTACCGGGACCGAGTCAGCGAGCCGCCGGCGGACAAGACGCAGCCCTGGTACCTGGGCGTCGAGATCACGCCGGAAGTCGCCGCATCTGAATTGGCAACTCCCGCCGGCCCGCATGGCGGCCGATTTCTGGAATCGGACGGCAAGGGCAAGGTGGACTTCGCTGTCCCGGCGCAATAAGCTGATGCCCGCGGACTACCGCGTGCGGAACTTGGCGTGCGGAGCCTGATGTGCGGAGCCTGGCAAAGCAAGCTCGCCGCGCCGATCCCTCGCGGCCCTCGTTCCGCCCCGGATCCCGCTCCCCGCATCCAGTCCGCGTCGGCGCATCCCTGGTGACTGGACCCTGCTACTGGGCCCTGTCACTGGGACACCCTGCGTTGAAGCCCGTGCGTCCTGTCCTGCTGGCTCGTCCGGGCTTTCGCCTGTCCGTTCCGCAGGTCGGCATGGCGGGGCCGCAAGTTCCCGTACACCAACCTTTGACTTGGACTTTCATTCCTGCCAGGAGTCTTCCTCATGAACGCATCCCTGCATCGTCGTGACTTCGTGGGCCATGCCGTGGCCGGAGGTTTGTTGGCAGCGGGCGTGCTGGCCGTCGAGCCGTCCGGCGCGGCCGCACAGACGGCTGGCGCGGCGGAGTCGCCGGCGGCCGTCAAGAAGGTCCGCGTCGGCGTCATTGGCTGCGGCAGCGTCTCAGGCCGCTACCTTCCCAACCTCCAGGCATGCCCGTTCGTCGAACTGGTCAGCGTCTGCGACATCCTGCCGGAACGAGCGGCCAAGCGTGCCCAGGAGTTCAAGGTCCCGCACCACTACGCGCACATCGACGCGATGCTGGCCGGAACGCCCTTCGAACTGCTGGTCAACCTGACGGACATGCAGCAGCACGAACAGCTCAACCGGCGGGCGTTGGAGCAGGGGTTGAATGTGTGGAGCGAAAAGCCGCTGGCCAACACGTGGGAGGCGGGGACGGTGCTGCTGGAGCTGGCGCGATCCAAGGGAGTCCAGTTGTGGGGAGCTCCGGCTGTCGTCAACAGTCCGCAGTTCGCCTTCATGGCCCAGACCGTCGCCTCCGGGAAGCTCGGCCGCATCGCCGCCGCGCATGCCGACTACGGCCATACGGGACCGCACTGGTCGTCGTTCTTCTACGAGGCGGGGGGCGGCAGCATGCCGGACCTGGGGGTCTACAACCTCACCTCGCTCACCGGCGTCCTGGGCCCTGCCCGCCATGTCATGGCCATGACCAGCGTGGTCACCGCCGAACGCGAGATCGAGGCGAAGGGCAAGATCCAGGTGGTCGCCGAGGACAACACGATGATCCTCATGGACCACGGCAACGGCGTCATCTCGCACGTCCAGTGCGGCTTTAACTACTTCAATCCGCACGGCCATGAAGGCAAGTCCGAGACGCGGCACACGATCTCCGTCGTCGGCTCGACGGGCAGCATGGGGCTGGTCGGTTACGACTGGGAACCCCAGGGCGTCGACGTCGCCACGCAGGACCATCCTCAGTACCAGCGGCACGTCACCGACGCGCAGGGTTATGTCTGGCAGCAGGGAGCTTCCCTGGCGGCCGAATCGCTGGCCACGGGCAAGCCGCTGATGATCCGGCCCGAACACGCGCTGCATGTGCTGGAGATCATGGAAGCCGCGCGCAAGTCCCAGGAGACCGGCCAGCGCATCGCCATGCGATCCACGTTCCCCTGGCCGATCCAGGCGTGAGGCGGGCCGCCGCGCAGGTGAATCGCTCGCATCGCGGAAGCGGCCACGAGGCCCAGCGCTGGTCACTCAGCGCTGGTCACTCAGCGCTGGTTACTCAGTGCTGGTTACTCAGTAGCATCGAGCATGTCGCGCGCGTGGTAGCTGCTGCGGACGAAGGGGCCACTGGCCACCTGTTCGAAACCCAGTTGGCGAGCGGCGGCGCCGAGTTCCTGGAACTCCTCGGGCGGCAGGTAGCGGTCCACGGGCAGAAAGCGTCGCATGTCGGGCTGCAGGTACTGTCCCAGCGTGAGGAAGTCGACGCCTGCCGAACGGAGATCGGTGAGCACCTGCAGCAGTTCGTCGCGTGTCTCCCCCAGACCCAGCATCAGGCCGCTCTTGGTCTTCACGCGCGGGTTCAGCTGCTTGACGCGCCGCAGCAGTTCCAGCGTCCAGCGATACTCCGAACGAGGGCCGCGGACCTGACGATAGAGCCGCGGTACGGTCTCGGTGTTGTGGTTGAACACCTCCGGCTCCGCCTCCACCACGCGGGCAATCGCCTCCGGGCAGTGGATGAAGTCGGGCGTCAGCACCTCCACCACCGCGCCCGTGCGGCGGCGGACGGCGAGGACGCAGCGATAGAAATGGTCGGCTCCGCCATCGGGCAGGTCGTCCCGCGTCACGGAGGTGATGACGACATGGCGTAGTCCCAGTCGAGCGGCCGCTTCGGCCAGCCGTTCCGGCTCGTCCCCCGCCGGCGCGGCGGGCGTGCCGCGGTCGACCGCACAGAAGCTGCAGGCGCGGGTGCAGACGTTGCCGAGCACCATGAAGGTGGCCGTCTTCTGCGAATAGCACTCCATCCGATTGGGACAGCGCGCGTTGTCGCAGACCGTTTCCAGCTGAAGCTCCTCCAGCAGCCGCGCGGTCTGGTGGTTGGAGTTGCCTAGCGGCACCTGTCGGCGGAGCCATGGAGGCAGGCGGCGGAACCCATCGGGCCCCTCATCGGATGCAGGGCCCGACGCGGCGGGCTGGACGATCGGCAGTTCGGGGAAGGACTCGGCGGAACTCACGACGGGCACCCTGCTCAGCGGACGACTCGCGGATGAACTTCTCAACGACAGCCCCATTGTCCCCAATGGCAGGGCAAATCAAAGGGGTCCGGCCCGTCCGCGGCTGCATTTCAACCGGCCGGTCGACTATAATCCGGAGCTGCCGCTCCCCTGACACCGCGACCTTCGCTGACGCGCCCGCACGGACCCCCGGTATCGCATGGCCAAGAAAGACTCCAAGAAAAAACCTGTCGCCGAGTCTGCGGAGAAGGTCGTGGCCGAGAACCGCAAGGCCCGGCACAACTTCGAGATCCTGCAGACGCTGGAATGCGGCATTGCGTTGGTGGGCAGCGAGGTCAAGAGCCTGCGCGGGGGCCGGATGTCCCTGGAGGAGTCGTACGCGCGGGTCAAGGAGAGCGAGGTCTGGCTGCTGGGAATGGACATCCCGGAATACTTCGAAGCCAGCTCGATGAACCACCAGCCGAAACGGCCTCGCAAGCTGCTGCTGCACCGCATGGAGATCCGCAAGTTCGCGGGCAAGGCCCACGAGAAGGGACTGACGCTGGTTCCCCTGCGGTTGTACTTCAAGGAAGGCCGCGTCAAGGTGCTGCTCGGACTCTGCCGCGGCAAGAAGCTGCACGACAAGCGGGAGTCGATGAAGAAGGCCGACACGCAGCGCGACATCCAGCGGGCCTCGCGGCTGCGTCATCGGAAGTAGCCCCATGACGGAACGCGTGCCCATGCTGAAATTGGCATCCGTGAAGAAGTCCTTCGACCAGCCCAACGGCGAACGGCTGCCGGTGCTGGACTTGGAGGACTATCGCCTGGAGGCCGGGGAGCAGGCGGTGCTGGTCGGCTCCAGCGGCGGCGGCAAGACCACGCTGCTGCATGTCATCGCCGGCATCAGCCGACCCGACTCCGGCCAAGTCCTCATCGATGGCCTCGACATCACCCGCCTTCCCGAAGCCGGCGTGGATCGCTTCCGCGCGGAAAAGATCGGCTATGTCTTCCAGACGTTCAACCTGATGCCCGGCTTCACGGCGCTCGAAAACGTCCAGCTCGGCATGACCTTCGCGCGAGGCCGCAAGGATGTCGAGCGAGCGAAGGAGCTGCTGAACCGCGTTGGCCTCAGCCATCGACTCCAGCACCGCCCGACGACCCTGTCCGTGGGCGAACAGCAGCGAGTCGCCGTTGCCCGGGCGCTGGCGAACCGTCCCAAGCTGCTGCTGGCCGACGAGCCGACGGCGAATGTCGATCCGCGCAACCAGCAGCAGGTGATCGACCTGATCCGCCGAACGTGCGAGGAGGAGCGAGTGAGCTTGCTGCTGGTGACGCACGCCATGGAGGTGGCGGGGCAGTTCGCGCGGGTGGACCGCCTGGACCAGATCAACCGCGTGGCCCGCGACAACGCGGCCGCTTCCCCGGGAACCTGACCATGTCGCTCTGGAAGATCGCCTGGCGCAGCGTGCAGCGTCGAGCCCTCGCCTCGGGACTCACGGCCCTCTCCATGGCGCTCGGCGTCACGCTGGTCGTCGCCGTGCTGCTGATCCACGGCATCGTCTCCGAATCGTTCCGCAACAACGCCAGCCTCGGATACAACCTGATCCTCGGCGCGAAAGGCGGACGACTGCAGCTGGTGCTCAACACGGTCTTCTACCTGAGTGAGCCGGTCGAGAACATCCCCTACGACTTCTACCAGGACTTCCTGCCCGCGTCCGAACGCAGCGACGGAAAGGACGGCCGGTTCAAGGACTACGTCGAGCGGATCGTTCCCGTCTGCCTGGGTGACTACTACCAGCAGTTCCGGCTCGTCGGCACCACGCCGAAGATGTTCGACAACTATGTGTACGACGAGGACACCGGCGAAAGCTACCAGTTCGCGCAGGGCCGGAACTTCCAGCATTTCAGCTCGGAGTATGGTTACTTCGAAGCGATTGTCGGCGCGAAGGTCGCGCGCGATACGGGACTCCAGCTGGGCGACGCCATCGCGGCCTCGCACGGCGCCGTCGAAGGCCGCAAGCATGGCGACCAGTTCTACGTCGTCGGCATCCTCGCCCCGACCGGCACGCCGAACGACCGCGCCGTCTTCGTGAACATGGAAGGCTTCTACCTGCTCGATGGACACGCCAAGCCGGTCGACTCGCCGCCCGAAACGGAGACCAACCCGGCGGAGAAACAGCCCGACGCTGGAGGCGCATCGGCCGACGACAGCCTGCCGCTCCATCGACGCAAGACGACGCCGCTGCCCGATGCACAGCGTGAAGTCACCGCGCTGCTGGTCAAGACAAGTCCGATCATCACGCGGGGGTTGAGCAACATGATCAACGAGGGGAACGTGGCGCAGGCCGTGTTCCCGGTGGGGGAGATCACCGCGCTGTTCAACCGGATCGTCGCTCCCTTCCAACGCCTGCTGCTGTGCCTGACCGCGATGATCTGCGTCGTGTCGGGCATCAGCATCCTCGTGAGCATCTACAACTCGATGAACGACCGGCGGCGGGAGATCGCCATCATGCGGTCCCTGGGCGCGGGCCGGCGCACGGTGCTGACCATCGTGCTGCTGGAAGCCGTCATCCTGGCCGTCGGCGGCGGGCTGGTCGGCTGGGCGGCCGGACACCTGCTGATCGCCGGCGCCAACCCTTGGATCGAAGCCGAAACAGGCGTCGCCATCAGTCCGTTCGACTTGGCCCCGCCGGTGGACCTGCTTGCTTATTTTGCCGAGGATCCGATAATCAGCCTCGAGATTTCCACGGAGTGGATCCTGGTGCCCGCCCTGATTCTGCTGGCCATTCTCGTGGGCTTTTTGCCCGCGCTCGCCGCTTACCGGACAGACGTGGCGGCCGCGCTGACTTCCAATCCTTGACCTGCTGGCCCTGACCTGCTGGCCCTGACTGCCCATAACCGATTCGGCGCGTTCCGCGTGACGGACACTCGCCGTGGCCCGCCGTGGCGGTCGCCACCTGCGGCGACTGCACCCTTTGCAACCCCAGCCCGCCGCCCAACGGCCGGGCTCGCAGAGCCGACCTCGCCCGTTCATTTCTTCCCCTGCCCATGAGGACCTCCTGATGAACGTCCGGTCCCTGACAACGGTCGCGCTGGCCCTGCTGGCGCTCGTCGGATCCGCCTCGACCGCGCGGGCCTGCCCCTTCTGCACCTCCGTGGCCCAGACGTTCACCGAGGAAATGAACTCGATGCAGGTCGTGGCCCTCGGATCGCTGGTCGAAGCGCCTCCCGTACCCGACTCCAACACCCTGGACCCGACCGCGCCCCTGCCCAAGGCCAAGTTCCAGGTCACGCAGGTGATCAAGGGCCAGGAGTTCCTGCAGAAGGACGCCGTCATCGAAGTGCTCTACTTTGGCGAGGCGAATCGGGATCGAGCGTACCTGCTGATGGGCACGGACGCGCCGCAGATCGCCTGGTCGACTCCGCTTGGCCTGTCGCCCCGCGCGCAGGAATACATCCTGCACCTGCCGAAGCTGGCCCCGGACGCGAGTCGTCTGGAGTTCTTCCAGGAGCACCTGGAGGACGAGGACGAGATGCTGACTCGCGATGCGTACGATGAGTTCGCGAAGGCGCCGTACAAGGACGTGATCGCGCTGGGCCCGAAGATGCATCATGACCGCTTGATCGAGTGGATCAAGGATACGGAAGTTCCGGCCAGCCGGCGACGACTGTACTACACGATGCTGGGAGTCTGCGGCACTGCCGACGATGTGCCGCTGCTGCAGACCATGATGCTGAGCGACGACCGCAAGGTGAAGGCCGGCCTCGACGCCCTCATCGCCTGCTACCTGCTGCTCAAGGGCCCCGAGGGCATGACGCTGGTCGAGGAGAAGTTCCTGCAGAATCCGAAGGCCGAGTATGCCGACACATACGCCGCGATCATGGCCATCCGATTCCACGGCACCGAGACGCAGGTCATCCCCAAGCCCCGCCTCATCCAAGCCCTGCGCCACCTGCTGGAACGTCCGGAGCTTGCCGACCTCGTGATCCCCGATCTGGCCCGCTGGGAAGACTGGGAGGTGATGCCGCGGTTGATCCAGCTGTTCAAGGACGCGGATGACAAGTCCAGCTGGGTGCGCGTGCCGGTGGTCAACTACTTGAGGGCCTGCCCGAAGCCGGAGGCCAAGGCAGCGATCGAGGAGCTGTCGAAGATCGATCCCGACGCGGTCAAACGCGCCCAGACGTTCTTCCCGCTGGACCAGGGCAAGGCGACCGACGCCAGCCAGCCGACGGGCGAACAGCCGAAGCCGGCGGAACAGCCGAAGCCGGACCAGTCTTCGTTCCTCGTGCCCCCCATGCCGCCCGCGGTGTTCCTGCCGCAGCCCAAGCCGCTGGAGGAGACGTCCGAAGCCACCAACGCCTCCGCGGTTGCCTCCCAGCCCAACGCGGCTCCCTCACCAAACAAGGACCGGCAGGGGAACGAAGCAACCGGTCGTCGGCCGCTCGCTCGCAGTGCCACTCGGGCCGCCCGGGCCGCGGATCCTGACGGGTCCACGCTCGGCCAGCAGATCGTGAACCATCGACACTTCTGGAGCGTACCGCTGCTGGCGGGACTGGCGTTGTGGAGCACCTTTCGTGGCATCCTGGGCCTGAAGTTCTGGGGAGTCCGCGGCTGAGCTGAAGCGAGGCCCTTGGGCCACCAGCCCATGGACGGACAACGCGAAGTACACTCAGGGGTGCCTTGGCGGGGGGCGAGTGTTGTTGGGGGCCGGGCTTTGTCGCGCCCGGGCATCCGATTCCGGCCATCTCCAGGGCCCGCACGCCGATCGTTTGAAGACCTTCCAGACGCCGTCCAGGGATCCAGGCATGAACGCCTCAGCCGACACGTTTTCCGCTGACGAGAACGCCTATCTGCAGTATCGAGCCTTGAGCATGGCGGGCGTCTTCGCCCTGCTGTTCGGCCTGCTGTCGTTGCCGGCCCTGGCCTTCGCCGGGCTGCTGTTTGTCGCCGCATTCGGCGTGGCCTGGGGCCTGTTCGCCGTGCTGCGGATCGCCAAACGTCGGGACGAACTGACCGGATATGGCTTGGCCGTGGCCGGACTGGCACTGAGCGGACTGGCCTTGCTGGGCGGAGCCGCTCGTGCTGGCTATGAAGCGGCGACCGAAGTGCCCGAGAACTGCCAGCCGATCACTTTTGACATGCTGCAACCGGACGAACGCACGCCCCAGCTGCCGATTCCGGCCTCGGCCGTGCAGCTGGATGGACAACGGATCTTCGTGAAGGGCTATGTCCATCCGGGCGTGGATCGGCAGACGGGCATCAAGCAGTTCATCCTGGTGCCGGACATGAAGACCTGCTGCTTCGGCGGCCAGCCCGCCCTGACGGACATGATCCAGGTGCAGCTGAAGGATCCGCTGCGGATCGACTACTCGATCTCGCGTCGCAAACTGGCCGGCGTGCTCCGCGTGTCGCCTTACAAAAAGCCGGTGTCGGGTCTGGACGGAGTCTATTACCAACTGGAAGCCGACTATCTAAAATAGGGCCGGCGACAAGCCGTCCTGGTCAGGCGAGCGTCCCGCGAACCCAGCAGGTGCTTTCCCCTGCGGGAGAACGCGCAAGGCGTTCCGCGCGGGGAACGAGGGTCCTTCCGTGTGAACCCTGCGGTGTGCATGTGAGTGCGTGAATCCAGCGGTCGCGTCTCACCCTCTCGTGACGCGCGGCCGAACCGGATCGGCCTTCTTGCCCGCCCTGACGACTCCATCCCGGTTCCCCAGAAGGTGCCTCGACCATGATCCTCCGCGCACGCGTTCGTTCCTGCGGCTTCCCCCTGGCGATTGGCAGCTGGGTCGCGAGTGGCCTGCTGCTGGCGTCGGGATGCGGTCCCGCCGACGCGCCGCCCTCCACGGAAACGCAGGCATCCTCCGACGGTTCGCCGGTGGAGGCCACATCCCCGCCGGCGACCACCAGCGGCTCGGTGACACCACCGCCTGCAAGCAGCGGCGGCAGGGAGGCTCAGTCGCCGACGGCCGGCGCGGTGGGAGATACTCCGCCGGCGACCACCAGCGCGTTGACAGGCGAGGCGGACAAGCGGACGGCCTCGGGCGCGATCGAGATCATCTTTGAAGACATCCAGCTGCTGATGCAGGCGGACACGGTCTTCCGGCCGATCATGCTGACGGAGCGGGCGAAGTCGCTGGACGGGCAGCGAATCCGCGTCAGCGGCTACATGCTGCCCGATTCGAAAAGCAAGAACATCAAGCAGTTCGTGCTGCTGAAGAATACCGAATGCAAATTCGGTCCGGGCGGCCAGGCGGACCACCTGATCAACGTGCTGATGACGAAGGACGCCACGGCCAGCTACCGTGACGACGCGGTGGCCGTCGAAGGCACGCTGCGGATCAAGCCGTTCCAAGGCCCGGATGGCAACACCTGGTCGATCTACGACCTGGAATGCGACCTCTGCGAAAAGTATCAACCAAGGCGATAAAGAGCCCAGCCGTAGTCGGCATACGGCGTGTGCTGGCCACGAGGTCGCGCTTGGCTTACTCCTCGTCCGACTCCATCAGCCGCGCCTGCACTTCGATCAGCTTCTGCAGCTTGAATCCGGGTGGCGGGAAGGGTTCGTCGAGCTGCCCGAGGACGAATCGGTAGCGTTTGATGGCGTCCACGAGTTCCTCGGCGGTCGTATCTTCCATCATTTCGGGATACTTCTCGAAGATGGTGGCCCATTCGCCCCAGGCCTGTTCGTACTTATCCTTCATGGCGACCAAGTCGGCGGCCTTGTAGGCCTGATCGGCTTCGTAGACGAGCTTGCGGGCGCGGATGGCCGTATCCTGCTGTTCAACTTCGCAGCGCATCTTCCAGTACAGGTAGTTGACCTGGTCGCGATAGTTGACGACGGCATTGGCGCGGTCACGAGCGTTGGTGCCGCCCGTCACCAGACGGTTCGCTTCGCGCCGCTTGTCGCTGGGAGCCCGCGCCACGATCTCGGGATAGGTGGCGATGAGCTTATCCTTCACGACATCGACCAACGCCTCCTGCTCGGGCGTGCGTTTCTCCACGGGCGTCTCGAGTGCCAGGCGTTCGTCAGCCGTCAGTGCCGCGCGCTTCTCGTCTTCGATGGCCGCCCGCACTCCGGGGAGCAGGTCATCCAGTTGCTTGCCCCAGCGGTCGGCTTCTTCGACCAGGCGCTGGTGGTCGTTCAGGCGGATGGAGAAGCCGTAAGTGGTCGGGATCTCGCGCTGACCGTACTCGTCCCACGACCGTCCGGCACGGAGCCAGGCGTACTGGGCCTTCTCATCGAGAAAGCCTTCCTCCTCGATGGCGACCGCGTGGCTGATGAGCCACTTGGAGGGATGCGAGTGGAAGATGAGGGGCGTCTTGCCGCGGCGGATGCCGCTGGCGTCGTCGACCAGGCGGCCGCGAATGGGCACGCCGCCGTCCACCATCTGCTGGCCGCGCAGGAACCACTCGCGTCCCACGAGCCAGTTGTCCGGTTTATTGTCCGGTCCGCGCGTGTTGTCGACATTGATCGACTGGGCGAGGTCTTCATGGTAGTCGCGATCGTCGCGGAACAGGCGGCGGAACTGCACATACTCGTCGGCGCGGCCCAGCTTGTGGCCGAACGTCCAGCCGACTTCCCAAGGCAGCACCGGCTCCCGCGTGTTGTAGCGGATGCCGTCGCGGAGGAAGTCGATGCCGCGTTTGACCCAGAGATACTTCGACCGGTAGTCGTCGAACTCGACGGAGACGTTGTAGGCGAGGTTCCAGCCCTGGAACTGCCAGACCGAGATGAAGTTCGGCTGCAGCTTGCTGATCTGGTTGAGGGTGGCCGTGAGGTTGTCGAAGTCGTGTTCGCGTTTGTACTTGTTGGCGCGTTCCCAGAGCAGGTTGGCGGCTACGCCGCGCAGGCCGAGCGTGGCGAGCTTCATGGATTCGCTGGCCGGATCGATCTCGCCCAGGTCGGCCGCCGACAGCTCATACCGGGAACGCAACTGGGCCAGCACGCCGCCTTCGGTGATCTGGCCGTCCTGGCCGCGCATGGCGGGGCGGCTGATCATGTACAGGGGAATCAGCAGGGCGGCCATGGCCAGGCCGTAGGCGATCTTACGAGCGAACGCAGAATTGCCAATCATGCCGCGACCTCGCGTGTCTTGAAGAAGAAGTATCCGGCGGCCGCCACGACCAGACCGTAGGCCAGCGTCGTCACGAGGTGCTGGAGCATCAGGTCGGCCGGGATGTCGAACCCGTGGGCAACGAAGCCGCTGGTGTTGAACTGTCCGCTATCGGGCATCAGGTAGCTGATGCCCTGCACGAACAGCATCAGTACGGAATCCACCTGCTTGACGATCGCCGTGCCAATGCCCGGTTCCAGTTCGGCCATCTGGTTCCACTGCCGGACCAGCCGAACCATCGACTCCAGCGGCCCGCCGCCCGGCATGGCGCCCGTGGCCACATCGAAGACGAAGCCCTTGAAGAAGCCCATGACCAGCGACGCGGCCGTGGCGATCATGGCGACGGGCCCGCTGAGGAACGTGCTGTAGGCGACGCCAAAGCAGGTGACGACCACCATCTGGAACCAGATGCTGATGTAGCCCTTGATGAAGTTCAGCCAGAAGGGCCGGTTGCGGGCCCGCAGGTAGAGGTCGGCGGGAGCCATGCCGAAGTATTGGGCCTTGTCGAGGCATCGGACCCAGACTTCCAGTTCGCCCGTCTGCGGGTCGACGAGATCCTTGAAGACGTCGACCTGCCGCAGCGTCCCTGATGCGTCGCGGGCTTCGATCATCCGCGGAATCCGCGGCTGGTAGACCTCGTAGTCCTGCGCCGTGAAACTCAGCTCGACGCTCCGCAGCCCCCCATCCAGCCCCCGCGTGGGATCGGGCACGCCATAGGCGGCGAACGGCGCGGGCTTCACCAGCTGGATCGTCCCCGTCAGCCCCTTGTCGATGAGGCCCTTGTAGGTGCGGAAGACGCGGATCGTCATTTCCAGCGGCAGGTAGTCCTGCGGATAGTCTTCGCCGCGGAGGCCCTTGAAGCGCCAGACGGCGGCGGCCAGCGTACCGCCTTCGATGTAGCTGCGGTACTTCCATTCGTTGCCCACGTTGATGCCGACGCCGCGTCCCAACGGCTGGCCCGTGGTCTTGTCGATCTGCAGGCTGGGCAGGCCATTGCGGTCGAGGAACCAGAGTTCGCCACGAACGGGCACGCGGGCCAGCAGTTGTCCCTGCGCCGGGCCGACTTCGAAGCTGCCGTCCGCTCGCCGAGTGACGGCGTGCGTGTGATCGTGCGTCGGCACGGCGACCAGGTTGCCGTCGGCGCGTTCTTCCACTTCATGGCGATGGGAGCGTCGGTTCGACGTCTCGCCGCGGCGCAAGAGCGCGGTTGCGTCTCCGCCCACCTCGCCGGCCGGCACCTCCTTCAGCTCCGCCGCCGTCAGCTCATGCGTGTGCTGCAAGCCGCGCTGCACGAAGAAGTAGCTGAACAGGCACATGAGGGCCAGCAGCAGCGTGCCGATGCCGATGAAGCCCAGCATGCGTCCCACGACGATTTCCCAGCCGCGCACCGGCTTGGTCACCACGGTGTAGATGGTCTTGTTCTTGACGTCGTTCGGCAGGCTGAAGGCGCTCAGGAAGATCGCCAGCACCATCACCAGGTAGTTCGTGGCGGTCAGCACGAAGCTCAAGTACAGCTGGCCCGGGTGGCGGCTGCGGCGATCGAGGAACCAGCCGGCGAACAGCAGGGCCACGACGAAGAGGATGAACACGACCAGCACCCGCCGGCGGATCGCCTCCTGGAAAGCCAGCCGCGCGATCGCCATCAGGCGGCGCGGTGAAAGCTGCACCAGTTCGAGCAGGCCGACGCCCAGCGTCCGCGCGGTCATGCGGGCGGCCTCCACCGGGCCATGCCGCAGCGCGGCGCCTAGAAAGCCCAGGAAGGTGCCCGCCAGCGCGCTGATCAGCAGGATCGCCAGGAAGGGGCCGATGTTGACCGCCAGCCATTCCATGAAGGGGAGGATCGGTTTTTCCAGAACCATGGTTGGTCTCGTCCGTTCGCCTCGAGCGAGGCACTGGTGTCCGTGTCAGTTGCCTTCCGACATCCGCGACCGCCGCCCCGGATGCGCCTCGCTCTCGCGCACAATGCTCAGGAACAGCTCCTCCAGCGTCGTCGTCGGGTTCTCGATGCCCAGCAACTGACCGCCATGCCGCTCAATCACGGCCTGGATCTCGGCCTTCGCCGCGTCGCTCAGCTTCTCGGCACGAATCTGCGTCACGTCCTGCACCGACAGCAGGCGGTCGACACGGCCCATCTCCTTCAGGTCGCCCTGGTAGAGGATCGCGATGCGGTCGCAGACATCCTGCACGTCCGCCAGCAGGTGGCTGCACATGAGCACCGTCTTGCCTTCCTCCTTCAAGCGGATGATCAGGTCCTTCATTTCGCGAGTGCCGATCGGATCCAGGCCCGTTGTCGGCTCGTCCAGCACGATCAGGTCCGGGTCGTTGA
>JBIIEC010000059.1:0-18995 GCA_044238045.1 Pirellulaceae bacterium | reverse complement strand
GTTCACGATGAGTACTCGCAACCATACGTTCCGCTCCCCAAACGACTCGACGGTTGTCCCCGGCTCTGGAAATCTTTCCGGGTACACCTCCAACTCGCCGGTTCAACTGAGCTGCCGCCTCGCCACTCAACGTGCCCTCAGTCACCGCCGCGCCTTGCGAAGTAGCGCTACCCGACATCGCGCGCAGGTCGTCAACGGATCGCGCGAAAAAAAAGCCAGCTGGGTTTTTGAAGCGCGGGCGACACGCGGTGTCGGGTAGTTTCACTCCCGCGTGCCACCTTCGAGGCTGGAAACTCGTCCTTGGGAACGCTGCTAGCGGCTTTGGGCCTGATAAAGTGTTTGGGTCAGGAGGGGACTGGCGATCGAACAGCGACCGAATGCAGTGACGGCTCCGTGTGCGTCGAAGATTCAAGGGCCAAAGCGGTCAGTTAGCGGTTCACGATGGTGCGGGCTGTGGTTCCAAGCCGGAATCGGGAACGGCCGTCGGGACGGATAGGAGTCGTTCCGGCGATCCAGGACGCATGGCCCAGTCCCTTGCCGCTGCGTCGTCGAGTGATTCCAGACCAAGCGGTACACCAGGCAGGAACGCAAAGGAGTGAGTTCATGCGGTCGATGAAGTGGTGGCGAATAGCGTGCCTTTCGCTGGCGATCGCGTCAGGCGCGGCGACGGTCCGGGCGGAGTCCTGCTGCGGGCTGGGGCTCGGGTGTGACTTCGAGCAGGCGTTGTCCAGCGACTGCGATGCACCCGCGGTTCCGACGCCCTGCGAGTGTCTGCTGTGCCGGGACCATCTGACGGGCGATTGGCACGGCCTGAGAACGTCGCTGGCAGACAAGGGCGTGACGTTCAACCTGTATGCGACGCAGTTCTACCAAGGGGTCGCCGATGGCGGAAGCCTGCAGGACTGGGAGTATGGCACGAAGCTCGACTACCTGATGAAGGTCGAGGGCGGCAAACTGGGCCTGAACCCCGGTCTGTTCGTGGACTTCCACGCCGAGACCCGGTTAGGTTCGAGTGTCAATCCGATCGACGGGCTGCTGCTGCCGTCCAACGTTGCGATGCTCTTCCCGGACCCGAATCGCCATGTGACTTCGATCACGGGACTGACCGTGACCCAGGCGTTGAGCGAAACGTTTGCCGTCTACGGTGGCAAGATCAACACGCTGGACAGCTACGGACTGCAGTACTTTGGCGGTCCGGGCCTGGGCGGCTTCATGAACACCGCGCTGGTCATCAATCCGATCATGGCGCGCACCGTACCGTACTCCGCAGCTGGTGTCGGTGCCGCCGTGCTGCGGGGCGGCAAGCCGTTCCTGGCGTTGACGGTCTTCGACCCACAGGAGCGAGCCACGGACGGCATGGAGGACCTGTACGAGCGCGGGGTTGTCCTCGTGCCTGACCTGACCTTCCACACGACGATGCTCGGACTTCCCGGTATCTACAACTTCGGAGGCACCTACAGCAACGCCGACTACACGTCCGTTGACCCATCGGCGTGGCTGACGTTGCCGAGTCTTGGGACCTTGCCGCGAGAAACCGGATCGTGGGGCGTCTACTCCAACTTCTACCAAGCACTCTGGGCAGATGCCGGTGATGCGAAACGAACCTGGGGTGTGTTCGGCCAGTTTGGGCTGTCCGATGGCAATCCGAACCCGATCCAGTGGGTGGCGAATGCCGGCATCGGCGGTCGCAGCATGATCCGGGGCCGTGACCTGGACCGCTTCGGGGCGGGCTTCTTTTATAACGGACTCAGTGACGAGTTGAAGTCACAGGGCGTTGTGAGCCTGCAGGACGAGTATGGCGTGGAGCTGTTCTACAACTACGCCATCTCCGCAGCGGTCATGCTCACGGCGGATCTGCAGGTGGTGGAGCCGGCGGTCGTGAACTACGACACGGCGATCATTCCGGGCGTACGGCTGCAGGCGATCTTCTAAGTCGCCTCGGTCCAAAAAAGCAGCGCGGGCTGGCCTTCTAACGCCGCCCGCTGCGTCGCTGGCACCGCTCGCAGCCCTGCACCACGCAGCAGCTGTTTCGCAGGGAGAGGTTGATGAAACAGCAGGCGCTGGCCGTGATGATCACCATGGTGTTCAGCCTGGTTGGCATCCTGGGGGACTACTATCTGAAACTGGCGAGCCGTGAGGAAGACTCGCTTCGATCCAAGTGGTTCTACATCGGCTTCGTGCTCTATGCCACGACCGCCTTCGCTTGGGTCTACGTCATGAAACACCTGAAGCTGGCCACGATCGGCGTGGTCTATTCGATCTCCATGGTGGTCTTCCTGTCCGCCATCGGCGTCCTTTTCTTCGATGAGACGCTGAATGCTCGCGAACTCACCGGCCTGGTGCTCGCGGTCCTGTCCCTGGTGCTGCTCGCCGGGGCGGCGTAACCAACACGTCGGCAGGCCTTTCTTCGCGTGCACCGTCCTCGCTGGCAAAACGCCTGCTGGACTTTTCCTCCATGCGGCCGCCGTCGCTTGGGGAGGGCAGAGGACTGCAAAACTGGCTTGGGCCCTTGAATCGCGGGGAGGCATGGTTTCATCTAGAGGAAGGCTATCCGGGCTCACGTCCAGGTCGCCAGGCATTCTGGATCCCATGAACATGCAACTGTCCCCGGGAAGGTAAGGCAACATGACGAAACGGCTTATGCGGGCGTGGAAGGCGATTATGGAAACTGCCAACCTGAAGGCACAGCCGGCCGCCGGTGACCGGCGCGGCTCGCGCACGGCCAGGGACTTGGATCGCCGCACGCTTGGCGTGGAATCGCTCGAGTCGCGCAAGGTGCTTGCCACGTTCGTTGTCACCCATCTGGCCGACAGTGGGAGCGGGTCGCTGCGGGCTGCCGTGGAGTCGGCCAACGCGCAGGCGGGGGCGGATGTGATCAGTTTCCGAAAAGGCCTGACTGGTTCTATCTTCCTGACGAGCGGCTCGCTTCCGCTGACAGGGCAGTTGGCCATCGAGGGTCCTGGTGCGTCGCGTTTAACGGTCAGCGGCAACAAGGCCAGTCGAGTGTTCACGCTGGACAGCTCGGCAACGCAGGTTTCGATCCGCAACCTCAGAATCGCGGACGGGCGCCACGCGGGCCAGGAGAACGTCGGGATCGTCGTCACACGCGGTGGAGCCATCCTGAATGATGGCGGCAACCTGTTGCTCGACAACGTCCGCATGGAAAACAATGTGGCGATCAACGACCGGAACTCCGCGAATCCGTCGCGCGTGGTGGGTGGTGGCGCGATTGCGAATTCTACGGGTGCCAAGCTGACCGTGACGCGATCGACCTTTCGCGACAATGTGGCTTCCGGAGGCGTTGGCTATTCGTTTGGCGGGGCGATCGCCAGCGTGACGAACTCCCTGCTGAGCATCGACCGCAGTGACTTTCGCGGTAACGTGACGCGCGGAGGAGCCGTGAACTACGGCGGCGCTGTCGCCAACTTCGGGTCCAGCAGCATGACCGTGAATCGTACGAAGATGGAGGAGAACAAGGCGCTGGGCCTGCTGGATGGTGACCTTGCCCTCGGTGGCGCCATCGCGGCCAGTCGCGGGACCGTGAACACCCAGGGAAGCACGACGCTGATCCAGGATTCGACCCTGCGACGCAATACGGCCCAGGCGGGACTGGGGGCCGATGCGGGCGGTGGAGCCATCTACAACTACGACTCGATGATGCTGGTTTCGCGGACGAAGATCGAGGAGAACCTCGCCCTGGGAGGCGAAGGCGACAACCTCACGGACGGCGGCGATGCGTACGGCGGCGGCATCTTCAACGAACAGTCGGATCCGGCCATCCTCACGTCACTCCGACTGATGTACACGGAGATCGCGGAAAACCTCGCGCGGGGCGGACGGGGACGCGAGGGCGGAAGGGCTCTGGGCGGAGGTATCTTCAACGGTTCGGTGATTCCCAATCCGCTGGTGCTGCCCGTCGTGCAGGCCACCAGGACCACGATCCAGGACAATGTCGCGAAAGGCGGCGCGTCACGCGTCGCCAGCAGCCCGGGGGCGGGCATCGGCGGCGGGATCTACACCACGGGACCATTCAGCGTCGATTCGTTCACGCAGAAGGCCCTGGGCCGCGGCAGCCATTCCAACGAAGCCTCGACCGAGGCCGACAATGTCTTCGGGACTCTTACCCCGACGGGCACGCCGAAGTAACGAAACAATCCCGGGATTCGTACTCGACTGCGGCGGGCGTGCTCGCGTGTTCACTTGGATGAACGCGAGCCGCGCCGAAGTGACGGTCATGTGTCCGAATGGACATTCATGGCCGGATGGCTGCGGAGAATCCGGCGATTGTATCGTTGCATCCGTGCGGAATATCGCTACCCTGCTCGGATGCGTATACTCTGCGCCCCGCGCCTCGCGAAGTTCTGCAAGGCGCGGTGGCGACTTGCGATCAGGGGGAAGCCATGGAAAAGACGCTGTTGGGCCGAGTTCTTGTCGGTGGTTTGGTTGTCCTGGGGGTGATCGGCGTCAGCCAGTGCGCGCGCGTCGACGCCGCGGAGCCCGTGCGGGTCCGCAAGAATGCCAAGGATCTGTCCTCCCAGGAAAAACAGGACTTGGTTGGCGCGTACCATGCGATGAAGGAGGCTCCTTCGCCCTGGGACGCGAAGTTGAGCTACTACGACCAGTTCGTGTACTGGCACAAGTATGCGTTCGCGTGCGAGAACAACGCGGCCCACATGGGGCCTGCGTTTCTCCCCTGGCATCGGCAGTTCTTGCTGATGTTCGAAAACGGCCTTCGCGACGCCAGCGGAAAGGACGTGACGATTCCGTATTGGGACTTTAGCGACATGGCGAGCACCGATGCCGTATTCGCCGCCGACTTTCTCGGTGAAAACGGTGAACCGAAAAATGGCTACGCCGTGCAGGGAGCTTTCGGCAAGGAGAACTGGGTTCTGAACGTACTGGATCCACCGGAGTCCGATCCTTACCAGTACACGTACCTGATCCGGAATCGTGGCACGGATGTCGCTCCGAATCCACCCACGCCCGCGGATATCCAGACGGCCCTCGATGTGCCAACCTACGACTCGGCGCCTTGGGACGCGATGAGCGACGCGTCCACCAGTTTTCGCAACAACATCGAAGGCTGGCGCGACGTCATGGGCATGGAATGCGACGGCGGTTGGATGAATCCAATCTCAGGCCACGACGCACCGCACATGAACCACAATGGCACGCACCTGTGGGCGGGGGGTATTTTCGAATCGGGATCGCCCGTGGAACTGGATGCCTGGTCCGGCATGTCGGGGCAGCACCACCTGGGGGAGATGACGGCCCCCGTGCTGGGAACCCTGGCGCTCAACACGAGTCCCAACGACCCGGCCTTCTGGCTACTGCATGCCAACATCGACCGCGTCTGGGATCAGTGGTCGGATATCCACGGGGAAGTGTATGCGCCGGAGAGCGGCGCGGCTCCCGGGCATAACCTTAACGACAAGATGTGGCCGTACACGTTGATCGGCTTAAGTGTGACGCCCGCCGACATGCTGGATCGGGCAACGCTTGGTTATGAATACCTGCCGTCGACTGTACCCGAACCAGGCAGCCTGGGCCTCGCCGCCTGCGCCGCACTCGGCACGCTGGGCATCTTGCGCGGAAGAAGAAAGGGCTGACCACGAAATTGGCCGGGCAGCAGTCGGCCCATCGTCGCAACTCGGCGCGGTGAGCCGTGCCGGGGATCCCGCGCGGCTGCCGGAGTACCTCAGCTGAGAATGCCGCGCACGACCTGTCCATGGACGTCCGTCAAGCGGAAGTCGCGACCCGAGTAGGGGAAGGTCAGGCGGGTGTGGTCGAATCCCAGCTGGTGCAGAATGGTCGCATGCAGGTCGTGGATGGAGACGGGATTCTCCACCGCGTCGTAGCCGCTGGCATCGGTCGCTCCGTAGCGCAGTCCGCCGCGAATGCCGCCGCCGGCCAACCACATCGTGAACCCGCTGGCATTGTGTCGCCGGCCGTTTCCGTTTCCTTGGTCGACGGGCGTCCTGCCGAATTCGCCTCCCCAAATGACTAGGGTGTCGCGGAGCAGCCCGCGTTGTTCCAAGTCCTCCAGCAGCGCCGCGATCGGTTGGTCGATGGCGCGGCAGTTGGCTGTCAGTCGCTCCTTCAGCTGCGCATGCTGGTCCCAGCCGCGGTGGGTGACTTCGATGAAACGCACCCCCGCTTCTGCCAGGCGTCGCGCCATCAGGCACTGCCGCGCGAAATTGTCCGTGGGCTGCGACCCCACGCCATAGCGATCGCGCACCGATTGCGGCTCCTGGTCGATGTCCAGCCGGTCAGGAGCCTCCCCCTGCATGCGAAACGCCAGTTCATACGATTCCAGCAGGCCCTGCAGCTCACCATCGCCATCGTGCGCATCCAAGAGCGACTCATTCATGACGCGAATGGCAGCCAGTTGTTCTCGCTGTTCCGCGGGTTGGACGCGTCCATTGGATAGGTTGGGAATCGGGCGGGGGCCCACGGCCACGCGAGTTCCCTCGCAGGTGCCGGGAAGGAACGCTGAACCGTAGTTCCGCGCGCCGCCCAGGTCTTCCACTGGATTGATCGTGACGAATGACGGCAGGTTCTCGTTGGCGGTGCCAAGTCCGTGGATGACCCAGGAACCCAGGGAGGGACGTGCCATGTTCGTGGAACCCGTGTGCAGCATGAGCGTTGCTTGCGGATGCGCGGGGTTGGTCGTCTGCATGCTGTTGACCACGCACAGCTTGTCCGCATGGCGGGCGATGCGGGGAAGCAGTTCGCTGATCGGAGTTCCCGACTCACCCGCAGGGTGGAACTGCCACGGCGATGGCAGCAGGCGTCCCCCCATGCGCTGGCCGCCCACGCGGCGATTGAGGCCTTGGTCCGCCAGTCGGGGTAGTTCCGGTTTGAAGTCGAACGTGTCGACCTGGGATGGACCACCCTGCATGAAAAGGAAGATCACTCGCCGCGCGCGAGCCGGGAAGTGGGTGCCGCCGCTTGGTGATTGTCCCGCGGAGTCCGCGCGCAGGAGGTCCCCGAGCGCCAGCATGCCCAGGCTGACCGTGCCTGCGCGAAGCCACGAGCGGCGAGACAGTTGCGGTGGATGGCCCAACGCGGCACGCTGCGGTGGTCGCGAGGTAGACATGTTCGCGGCTCCTTCAGGAGAGTACATGGAGGTTTCGGGTTGGGATCAAGGGATCAAGACCAGCAATCGAACTCGTTCGTTCGGCCGACGGATTGTTCGCAGCGGGTTCTACAGGGCATAACGGAACTCCGCGGACGCTAGGATCGTCTGGATCCAGCGGGCCCAGCGGAGTTCGATGGTGCTTTCCGGAGGCTGGTCGAGACGAGGCGCGTTCGAGGGGGCACGATCTTCCGGCGTGGCTGAGTATGCCGCAGCGAGGAATTGGGACGCGCGCGCGGACTCGGCGGCGTCGGGCAAACGACCAAGCAGGATGAGGTAGACCTGGTCGATTTCTTGGCTCTGGTCGAGGTCTAGGCTGCCGAGTCGCCTGGCCATCGCCTCGCTGCATTGAAGCACCAGGGGATCGTTCAGGAAGAATAAGGCCTGGGTAGGAGAAGTCGTGACCTCGCGCTGCCCCTGGGTCTCGTTGGATGCAGGAAAGTTGAATGCGGTCATCGACGCCGGTAGGCGATTGCGCATCACGGGCAGGAAGACGCTGCGGTAGGGGAAGGCAGTGGCGTTAAGCTGTTGCTGCGGGGACCGCCGTCGCGGCCGCGGGGAGTTGTTGGCCGGCAGGGTCGCGGTGGGACTGTCGAACGCCAGTTGCTCCGAGCTGGCGAGCATCGTATCGCGGATGACTTCAAACTCCAGTCGCTTGCGGTTCATTCTCCACAGCCAGCGGTTCTCGGGGTCCCGCGCCTGCTGCTTGGAGCCGGTGGTACTCGACAATGCATATGCATGGCTCAAGACCAGCTGACGCACCAGATGTTTGGTCGACCAGCCCGAGGTCACAAAATGGCGCGCGAGATCGTCGAGCAGTTCCGGGTGGGATGGAGACGATCCGGTGACGCCGAAATTGTCCAGCGACTCGACGATGCCCCGGCCAAAGAGGTGGGACCAGACACGATTCACGAAGACGCGTGCGGTCAGGGGATGAGCAGGATGCACGATCCAATCGGCCAGTTCGCGGCGTCCGCTGTGCGCGTGCGTGGGCATGGAAGTATCTTGAATCGAAAGGACCCTGGGAAATCGGCGGGGCACGCGTTCCCCGAGATCCTGCGGTTCACCGGCCAGATTGATCCGGCAGTTCCGGATCCGGGCCGCGTCCACAACTCCAACGCAGATTGCGTCCGAGGAAGCCGGGCTCGGCTCCTCCGCTACGCCCGACGCGACGCGTTGCCGCATCGCATCGGCCTCAAACTTCCGCACCTCCTGCCGGCGTTGGCGGATCTGGGCTTCGAGGCGACGCAAGCGAGCCTGTTGGCGATCCGGTGGGATCTGGTCAGACTCCTGCACGCGCGATCGCTCGCCACGCAATGTCGCCAACTGGCGGCGCAGGGTTTGCAACTGCAGGGCCGCTTCGGGCGAGAGATTCGGATTCCGAGGCAAAGAGGCACGTGGTGTGCTGGCCGGCTGCGTGGATGTCTGGGAAGGATTCAAGGGCAGCAGTAGATCGCCGCGTTCCTGCCGATCGCCGGCTCGCTGGTTATTGGAATAACCATTACGAAGTTCGGTGCTGAGGAAGATGCCCGCCAGTCCGTAGTAGTCCTCCATGGTCAATGGATCGAACTTGTGGTCGTGGCATCGCGCGCATGCGAGGGTGAGTCCGAGCAGGGAACGCGTCACCGTGTCGATCTGCTCCGCGACGACCTGCATCGCATAGGCCTGCGGATTACGCTCGTTCAGGTCGTGCGAGCCAATCGCCAGGAAGCCGGTGGCCACGCGGCGACGGGCGAGCTGGTCGGGGGAGCCGCCACCCAGCAGGTCGCCAGCCAACTGCTCGCGGATGAACTGATCGTGGGGCAGGTCCGCGTTCAAGGTGTCGATGACATGGTTGCGATAACGCCAGGCATGGCTGAGCGGTACGTTTCGAGACTGTCCCATGGTGTCGGCATATCGTGCCGCATCCAGCCAATGTCGACCCCAGCGTCGACCAAACTCGGGCGACGCCAGGTAGTGATCTACGAAACGCGTGTACGCTTCGCGCGTCGGATTCGCCAGGAAGGCGCGCGTCTGCTCCACAGACGGAGGCAGGCCCGTCAGGTCAAGCGAGAGACGGCGAAGCAGCGTGGCCGGTGATGCGTCGACCTGCGGCGACAGTTCGCGATCCTCGAGTTCCTTGAGGATGAAATAGTCCAATCGCTGCCAGGGCCAGTTGCGCGCGTCGACGGACGGTAGTTCCTGCGCGGTGAACGCTTGAAACGCCCAGTGTCCTTGAGTGGCCTGAGTCGTCGAAGGTTCGTTGGAGACTCGAGGTAGAGCACCGCGTGGATCAGGCGCTCCGCCCCGAATCCAGGTCTCGAAATCCGCGATCGTTCGGTCGGGCAGTTTTTCCTTGGGCGGCATCTGCAGGTCTTCATGCCTCAAGGCTTGCATCAGCAGGCTCTGCTCAGGATGTCCGGGCACGATCGCGGGACCATGGTCGCCCCCGTCCCGCAGGCCGCTCCGCGTGTCGACCCGCAGCCCGCCCGCCGGCGGCTCGGAACCGCCCGAATGGCACGCGTGGCAATGCCGGACCAGCACGGGGCGGATGCGCTGCTCGAAGAAATCCTCATCCGCCGTGGTGAGGCCCTCGTCGTCCACGTCGTCCATGCCGTCGCCGATGGGCTGGTCGTCCGAAGCCATCTCCTCGGGAGCGACCATCATGGCACCATCACCATCGACCGCATCGCCATCGACCGATTCGTCGTCGCTGCCTATCGCTAGGCGGTCCATCCCGGCGTTGGCGTTGGACACGCGGGGTGGTCTTCCAGGGCTGCCCGGTGCGGCTTTCAACTGCCCAGGCAGGCTGTCGAGCAGAAAAAGCAAGGACAGCAGAAGCAGCATCCGCTGGAGCGTCGATCGCTGCGGCATTCTAGGCCGATTCGGGCCGAGGGAAACCATCGAGATAACGCGGCGAGGGAACGATCGGTCCATGGGCGACTCTCCTCGGCTCTGGATCCGTCAGGGATTGTTCGTCGCGACAGTCGGCTCGTCAAAAAGGGCACCGCTTGCTGGATTGTAAACCGAAGGACCGTCCCAAGGTTGCGTGGTCCGCGATCAAATTGCGCGAAGCGCAGGTTAACGCAGCAGCCGGGCTTCCGAGCAACGTCGGCGAATCGGTCCGGGACTCACCGACTTTGCCGTTCAGGTGGGGGACTTTATGTCCAGGATCGCGTCGTCGTCCGTGCCCTCGCCCGCGGCGGCTGTCGATGCGATCTTCCACCGACTGAAACGACGCATCTGCTTCAAGGGAGCTTGCATCCTGCAGGTGATGGCCTCCGATTCCTTGTCGGGCAAACCGGTCGAACCGTTCTCCTCGCGTGCTTGGCAATCAGTGCACGCTTGCAGCAGGATGCGGGCGGGTCGTAGGCCAAGTGTTCGCGATCCCAGGAGAAGCGATGGCGCGGAAACGAGAGAAGCGTGTGCATGGAAAGCGATCGACTGTTCGCGCGTCGGCTCGTGGCTTGTTCAAGATCTGAAGCACACTCCCCCGTCGGCGATCGATTCAACGCGTGCATCTGGTCTCGCGGAGCCCCCTTGGTTCGGCGGGGCTTCGTCTGCCAGAATACCGGCGGATGTTGCGAGGGGAACGAATGGGGGAAGCGAGTGATGACGAACTGGAAGAGGATCGCCTGCGCGTTGTGGGTTGGTGGGTGTAGCTTGTTCGCGGGACAGGCCCAGGCGGAGGAGCCTGCGGTGGTTTGGGAGCTGACCGAGGGAGTGCGCGCTCCGGAGAGTGCGTATCTGGAGCCGACCACGGGATATCTATTTCTGTCGCAGATCGGCGAGGGTGGCGGGAACGGCAAGGATGGCGACGGCTGGATCTCGCGGCTGACGGCCGATGGCTCGGTGAGCGAGGCGCGTTGGGTCACGGGGTTGAACGCTCCCAAGGGACTGCGAAGCCACCATGGACTGCTGTGGGTATCGGACATCGACCAACTGGTAGGAATCGACATCGCCAAGGGGGTCGTTGCGCACCGTGTGCCGGTCGAGGGCGCTAAGTTCCTGAATGACGTGGCATGTGGTCCGGATGGTTCGGTGTATGTCACGGACATGCCGGCCAGTCGGATTTTTCGTTATCGAAACGGCCAGGTGGATGTGTTCGCGGAAGGGCCGGAACTAGAGTGCCCGAACGGCCTGTTGGTCGATGGCGGGCGACTGGTGATTGGGGGCTGGGGAGTGGGCATCAAGGACGACTTCTCCACGGAGCAGTTGGGCCGCCTGTTGTCACTGGACCTGGAGACGCGGAAGGTGAGCGCGATTACCCCCGCTCCGCTTGGCCATCTGGATGGCGTGGAAAGTGACGGGAAGGGTGGCTTTGTGGTGACGGACTGGCGGAACGGCAAGGTGTTCCATGTGCGGGCCAATGGGGATGCGAAACTGCTACTGGGTTTGCCCCAGGGCACGGCCGACCATGCGTATCTGGTTCCCGAGATGCGTCTGATCCTGCCCCGGATGCTGGAGAATCGCGTGACAGCCTACGATCTTCGCGGGCTGCTTCCTTGAGGCAGTGCCGCGATGCCGCAGGCCTTCGTCGGCTCGTGACGATCGAGCGGTGTCGATTGTGGAGGCCTCGGTCCGCGACAGGGAACAGGACGTGTGCGTGCTGCGTCCTGGATCACCACTGGTGTGCGTTTTCGCCCGGGCCGATGGCGTGCGGTGTCCATCGCGGAGGCGTCGATCCGATGATGAGGAGCGGAATCCGCCCGGGGTGGGCCGGTAGCAGCTGCTGTGGAGATTTCCCCTGGAATTGCGTACGCTTTTTGCAGAATCCAGTCGCGGAACATCGCCGCCGTCCGGCATGTTTCGATTTCTAGACAGGACGGTAGTTCGCACTCTGGATTAAGGCAAGTTAGCATCGCCTTACCAGGGGACCAGCGCTATCATGGGTGAATGAACATTGGTGTCTGTGGTGGCGTAACAGGTGCGCCGTGGCGGATCCGTGTCCGGATGGGAGTTCCGACGGCATTGCGCAGGAATGGCTTGCAGGCCGCTCAAGTTGGAACATCGCTTTGCCGGTACATGCTCTTTATCATTGGCTTGCAGGTCGTCGCTGGTCGCGGCCACTTCCGGGCAGGCGGCGTTCGCGTCGTTCCGGTAGGGCGGCTGCGCGGGTGGGGGACGTTGCCTTGTCCGCCCCCGAGCGACTGGAGGTTCGCTGCAACCTGGCCTTCGACCTGACGCTCTCGGCCGGTGACATGGTGTTGTCAGGCGATTCATCCGACGACGCGGTCACGCTGGCGGTCACCCAGGAAGGCTTCCTGTCGCACGACCTGGCCTGGGAAGGCAATCTGGTCAGCGCGATCGACATGGACTCGACGCAGGAGGGGGAGCAGTCGCTGCTGGCGACCGAGGTGATCTCCCTGACGATCCTGGGTGGCGAGGGCAGTGACACGATCGACGCGTCGGCGCTCGGGTTCCGTGTGATGGTTTATGGCGGAGCGGGTAACGATACGCTGATTACCGGCGCGGGTGACGACTTGTTGTCAGGCGACGATGGCGACGACGTGCTGCAAGCAGGAGCTGGCGCGGATGAGTTGCTGGGAGACGGCGACGCGGGCGTCTACTCGACCGGAGCGGACACGCTGGAGGGCGGCTTGGGCGACGACACGCTGTATGGCGACGATCCCTACGCGGGCGGCCTGGCGGCGAACGTGCTGGTCGGCGGCGACGGGCAAGACGATCTGGTCGGCGGGGATGGCGACGAGACGCTGCGCGGTGGTGACGGCAACGATACCCTGGAGGGTGGCGCCGGAAACGACCTGCTGGAAGGCGGCGAAGGCGAAGACACGCTCTACGGCGACGGCTCGCTTGTTGGCTACTCCTCTGGAAACGACACCCTGCGCGGCGATGGCGGTAACGACATACTGCATGGTGATGACCGCCTCGGAGGCAATGGCGCGGACGAACTGGACGGCGGGTCCGGGGACGACCAGCTCTGGGGTTACGAAGGCGCCGATCTCTTCGTGGGTGGAGAAGGCGTGGATGCCTTCTGGGATATCGTCGTCGCGGATGCTGTGCTGACGGACGAACTTTACACGGCGGAGGGAGTCACCAGCACCTCGCATGGTCTGGAACGTGGCACGCTGTATGGTACGGCGGCTGCGAATGAGATTGATGCATCTTCGTTCACCGCGGGCCTCTTGGAACTCCACGGCGGCGACGGCAACGACACCTTGCGCGGTGGAACGCAGGAGAACCGGCTGTACGGTGACGCCGGGGACGACCTGCTGTTGGGTGGATTGGGCTTGGATCAGTTCTTCGGCGGGACGGGTTGGGATTCCGCCTTCGATCACGTTCAACTGGCGAGCCTCGCGGACGCGTCCTACACCGCGGATGGCGTGGTCTCCGCGTCGCACGCGGTGGAGTTGTGGGAGCTGATCGGTACCGAGGCCGATGATGTGATCGACGCTTCGGCCTGGACCGGTGGCGGCGTGCGGTTGCGCGGCCAGGGCGGTCACGATACGCTGCGAGGTGGCGCCGGCGCCGACCTGCTCGTCGGCGAGGCGGGTGACGACACGCTGGAGGGCAACGTCGGGAACGACACGCTCTATGGCGATACCGTGCTCGAAAGCGGCTCCTCGGGTAACGATGTCCTGCGGGGCGGTGACGGCGACGATGTGCTGCACGCGGATGATCCGGCGGGCGGCTCCGGTTCCGATTCGCTTTCGGGCGGCGCCGGCGATGACCAACTGTTGGCTTATGGCGGCAACGATGTGCTCGCGGGCGATGCTGGCCATGACCTGTTGGATGCGGGGGATGGCGATGACGTGCTGGACGGAGGAACGGGCAGCGATCGTTTCCTGGGCGGGGCCGGCGTGGACACGGTCGCGGATATCGTAAGCATCGCGACGCTCACGGACGAGGTCTACACGGCCGATGGGGCGACGTCGACCTGGCATCTCGTCGAGGCCTGGGTGCTGACAGGTACGGAAGCGGCTGACACGCTGGACGCATCCGCCTGGACGGGCGGCGCGCTGCGCCTGCAAGGCGGCGCAGGCAACGATACCCTCCGCGGCGGCTCGGCGAACGATACGCTTCTCGGCGAGCTTGGCGACGATCTGCTGGAAGGCAACGCCGGGAACGATGTGTTGCTGGGAGATGGCGATGCCGCGGGCTACTCCACGGGCAACGATGTGCTTCGCGGCGGTGCCGGCAGTGATACGCTCTACGGAGACGACCGCGTCACGGGCGGTGCCGGACACGACCTGCTGGAGGGCGGCGACGGCAACGACTCGCTCATCGGCTCGGGTGGGGACGATACACTGCGTGGCGGCGCGGGCGACGACCTGCTCTTCGGCGGCGATGGGGACGACCAGCTCGCAGGCGACGCAGGCAACGACATACTTTATGGGGATGGACTCCAGCAAGGTTTTTCGAACGGCCATGACACGCTGCTGGGCGGTGATGGCGACGATGTCTTGCACGGCGATGACACGCTGGGCGGCTCGGGCAACGATACGCTTCGAGGCGAAGCGGGCAGCGACCAGCTTCATGGATACGGCGGCAACGATACTCTGTCGGGCGGCGATGGTTCGGATGCGTTCTGGGAGCTCGTCTCGCTCGAAGCCACGCTGACGAACACCAGTCTCACCGTCGATGGCTGGGTCTCGTCAAGTCATTCGCTGGAGACCGCAACGCTGGTGGGATCAGCGGCCGACAACTGGATCGACGCCTCGCTCTATCAGTTGGGTCCGGTTCGCTTCTATGGTGGCGCGGGCAACGATGTGCTGAAGGGTGGCTCGGCCAACGACCTGCTGTCGGGCGACGCGGGTGACGACGATCTGGATGGAGGCGCCGGTAATGACCAGTTCCTGGGCGGGCCCGGCTCGGATTTTGTTTCCGACTACGCGACGATCGTCCTGCTGACGGATACTCGTTACACGGCGAACGGCGCGGTGTCGGAGAACCACGGTGTCGAGGAATGGTCGTTCGTGGGGGGCGGTAACGCCGATACCTTCGATGCCTCCGCCTGGACCGGCGCGGGACTCTGGATGGAGGGCCGTGGTGGCAACGATACTCTGCGCGGCGGTGCCGGCAACGATACGCTGGACGGCGGCGCGGGCAACGACATCATCGAAGGCAATGACGGTGATGACACGCTGGACGCCGACGACTTCGTGAATCCCACCGGTCGCGACATCCTCCGCGGTGGCAATGGAAACGATTCCCTGTTCGGCTACGGACTCGACACGTTCGAGGGAGGCGCCGGGCTGGACCAAGTCTCCGATGATGGATCGAACGTCACGCTGACCAACGCCTCGTATGTCGCCGATGGCATCGTTTCTGCCAACCACGCCGTGGAGTTGTGGTACCTGGAGGGCACCGGCGGCGCGGATACGATCGACGCCTCGGCCTGGACCGGTGGCGAGCTCTACCTCTGGGGACACGCCGGCAACGATACGCTCCGCGGAGGCGCGGCTGGCGATCGGATGGAGGGCGGCGATGGCAACGACACGCTCGAAGGGAATGGCGGCGACGATGTGATGGACCAGGAGGATTCCGCCGGCAACGATACGCTCCGCGGAGGACCCGGCGATGACCGTGTCTACGGGGGAGCGGGCGACGACCTGCTGGATGCGGGGTCGGGGACGAATCGGGTCGACGGCGGATCGGGAGCGAACCGCCTGCGTGTCTCCGGGACCGCCGGCGCGGATGTAGTCACGGTGTCGACCCTGGCCGTTGTCGTGAACGGCGACGAGACGGAGTATGCCGACCTGCAGGCCATCGATTACTATCCCGTCGGCAACGCGGGCAGCGATACGCTTGTCAAGGAACCCGGCGTTTCCGTCCCGGTCCTGTTCCACGATCTCGTGCCGACCGTGCAGGCGAGTCGCAGCGGTTTGGTGGTGCAGGGATCGTTCACCGACGTGGGCGATGAGCAGACCTGGACCGGTGCCATCGACCTCGGCGATGGGCAGGGGCAGCGGCCGATGGCCCTTGGTGCTGACAAGACGTTCCAGTTCAACTTGACGACACTGCCCACCGCGAATGTAACGGTGTTCGTCACCGACAACGAGGGGAATGTCGGCACGGCGACGATCTACGAAACGGCGCCGCTCGACCTGCGAGTCCTGTCCGCCACCGCGAACGGACAGACGACCTTTTCGGTGACCTACCAGGTGCTGTCAGGTCCTGCGCCGGCGTTCGAGCTTGCCGTGTATCAATCGACCGATGCACTTTTGGGCAGTGACCAGTTGCTGGCATCGCTGCCGATCACGTCGTTGTCCGATCGCGCGACGGGCACGCATACGAAGTCCTGGACGATCGGGAGCGGATCGGGTCAGGTGTCGTTGCCGGGCGCTGGAGCGATCGAGACCGACGACGACTACTCGCTGCTGGTTGTCGCCGATCCGTCGGATTTCGTGCCGGAGGATGATCCGGCCGGGACCGGCGAGGACAATGTCGCGACGTTCGTTGGCAACTACTTCGCCGGCCAGGGGCTGGTCATGGTGCATGGCGGACCGGCCGCCGACACGATTGTGATAGGCGGCTCGCTGTCCGTGAGTGTCAATGGTGTTGCTGCGACTTATGTGGCGAGTCGCGTTACCGGCGTGCGGGTTCGGACGCATGCCGGTAACGACTCGGTCAACGCGTCCGCGTCCAATCGACCGCTGGGCATGTGGGGTGGCGACGGAAACGATACGCTTACGGGCGGTACCGTGGCGGACCTGCTGGCTGGCAACGCGGGCAATGATGCGCTGTCGGGTGGGAACGGGAACGATACCTTTCAGTTCGACACCGACGCGGCGCTGGGCAGCGATACGCTGGCCGACTCTGGCGGCGTCGACCGGCTCGACTTCTCCCTGACCACGACTCGCTCTGTCGCCGTCAGCCTGGGCGTCGCCGCGGCGCAGGTGGTGAACAGCCATCTCACCTTGACGCTCGGATCGACCTCGGCCTTCGATGCCGTCACCGGCGGTTCGCAAGGCGATACGTTGACGGGCAACGATGGAGCGAACGCGCTCAACGGCGGAGGCGGCAACGATCAACTGGCCGGCGGCAAGGGCGTCGACACGTTCGTGTTCGACCTCGACGAGCCCCAGGGGCTGGATACTCTCACGGAACTGAATGGCGGTGGGGCCGACGTCCTCGACTTTACCGCGACCACCGGACAGTCCGCGATGCTGGATCTGGGCAAGAGCGGCGTGCAGGTGGTCCATGCCAACCTGCAGCTGACACTGGCCAGTCCCGGCTTCTTTGAAAACGCCGTCGGCGGCACGCTGGGCGATACGTTGATCGGGAACTCGGCGGTCAATCGACTTTGGGGCGGTGCCGGTGATGATGTGCTGCGGGGCCTTGATGGAAACGATGTGCTGGAAGGCGAATCCGGCAACGATACCCTGGTGGGCGGCAATGGGGACGACACTTATGGGTTCGATGCCGATTTGGGGCTCGGCGTTGATGCGGTGCAGGAACTGACGGGCGGAGGAATGGATACGCTGGACTTCACGCTCACCACGACCCGGTCCATCCAAGTCGACCTGTCCGCGTCGGCGGCGCAGGTCGTCAACGCGGGACTGAACCTGGTGTTGGGCGACGGAGGTGTCCTGGAGAACGTGGTCGGCGGCGCGCTGGCCGATGTGCTCATCGGAAACTCACTTGCCAATCGCCTGACGGGACTCGCCGGCAACGATGTCTTGCGTGGCGGCAGTGGCGACGACGTCTATCTGTTCGACGCCGATCTCGCGAGTGGCACGGACACGCTGGTGGAGGCGGATGGAGAAGGCGTCGACACGCTGGACTTCAGTGCCACCCGCTCCAAGAAACTGGCCGTGAACCTCGGACTCGCCGGCTCGCAGGCGACGGTTCCCGGCACCAGTCTCCACACGCTGGTGCTCGGCAACGGTGAAGTGTTCGAGAACGTCGTGGGCGGCGTTCTGGACGATACGCTCCTGGGCAATGGACGGGACAATCGCCTCGTCGGCGGCGCCGGAGCGGATACGCTGCGCGGGTATGGCGGCGCGGATACGATCTCGGGCGATGCAGGAAACGATGTGCTGGATGGAGGAGACGACAATGACCGCTACGTCTTCCTCGCCAATGCGGCGCTGGGAAGTGACGTGCTGGTCGAGGCAGAGGCTGGCGGAGTGGACCTGCTGGATTTCTCGACGACGACGGCCGCCGCCGTGGTGGTCGATCTTGCGCGGGCAACGGCTCAGGTGGTCAATGGATACCTGACGCTGAACCTTGGCGGACCCGCCTTGTTTGAAATGGTCGTCGGTTCGGCCAAGAACGATACGCTGCTCGGCAATGCGCTGGACAACGTCCTGCTGGGCGGTGGAGGCGCGGATGTGCTCAATGGCGGCTCGGGCCGCGACGTGCTTGTTGGCGGATCCCTGGCCGACACGATGCACGGCGGCGACGGGGAGGATCTGCTGGTTTCCGGTCTTTTGACGTACTTCGCCGAAACCACCAAGCAATTGGACGTGCCGGCTCTGCTGCGGATTCGCGCCGAGTGGACCCGACTGGATGCCGACTACGCGACACGGATTCAAAACCTGCGCGTGGGCGGGGGCTTGAACGAGACGGCCCGCGTGAACAGCCAGACCGTCCTCACCGATGGAACGGCCGTCGATTCACTGTTTGGCCAGGCGGATCTTGACTGGTTCTGGAAGTTTGGCAATGACTCGGTGGGCGACAAGGATACGGGCGGCCCCGAGACGCTGAACTAACAGCGGGCGTAAATGAGTCCTGACCCCATTCCCCGGTCTCAAGGCTTTTCAAATACCAGCAGGTAGTTCTCGCGGAGCAGGTCCGTCTTCTCGGACACCTTCTTGAAACCCGCCTGTTCGATCTCCGCCTCGAAGACTTCCTGTCCAGCACGGACATGCGTCATGACCCAGTCGGTGCTGACGCCTTCGACGCGCCGGAA
>JBIIEC010000058.1:0-19031 GCA_044238045.1 Pirellulaceae bacterium | reverse complement strand
CGCCGGCGGCTTTCCCGCCAACCGACTGACAACGGGCATGACCTCCAAGACCAGCGTGGACCTGAACCTGGAAACGGGCGAAGTGGTGATCCTGGGCACCGAGTACGCAGGCGAGATGAAGAAGGCCGTCTTCACCTACCTCAACTACAGCATGCCGAAGCGTGGCATCCTCTCGATGCACTGCTCCGCGACCGCCGACCCACACACCAACGCCAGCTCCGTGCTCTTCGGCCTCTCCGGCACGGGCAAGACCACGCTGTCGGCCGACCCGAAACGGCGGCTCATCGGCGATGACGAGCACTGCTGGACCGACGACGGCGTGTTCAACATCGAAGGCGGCTGCTATGCGAAGGCGATCTACCTGACGCGCCAGGCGGAGCCGCAGATCTTCGATGCCCTGCGATTCGGAGCCGTGCTGGAAAACGTGGTTTACGACGAAGGCGACCGGCACGTCGACTTCAACAATACCAGCATCACCGAGAACACGCGCGGTGCGTATCCGATCGAGTATATAGACAACGCGCTGATTCCCTGCGTGGCAGGACACCCGCACCACGTGATCTTCCTCACCTGCGACGCGTTTGGAGTGCTACCGCCCGTCAGCCGGCTGACTCCTGAACAGGCCGAATATCATTTCATCAGCGGTTACACCGCGAAGGTGGCCGGCACGGAGATGGGCGTGACCGAACCGCAGACGACCTTCTCCCCGTGCTTCGGAGGCCCGTTCCTGGTCTGGCATCCCGCGCGGTACGCCGAACTGCTATCCGAGAAGATCCGCAAGCACCGGACCGATGTGTGGCTGATCAACACGGGATGGACGGGCGGATCGTACGGCGTGGGACACCGGATTCCCTTGTCCCAGACGCGGGCCATCCTGGACGCCATCCATTCCGGCGAACTCAGCCATGCCCCTTCACGGGTCGATCCGATCTTCCAGGTCAACGCAGTGATGGAATGCCCCGGCGTCGATCCCCAGATCCTCTGGCCGCAGGCGGTCTGGAGCAGCGAAGAAGCGTATCTGGCGACGGCCCGGAAACTGGCCTCTAGCTTCGCTGGTAACTTCCAGCAATACTCGGACCTCGTGCGACCCGCCGTGCGGGCCGCCGGCCCGATCGTCTCCAGCTGAACCCACCCGGAGTTCCCCGCCCATGCGTCGCACCGTCCTCGCCTTCGCGCTGCTCGCGCTGCTCGCCGCCCTCCCGTTGGCCCGCGCCGACGAATCCAACCAGGGCACCTTCCGCCCCCTGTTCAACAGCAAGGATCTCACCGGCTGGGTCCAGCATGGCGGCAAGGCCCAGTACTCGATCGACGGCGACACCATCGTCGGCACCGCCGTCCCCGATACGCCCAACAGTTTCCTGTGCACCGACCGCGACTACGGGGACTTCATCCTGGAGCTGGAATTCAAGGTCGACCCGCTGCTCAATTCGGGCGTGCAGATCCGCAGTTGCGTGTTCGACGAACCGCACACCTACGAGTACAAGTCGGGTGCTGGTGACAACCGCCAGCAGACGATTGAGCCGGGGCGCGTGCATGGCTATCAGGTGGAGATCGATCCCTCGGATCGCGCCTGGACGGCGGGCATCTACGACGAAGGCCGGCGCGGGTGGCTGTTCAACCTGGAGAAGAATGAAGCGGCTCAAAAGGCCTTTCGCCAGAACGAGTGGAACAAGTTCCGCGTGGAATGCCGCGGCGCCTCCATCAAGACCTGGCTCAACGACGTGCCCGCGGCCGACCTGACCGACGATGTCACGCCACGCGGGTTCATCGCCTTGCAGGTGCACAGCATCGGCGAGAAAGAGGCGGCCGGCAAACAGATTCGCTGGCGGAACATCCGCCTCCAAGAACTCTAATCGCGTTTCCTTCGCGCACCGAGCGAAGGATCCATCGCAGGCCGCAGCCCCGCAGCCCGCGATCGCGATCGCGATCGCGAAACGGGCTCAGCGTTGCCGGAACCGCTTGGTCATCGTGATCTGCCGGCCGGAATCGGCGAAGGTGACTTCGTCCATGAAGTTGCGGATCAGCACCAGCCCGCGGCCCTCTGTGCGTTCCAGCGATCCGGGATCGCCGGGGACGGGCACGGAGCGGGGATCGAAGCCGGGTCCCTGGTCCCGGATCACGAAGGTCACGTGGTCGCGCGAGAGTTCATAGCTGGCGAAGATCCGGCGGTTGCGGCCCATGTCCAGCTCGCACCGCTGGGCGATCAGGTCGGCCACTTCGCCGCGCAGCGTCGTCGCCCGCACCGACTGCGCCTCGTCCGGCGTCAGCTCCAGGTTGCCGTGCAGCAGCGCGTTCAGCAGCGCTTCCTCCAGCGCCACGGCCACGCGACGACGGTCCGTGGCATCGCAGCTCCGCATGGCCCCGACCTGCCAGACGACATGCTCGGCGAATCGAGCCACCAGCGCTGGATCGTTCGGCAGCTCGAACTCCGCCTGCCCGCGTTCCATCCGTTCCAGCAGCCGCGCGTAGACCCGGTCGTCGCCCGAGATGGCGATGACCTGGCGGGCCGTATCCATCAGCTTGGAACCCATCTGCCCCTTGGGCACATAGCTGGCCGCGCCCTTCTCGAGTGCTTCCACGGCCAACGCCTCGCTGCCGTGCGCCGTGATCAGGATCACGGGCACCTGCGGGAACCGGTCGCGCACCTCCGTCACCAGTTCCAGGCCATCCATCTCCGGCATCATCAGGTCGGTGATCAGCAGGTCGGGCACCGAAAGATGCATGCAGCTCAATGCTTCGGACCCATTGGACGCGTATTCGACGAGCCAATCCAGTTCTCGTTCGAACAGGCCGCCGACGAGGCGACGCTCGATCGGCGAATCATCGACAACCAACACGAACGGCATGGTTCAGTCCACCCGGCTTTCGGCCGCTTTGCGTTCATCCGCAGGCTTGCTGGAAGCGCCTTCCTGAATCGCGAAGACGCGGTTCCGGTTGGCGATGTAAAGGATATCGTTGGCCACGATCGGCGTCGTGTACACGGCACTGTCCATGTTGAACTCGGACAGGATCTCCAGCTCCTTGCCGAGCTTGAACACGGTGATGTCACCATCCTCGTCGCCGATGTAGACCTTGCCCTCGACGATCAGCGGCGAGGCCCACGAGGCGGCCAGCATGTCGTGCGTCCAGTGCGGTTGGCCGGTCTTGGCGTCGAGGCAGTGGACAAGTCCGCTGAAGTCCGCGATGTACAGCACGTCGTCCAGGATGGCCACGGTGCCGCAGGTGCGGTGCATCGACTGCGCGAAGTCTTCCGGGTTGGCCCCGACGTAGTGCCAGACGGCCGCCGAGTTGGGGTTATCCCGCTCGAAGTCACCTTCCTTGGCCACCAGCGACTGGAGCCGCTTGGCCGCGATCGCCTTGGACGGGTCGCTGGAGTTGTAGACGATCGTCGGGCTCACGTCACCACGCTTCGTGGGGTCGATGCACCACAGGTGCCCGTTGCCCTCCCCGTGCTCCGGATCCTCGCCGACCGCGATGTACACCAGGCCGTCGTAGACAACCGGCGTGCCAATCAGGTGGTTGCGAGTCGCGCGACCACCCAGCACATACAGCGAGTCCTTCGGATTGCAGTCGAACTTCCAGAGCAGCTTGGCCTTGCCGTTCTCACCGCGGGCATCGAAGCTGTACAACCAGCCGTCACCGCCTCCAAACAGCACCTGCGGCACACCGCCCAGTTCGGCAAAGGTCGGCGACGACCACTGGCCGTGCAGAACGTTCGCGCCGGGCGAGTCATCGGCCCAGAGCAGCTCGCCCGTGTCCTTGTTGAGGCAGATGAAGCTGGGAGCACCCGACTGGGGAATCGTGATGTGGCTCTCGTCCACGCCGTTGGACGTGTTGACGAACAGCAGGTTGCCGACGGCTGTCACCGAGCAGCTGCACATGTTGTGCTGCGACACCTTGAGCTTGCTCATCATGTCGAGCTTCCAGATCACATCGCCTTCGTCGGCGTTCTGGTTCGGCTCGTCCTTAAACGGGCCGTCGTTCTCACTGTCGCTGAAGCCGGCCGTATCCAGACAGACCACCTCACCGCGACTCGTGACGTACCAGAGCCGTTCGCCATCGACGAGCGGGGCCGAACAGATGCCCTGGTTCGGCCAGTCATGGACGCGGCCCGTCGGCAGCTTCTCGCTGGAGTGCTGCCAGAGGAACTTGCCGGTCTCGGCGTCGAAGCACAGCAACGCGCCGAGGTCCACCTTGCTCGGATAACGCTTCAGGTAGCCATTGCCATTGTTCGTGCCGACGAACAGCTTGCCGTTGGCCACGACGGGGTTGCCGTAGGTTTCGGAGCCCAGCGGCATCGACCACTTGATGTTTTCGCCTGCCTTCGTGTCCCACTCGGTGGGGATGTTCTTGCCCTGCGGCGTGTTGTTGCGGCGAGCGGAACCACCCCACTGCGGCCAGTCACCCGCTCCCACCTTCATTTCACCGATGAGTTCGCGGGCTTCGCGAATCGGATCAAACTTGCCTCCCGCCTCCTGGGCTCCTGCCGACCCAGCCAGCGACACGGCCGACACCAGGACTCCTCCCACCAACGTCTTCGCAATCCGCATGAATCGGTCCATTCCAGGTTTCCTCTCTGCCAATCGGTCTGCGGCGGAGGACGCCGGCTTCCCGGCATCCGCTCGCTCGATCTTTTTTCGGGTCGCCATCGGTCGCCCACGACTTCGCTACGAAGCAGTTCTACTTCGCAGCTCGCGGCGTGACCTGCACATTATCGATGTAGAACTCGGCGTCGCTCGCGTTGCCGAACATGCCGGGACTGCCCGTGACGTTCGGCGTGCCATCCTCGGCCTCGATCGTCCACTCCGACGGCTCCGCTGTCCCGCGCGGCCACACCTTGCCTCGCAGCACCGCCTTGCCATCGCGATTCTCGCTCTCGAACTTCATCGTATACCACTGTCCGGCCTTCCACGAGAACGGAATCGTCTTGGCGAACCGCAGCTCCAACCGCGAAGTCCATGACCGGATCTGCAGATGCTGCGCGGCCATCATGGCCAGGGTGTACCGCTGGTTGATCAAGCCCATGTCGGGGATCTTGCCGTTCTTTTCGGTGGCCTGGAAGTCGGCCTGCACCACATAGTCGTGCAGGCTGGGATGCCCCATCCACGACTGGCTGCGTGTTCCCTTGGGAATCGTGCTGATCTTGACAAGCATCTTCTCGCCCTCCAGCTCCTTCGGCTGGTGGCGATACGCGGCACCGATCCAGGTCATCGGGACCTTGCCGTCCGCGAAGTCGAACTTCCAGGGCAGCGAAGGCACGACGCGGACACGAGCGACGCTTTCGAGGTCGCCGACCTTGGCCTTGACCATGGTCGCCACATGCTGCGGGCCGGTCGGGGCAACGAACTGTCCGCTGTTGTCCACCTTGCCCGGGCCCTCCAGCGAGTACTCGGCCGGACGCACGCCCAGCAGCTGTCCGCGGTCGTTGTACGCCCGCACCTGGTACGCGATGCGTTCGCCCGATTTCACCAGACTCTCGGAAGGCACGATCTGGACATGAGCCACCGGGTCGTCCTTGCCCGCCGGCGTCTCCTGGGGAGCCGCGGGCAGCGGATCGGCGGACGGCGTCTGGTCGGGCAGACCGATGCAGTACATCGCGGACGTCGTGGGCAGGTAGATGCGGCCGTGCGAGACGATCGGTGAACCCAGGATCTCCTCGCCGTTGAGCCGCAACTGGTGGACAATCTTCACGCCCTTCTCGGTCGGGGCGAGCACATACCAGCGGCCCGTGGCCTCGCCGACATAGAGCTTCCCGTCGGCATGGACCATGCTGCCGAACATGATGCGGCCCAGCTTCTGCTTGGCGATCTCCTCGCCCGTCTTCGCGTCGCCGATCCAGAGCGTGCCGCCGTCCTCGACCGCATAGAGCCGGTCGCCGACCAGCATCGGCTGCGAACGACCGACGGTCCGCGCGGGAATCTTCCACATCAGGTCCTTCTCGGCGATCGCGCCCTTTCGCTGCCCGTCGAAGGCGAACAGCGCGCCAAGGATGGTGGTGTCGGAACTGTTCTGTTCGCTGTGTCCCAGGTAGACCTTGCCATCGGCGACGAGCGGCGTGGTGTTGATGCCACGCGGCGAGGCGTCGTATTTCCAAATAACCTGGCCCGTCCGCGGCTGCATCGCATAGACCGCGCCGTCACCGGCGGCCACCACCATGGCCGCCTGGCCCTGGAAGTTGGTGATCACCGGCGTGCTGTAGGTCGTATCCTCCGGACGCACACGCGTGCTGACCATCCACACCTGCTGCCCCGTCTTCTTGTCGAAGGCAAAGAGCCGATGGGCGGGCACCGCCGTCTCGCCCCACATCGTCACGACGCCGCTGATGATCACCAGGTCCTCGAACACGATGGGGAAGTTCGTACGCCCACCATAGGTCGAGAGCATTCCGTACTCTTCGCTCATCGACTTGGACCACAGCACCTTGCCGGTGTCGCCATCCAGGCACTGGAAGAGACACCCCAGTCCCAGCGAATAGATATGCCCCGTTTCCGGATCACCCACGACGGCCGACCAGCCGACACGTTCGGCCGGCGAGTCGGACAGAAAGACATTGTTCGTCGCTTCCCAGATCAGGTCGCCCGTCTTCGCGTCGGCGCAGACGACCTTCTCGCCCTCCTCCGTCGTCTCGGGAAACGCGCGGCACATCACATACATGCGGCCGCGCATTACGATCGGAGTCGACCGGGTCGCATACTCGGGCTTCCGCCAGACCAAGTTCTCGCCCTGCAGCGTCCAGCGGTCGGGCAGGTTCTTCTCCCGCGACACACCATTCTGCTCGGGACCACGCCAATGAGGCCAGTCCAACGGATCCGTCGCCGCGGAAACGCCGCTTGTCATCCAGCCCAAGCTGCACAAGACCAACCAGAAGATCCAACGCCGATGCATCCGCTCAACTCCTCGCTCGTAACTCGTGTCTCGACCGCCTCGGGGCCCGCTCAAGCTGCCTCAAGCCGAGCACGCTGCCGCTTCGCGGCCCTCATCATACGACATTTTGCACATCCGGGGGATGGACCGCCATAGGCCGCGACCATCAAATCGCCGCGGGAGAAGCCGTCCGGAAATCGACGTAACTGGACCGCAGACGGGCAGGTGACTGGCGCGAGCGGGAACGCTCGCTTGGATGAAAAAGGGGCGGGGTCCTCGCGAACCACCGCCCCTTTCCTGTTTCAACCCAGCCGCCCTGCGGCGGTGGGGACTGCTTTCCGAGACGCTTCTAGCGACGGCGGCGAGCCAGCGCCAGCGAGCCGACGGCCAGCAGGCTCAGCACGGCCGAAGAAGGCTCCGGTACCGCTGCAACAGCCGTCCGCGGACCCGCCTCGAAACCGCCATCCTGGAAGGCCGACACGAGGTCACCGGAGTTGAACCGCAGGTCGCCGTTCCAGTCGCCTTGCGACCAGTCAGCCGCCTCGTTCAAGTCGTACTTGCCGGCCTGGAAGATCTTGACGAAGTCGGCGCTGTTGAACTGGCCGTTCAGGTCGGCGTCGCCAATCCACGTCTTCTTCAGGTCGCGGACCCAGACGCCAATGTCGCCCGTATCCACCTTCGAATCCTTGTTCAGGTCGTAAGCCGTCGGATTCGATCCACCCGCCACCTGCACCTCCAGCATGTTGATGTCCGCGACATCCAGCAGGCCGTTGCTGTTGAAGTCACCGGCCATTGCCACGCTGATCATCGGAAAGGCGATCTCGCCGATGCCGACGCGGTCACCGCCCGGCGTCGTACCGCCCGGCTCCTCGGTGTTCGTGCCATCGCCGGGGGCAACGAAGTGGTTATCCGTCACGGTCAGCTCGACGTACCGCGCGGTCAGCGTCTTGCTGAAGGGGAACATCTGGCGGCTCGTGTCGTCGTTCGGCAGGTCCGAGAACGTCGGGTTGTACTTCTCCGAAGTGCCGAACCCGTTCGGGCCGTCAGCCGCCGTCGCGAACCGCAGCTTGAACTCCTTGATGCCGTTGGCGTTCGTACTGCTGTAGCCCCAGACATCGATCTCGTTCAGGGACCGATCCTGGCCCAGGTCCAGCGTCAGCACGGGCGCGTCGAAGGACTCCAGGTAGTCACAGGGGTAGCCGCAGGCGTCCGTCACCCAGTTGCCCGTCGGACCCGCGTCCGTCTTCTGGTGCGGCTGCACGTCGCTGAAGCCCGCGCCCGATCCCTGGATCAGGTTCTCCACCGGCCAGTAGTCGGTATCCGCAGTGCTCGAGGCGATGCTGGAGATGGGATAGAACTGCACCGGCGGCGGCGGTGGCGGATCCTCGCCCGGCAGAGCGAACGCGATCTCGCCAAAGCCCACGCGATCGCCACCCGGCTTCGAACCCGGCTCCGAACCATCTCCCGGCGCGACAAAGAAGTTCTCCAGCGCCAGCAACTCGACGTACCGCGCCGACACCTTCTCGCTGAAATTGAAGCTCTGCCGAATCGACGGCTCGATGTCCAGGTCGTTGAAGGTCGGGTTGTACTTGATCGTCTTGCCGAAACCGGTCGGCCCATCCGCGTCCGACGCGAAACGCAGGCTGAAGTCCTTCAAGCCATTCGCGTTGCCGGAGGAGTATCCCCAGATGCTGACTTCCGACAGCGGCTGGTTCTGCCCCAGGTCGAACGTCAGCACTGGCTGTCCCCACTCCTCAATGTAGTTACACGGGTAGCTGCACGCATCGGTCACCCAGGTCTGGCCGGTGGCCGTGTAGGGAGCCGTGGCCATGAAACCCTTGCCGGGACCCTGGATCAGGTTCTCGACGGGAAAGTAGTTGCCGCCCTGCGGCAAGGTCGCTTCCACCGACTTGATCGGATGGAAGTCGATGCCGTTCGCCGCGTTGTGCATCAGCACCGCGAGGCAAGCCGGGCCAAAGTAAGACCAGAATCGTTTCATCGCTGCATGTCTCCGGAAATAAAGAGGTCGCCCAATCCACGACAACGGCCCTATGATGACGGCCTTGCGGGGAGTCCGTCAATCAGCGACTATCCGCGAAACACCTCCTTTTTCGTAATCCGTCCCCGTCGGGGCCGAGTGTCCCTCGTCGCGACGCGAGCCTCTCGCGGCGCCGTCGGGAACGCAAGCCTCGTCGCGTGGCAAGGCTGCTGGACTTCCGATACTTTCGATCACGGTCGCCAGCGTCTTGAACAGGCGTTCGCGTTGAGGTCCTGCACGGGAGCGGCAAGGACGGTCTGAGGGCGTGAGGGCCCATGGCGTCGGAGAGACCGCAGGAAGACTCCTGAGCGCCTGCTCAGGTTTTGAAACACCCGCCTGGGCGTTTCTCGCAGCGCGTCACGAAAATGAAGCACGGCCGGCCGCGTCCTGCGCGAACTGCGTCAGGGGCGGTCTTCGTCTGCGGCCGGATCGCCAGCGTCGGCCTGCTGCTGCCGCAACGCACGCGACGCCTCGACGTAATGCTCCGCAGCCCGCCGGATCCATGCTCGCTGCTCCTCCGTCGTCTCGCGAGCGACGCGGCCGGGCACGCCGAAGACCAGCGAGTTGGGCGGAATGATCGTGCCTTCGGACACCACCGCTCCCGCGCCGATGATGCTTCCCGATCCCACCTGCACGCCGTTCAGCAGAACCGCTCGCATGCCGATCATGACGTCATCCGCGACCCGCGCGCCATGCACTACCGCCGCATGCCCCACCGTCACGCGATCCCCCAGCACGCAGGGGAAGCCGGGATCCGCATGCAGCACGCACGCGTCTTGGATGTTCGTGTCCGCTCCAATCCGAATCGCTTCCGTGTCCCCGCGCACCACCGCGTGGAACCAAAGACTGCTGCGAGCGCCCACGGTCACGTCGCCCAGGACCGTCGCGTTGGCCGCCAGGAAAGCACTCGCGTCGACCTGCTCGGCGCGAAAAGCGAATTGAAAAGAACGAGTCATGCGAGAGTCCACCTTCCAAGCGGTCGGCCTGGGACGCAGTCGCGGTCCAGGTCGCCAGACACGATCTTAAGCTCCACTGTCGCCCTTCGCGTCCCCCTCGGTCGCCGTTTCCGTCCGGCGACGGAACAGTTCATCGCGGGCCGCACGCGTAATCGCCAACACCGCCGGGTGCTTCAGACGCCGCTCCACCGACAATGCGTAGTACCGTTCGCGCAGTTCCGGAATCCGTCCCACGACCCGCACTCCATAGCGACGGCAGATCTCACTTTCGATGGCCGACGATCCCATGAAGATCCCCTCGCCCTCCTGGCCAAACACCTTCAGCAGCGCACTGTCCTGGAACTCATGTCGCACCTGGGGACGGATCTGGTGCTCGTCAAACCACTGCTCCATCGACCGGCGCGCCAGGGTATTCTGCGTGGGCAGCAGCATGGGTGCTCCATGCAGCGACTGCGGGAAGTCGCTGCGATATTTCCGCGCCAAGTCGCCCACGGCGAAACAGGTGAGCGAACACTCGCCCAGGAGATGATTGAAGGCACGGATGCTGGAAGTCGGCGACAGCGGCGTCTCGGAGAACACCACATCCAGCCGATGGGCGGCCAGGTCCGCCAACAGGTCCTCCAGTTTGCCTTCGTAGGTTTCCAGGTGCACCGGTTCGGGCATCGCCAGGGCCGGCTGGATCAGCCGGTGGACTACCATCTTGGGCAGGATGTCGGGTACTCCCAACACCAGACGACCTTCCCCGGCCGTCGGCCGGCCCCGCACCGCATCCGTCATCTCCCGCCCCAACTGGAAGATCTCGTTCGCGTATCGAAAGACGATCTGGCCCGTTTCGGTCAGTTCCACGCCCCGGCCCCGCCGCACCAGCAGTTTGGCCCCCAGGTTTTTCTCCAGCTGGCGGATCTGGTTGCTGAGCGTCGGCTGGGCCAGATGCAGCTTGACCGCCGCCGCGGATACCCCGCCCTCCCGAGCCACGACCCAGAAGTACAGCAAATGGTGGTAGTTAAGCCATTCCATGGGACGAGCGTCTCATTTGTTTTTTGAATCAAATACCACCAATAATTCTACTTTTCAAATTATCCGATCGGGCCGTATACAGTAAGAGTAGGGATCGCTCTCTAAAATGAGGTAGGCTCCCCTCGGTCCAAAAGTCCCGCCTAGGCACATCGACGCCATGCACGACCGATCTCCCGATAGCGTTTCGGAACTGGACCACGCGATCCACGTGCTGAGTCTGTTTGCGCAGGCGTCCCACGTGGATTTTGATCGCATCCTAGCCACCCGCATCCTCGGCGAATCGCTCCGAGCCCTCCCCGGGACCGGCCCCCAGGCCTGGGCCTACCGGCTGGTCGAGGTTGGGGAAAGCCTGGGGCTCCGGGTCCGGCATCTGGAGTGCTCGCTGGAGGAGGCCCTGCAGCTCACCGGCGAAGGCATGCCGGTCTGCACCTGCCGGCTCGACCAGAACGGCAAGCTGCGGTGGTATGCGGTGGCGGAAACCAACGGCCGCAAGCTGCGGCTGACGGGCATTGAGGGCCAACGCGATCGTTGGGTTTCGCACCAGCAGTTCTGCCGCACCCTGCAGATCCCCGAATCGAAAACGCCCACCACTTGGCTGGTCGGCCAAGCTGCCCTGCCCTGCGCCAGTGACGCTGCCACCGTCACCCCACGTGTCCAGGCACCCTCGGGCCACCAGGGTTCCGGAGCGTCCCCGGCGTCCCACGGCCATGGTGCGGGTCACCACGGAGCTGACGAGCACTCGACCAGCCCGCTGCGTCGGCTGATGCAACTGCTGCGGCCCGAACGCAGCGACATCCTCAATGTGATGGTGTTCTCCGCCGTCGTCGGCATGCTGGCGCTGGCAACGCCGATTGCCGTCGAGGCGTTGGTCAACACCGTGGCGTTCGGCCGGTTCACACAACCGGTGATCGTGCTTTCCCTGATCCTGTTCATCTTCCTGGGATTCGGTGCGGCGTTCGAAGCGTTGAACGTGACGATCGTCGAAATCCTCCAGCGGCGTCTGTTCACGCGGGTCGTCGAGGACCTGGCCTATCGACTGCCGCGAGTCGACCAGCGGGCTCTCGACGGATGCCACGGGCCCGAACTGGCCAACCGGTTCTTTGATGTGGTAACCATCCAGAAGGTCACGGCCAGCATGGTGCTCGACGGCCTGGGTGTCGTCCTGCAGATGATCATCGGCATGATCGTCCTGGCCTTCTACCACCCCTTCCTGCTTGGCTTTGACCTGGTGCTGCTGGCCAGCGTACTGTTCGTGTTTCTGGTCCTGGGCCAGGGCGCCGTGAAGGCCTCGATCGGTGAGTCGCGGGCCAAGTTCGCCGCCGCGGCCTGGCTGCAATCGCTGGCCCTGCACACCACCGCCTTCAAGATGCACGGCGGCAACCAGTTCGCGCTCAACCAGGCCGACCAGCTGGCCATCAACTATCTCGAAGCTCGCAAGAAGCACTTCTCGATCTTCCTCCGCCAACTGCTGTTCATGCTCGGCCTGCAGGCGATCGCCGCCACGGCCCTGCTGGGTTTGGGTGGCTGGCTGGTGCTGCAGGGCGAACTGACGCTCGGCCAGCTGGTGGCCGCCGAACTGATCGTGACCATCATCGTGGGATCGCTCGCCAAGATGGGCAAATACGTCGAGAGCTTCTACGACCTGCTCGCCAGCGTCGATAAGCTGGGAATGCTCTTCGACCTGCCCATTGAGCCGCACGACCACCTGTTCCACTTGAGCGAGGCACGCCCGGCGAGCCTGCGGCTGCATGCTGTGGAATACGGGTACGGGGGCCCTTCGGTGCTGGAGCGTTTTTCGGCCAGCATCTCGCCGGGCGAACGCGTGGCACTGGTGGGCCCGTCGGGCTGTGGCAAGTCCACGCTGATCGACATCCTGTGCGCGATCCGCACGCAGCAGCATGGCTACGTGGAGATGGATGGCATCGACCTCCGCGAACTGCGTCCCGATTCGCTCCGCGAACACGTGGCGATGTCGCGCGGCATCGAGATCTTCCCGGGCACGATTGCCGAGAACGTCCACCTGCACCGGCCACAGATCAGCGCCGCCGACGTGCGCGACTCGCTCGCCGCCGTCGGACTGCTGGACGTGCTCTCGGATCTCCCGGACAACCTGAACACGGTCCTGCAGACAGGAGGCGTTCCGCTCAGCACCACGCAGGCCCAACTGCTGATGCTGGCCCGCGCCATCGTGGGCCGTCCTCGCCTGCTGCTCATCGACGGAACCCTCGATGCGCTCGGCGAACGCATGCTGGAGCGCCCGCTCGCCGCCATCCTCGCTCCGGGTGCTCCCTGGACCGTCCTCATCGCCACGCATCGGCAGGAGATCGCGGAGCGTTGCCAGCGCACGGTGACCCTGCGGCCCTTTGACCAGCACGGGGACTACGCCCTGGGTGATCCGCTGTCGACCGAGGAGATCTCCGGCCATTGATGGCCCTTGATCGCTGCTTCCCGTCCGCGTCTCGTTCCCCAGGGATCTGTCCCGAATCCCCTCGCCTCGCACGAACGGCCCTGACATGAACGCTCGCCTCAACATCGGCTACCACCTTCCGGATACGTCGGTACGCAAGTCGCTGCCCGCGCTGAAGCTGGTCCAGTCCTCGCGCGCCGTGCGTCGCCTGGCCAAGGCCACCCTCGCCTTCCTGCTCCTCAGCGCGCTCGCCATGCTGCTGCTTCCCTGGCAGCAGTCGTCGAAAGGCATGGGCCGAGTCACCGCCTTCGTGCCGCAGGAACGCCAGCAGACCGTCACCTCGCAAGTCAAAGGCATCGTGTCACGCGTGGCCGAAGGCCTCGTGGAAGGCACGACCGTCAAGCAGGGCGACTTCATCCTGGAACTCCAGCCGGCCGCCGCCAACCTGCTGGACCAGCTGCAATCCCAGCTGCAGGATCTGCGCACCAAGATGGAGACGTCGCGGACCAAGGTGGAGGTCTACGAGCAGAACATCCGCGATTTTGGCGACGCTCGCGACTTCGCCGTCAAGGCCGCGCAGGACCTGATCGAGTCATCGCGAGCCAAGCTGCAGGGAAAACAGCGCTTGGTCACCGGCTATGAATCAAAGGAGAACCAGGCTCGACTGAACTACGAGCGGCAGAAGGGGCTCTTCGAGAAAGGCCTCAAGCCCGAGAAAGAGATCGAGAAACTGAGGAAGGATTTGGAGGTGGCGGTCTCGGAGCTCGAATCCGCACGCCAGGAGGTCACGGCCGCCGAACGGGAACTGGATTCGAAGGCCAGCGAACTGGAGCAGAAGCGACGCGAGGCCCAGACCAAGGTGGACTATGCCCGCGCCATGCGTGAAGACGCCATCGGACAGCAGGCCACCGCGCAGAAGGAGATGCGCGAAATCGAAGTCAAGATCTCCGAACTCGATCGCCTCACGATCACCGCGCCCCGCGATGGCACGATCTTCCGCATGCCCATCTTCGAGCGCGGCCAGATGATCAAGGAAGGCGCGGAGCTGTTCACGATCGTGCCCGAATCCACGGACCTCGCCGTCGAATTGTGGATCGCCGGCTTCGATGCGCCCCTGGTCCGGCCCAACGACCATGTCCGCCTGCAGTTCGAAGGCTGGCCTGCCATCCAGTTTGCTGGCTGGCCCTCCGTGGCAGTCGGCACCTTTGGTGGGCGTGTCGTGGCGATCGACGAAACCGACGACGGCAAAGGCAAGTTCCGCATCCAGGTCCGGCCCGACGACCCCGCCGGCTGGCCGTCCCACCGCTTCCTCCGCCAAGGCGTCCGCGCCAACGGCTGGGTGCTCCTGCAGCAGGTTTCGCTCGGCTACGAAATCTGGCGACAGCTCAACGGCTTCCCGCCCGTCGTCGCCGACTCCGAACCCGCCGCCAGCAAGGACGGCGACGAGGACGACGACAAGAAGAAGTCCAAGGTGAAGCTGCCGAAGTAGCCTGTGGGATGGATCGAGGCCCACCGCCGCGGAGGGTCGCTCGATTCGTCAGCAGATGCGAGGCAGGGGCATCCCCTGAGGTTCATCCAGCGGCAGCCAGGCTGCCAGCGCGCGGCGAACCAGCACCGGTTCGCCGCCGCCCGCGGTGACCTCCCCGATGATCGTCGCCCGCTCGCTTCCGGCGACTTCGCAAAGGACGGCCAATGTCTGCGCGGCAGCGGCGCGGGGGACAGCCACGACCATCGCGCCTTCGCAAGCCATGTGCAGCGGGTCGAGTCCGAGGAGTTCGCAGGCGCCGCGCACTTCCGCAGTCGTCGGCACCTCTCTGGCTTGGACGCGGAGCGTGGTCTGCGAAGCGGCCGCCCACTCGTGCAGCACGGCCGCCACGCCGCCGCGCGTTGCATCGCGCATCGCCCGCACCGGCACTCCCGCCCGCCATAGACGCTCCACCGCCGGCCACAACGACCGGACATCGGAGCGCGGCGACGGATCCAACTGCAACTGCTCCCGCGCAGCCAGCACGGCGAGTCCATGACAGCCCACCGGTCCGCTGACCAGCAGAGCATCCCCCGCCTCCAGTCGATCGCAACCGGGCAGCGACCACACGACTTCGCCCACGCCCGCCGTGGAAACGTACATGCCGTCGGCAGCGCCCCGCGGCACGACCTTCGTGTCGCCTGTCACGACACGCACTCCCGACGCACGCGCCGCCTCCGCAGCCGAACCCAGCAGCGCCTCGACCTCCGACAGCGCAATCCCCTCCTCCAGGATCATGGACAGACTGATCCAGCGCGGCCGCGCGCCGCCCACCGCCAGGTCGTTCACCGTGCCATGAATCGACAGAGCTCCCAGATCTCCGCCGGGAAACCAACGCGGCGACACGACGTACGCATCGGTTGTCATGCGCAGCGCCGAGCCTTCCGTTTGCACCAAGGCCGAGTCGTCCAGCACCGGATCCACGGGCGACCGCTCGTCCAAGCTTCCCGCGTCCACCGCGCGAAACAGGGGCGCGACGCGCCGCTCGATCCACTGCCGCATGCAGCGGCCGCCTTCGCCGTGGGCCAGGGTCACGCGATCACCGGTGAACCGATCGGGCACGGGACACTGGAACATCAAGCGTCCTCCCGCGGCAGGCCATCGCGACGAAGGTAGTACGCCATGCACGCCCCTTCGGAGGAAACCATCGGAGCCCCCAGCGGATGCTCGGGCGTGCACTCGCCCCCGTAGGACGGACACTCGGGCGGCTTGATCCGCCCCACCAACACCTCACCGCTGCGACAACCGGAACACGGCGCTCGCTGGCCTTCTTCATCGCCCTGGATCCAGTCGAGGCGCAGCCGCGCGTCGAAATCACGCCACGCGGCACGCAGCTGCAGACCGCCGCCAGGCACTTCTCCGATTCCACGCCAGCCACGGTCGGCCACCTCGTAGACCGAATCCACCAGCTGCCGCGCGTGGTCGTTCCCTGCCTCCCGCACATTCCGATGGTAGACATTGACCACTTCGGCCCGCGAGGCCTCCAACTGCTCGACACACTCCAGGATACCAAGCAGCAGGTCCACCGGTTCGAACCCGGTCACCACGACAGGCACGTGATGATCGCGGGCGAACCGATGATAGTCGCGATAGCCATCCACGGCGCAGACATGCCCGGCCGCAAGGAACGCGTCGACGCGGTTCCCTGGGTCGCCCGCGATCATCTCCATCGCCGGCAGGACACGAACGTGGGAAACCAGCAGCGAAAAGTTGTCCAGCTGCATTTCCCGCGCCTGGCGCACCGCCAGCGCGGTGGCCGGCGCGGTTGTCTCAAAGCCCACGGCCAGGAACACGACCTGCAGGTCCGGTCGTTCCCGCGCCATCGACACCGCGTCGAGCGGCGAATAGACCATCCGCACCTGCCCACCCGCCGCCCGCGCCTCCCGCAAGGAGCCACCACGGCCGGGAACTCGCAACATGTCGCCGAATGTCGCCACCAGGACGCCCGGCGCGAGACAGGCCGCGATGGCCCAGTCGATGTCCTGCTCCGGAGTCACGCAGACCGGACAGCCTGGACCATGAATCAACTCCACCACATCCGACAGTTCTCGGTCGATGCCGTGGGCCAAGAGTCCGTGCGTCTGGCCGCCGCAGACTTCCATCAGCGTGTGGCGACGACTGGCTCGCGCGGCAATCCGATCGACCAGCGCGCGGCAGGCCGCGGGATCGCGATACTCGTCCAGGTGCGGCATCGCGCCCCGGAATCCAGATCCGCCCTCGCTGTGGCTGCTCATCACTCCTCCGAAGACCCTGCATCATCAAGATCCGACGCCGGATCCTTCTCCCACGACGACTCCTCCAGGCACTCGACCAGCAGCGCCCGCATCCGATCCGCCTCCTCTGCATCCACGCGCGTGATCGCCACGCCCGCGTGCACCAGCACATAGTCCCCCAGCACCGCCTCCGGTGCGCACGCCATGCTCACCCGCCGGCGCACGCCGCCAAACTCCACCCAAGCCGTCGCGAACAACGGATCGCGATCGAGCCACTCAACGACCTTTCCCGGCACCGCTAGGCACATGCGTCCTCTCCCGGCAATCCACCATGTCCCACTCGAGAAGCCCTCGCAGCCCCCACGGTTCGATTCGCGTCGAAACGTCGTGGTGTTCCCTTCCCTCTCGAGCAACCAGCTGCGATGACACCCACTTGGCACCACCAGTCCGCGGCAAAGTCGCGGCCAAGTCCGCTGCGATTTCTCACGCGCCGCCGCGCAGGGACGCGTACGCCAGTTGCCCCGCGGCGATCCCCCCATCGTTGGTTGGCACCCAACCGGGCAGGCGGAAACGCCCGGGCGCAGCGGCCATTTCCAGCAGAGTCTCCCCTAGCAGGCGATTCTGGAACACACCGCCCGACAGCACCACGGGCATTCTTGCATGCCGCGCACTGACGTCGATTATGGCCTGGGACAACGCTCGGTGGAACCGCATGCTCATCCGCCCCGCCGACTCGCCTCGCCGCAGGTCATGCCACAGTCCGCGAAACAGCGGCCGCCAGTCCAGTTCCACGCGTTCCCCCTGCGCGTCATCCAGGCTCACCGGATATGCTTGCTCGTCGTGATCCTCCGCGCTCGACTCCAACCACATCGCCGCCTCGCCCTCGTGGCTGACTTCACTCACGCCGAACACCCAGGCGGCCGCGGCGTCGAACAGGCGACCGACACTTGTCGTACGCGCGACGGACATCGACCAGCGAGTTGCAGCTTCCCCGGTTCGCTGGCTCGCAGTCGGCGCGATGGGCGCGGCCTGGTCAAGCCATCGCAGCAGCGCGTCGAGCGGTCGTTCCGCGAACCGGCGGCGGGCGACGGGCAGCCATTCATCCACGGGCACGGCCTGCCGCAGGACCGCCACCGCGACACGCCAGGGCTCCCGCACCGCCACGTCGCCACCCGGCAGTTCCAACGGTCGCCACCGTCCCACGTGCGTCCACTGCCCGAACTCGTCTACCCTCAGGAATTCGCCGCCCCAAACCACCCCGTCCCCACCATGCCCGGATCCATCCCAGGCGACTCCCAGGACAGGCGTGTTCCACAACTGATGCTCCAGAATCGCCTCCGCTACATGCGCCCTGTGATGCTGGACGGCTCGCAGGCTCACGGCCGATCCGTGACGGGCGAGCGCCTCCGAAGCTCGCCGCTGCGCCTCGCGCGTCGTCGCGTAGTCCGGATGCGCGTCATGCAGGATCTCGGTCGGCCAGCAGTCGTAGAGTGCCAGATGCGCGTCACAGCGTTCGCGGAATCGTTCCCGCGCCGCGAGCGTCTCCAGATCGCCGACATGCGGCCCCAACGCCGCCTGTCGTCCGTTGCTCCACGCCACCGCCGACTTCAGGTGCGCGCCCACCGCCAAGCGTGGAATCCGCGACGGCAGTTCCAGCGGCAGCGGCGCCAGCCCCCGGCCAAGGCGCAACGCCATGGGACGACCGGCCACGCAGCGTACCACGCTATCGTCGATCGGATGCGCGATCTCGCGATCGTGGTGCAGCCAGCCATCCGCGATGCCCGCCAAGCCGTTCTCCGCGTCGTCAATTCGGTACAGCAGCGGTTCACCCGCCCCATTCGCGCTCGTACACACCAGCGGCCTGCCCGTGGCCTCCAGCAGCAGCGCATGCATGCCCGTCGTCGGCAGCATCAGTCCGACCTCGCGCAGCCTGGGGTGCACCGACGCCGCCAGCGGCGAATCGACGCGAGCCGGCACGATCACGATCGGACTGGCCGCAGATAACAGCTGC
>JBIIEC010000402.1:0-5496 GCA_044238045.1 Pirellulaceae bacterium | reverse complement strand
GATTGCTCTGTCGGCGTTTCCTCCGAAGCCTTTTTCTTTCCCAACGACCAGCGGCTCCAAAACGACTTCTTCTTCGCGGTATCGGCGCTGCGCTGGTCGGCCACTTGCGTCGCGGGTTCGGACGTTTCCGCCGCTCGTCGACGCACCATCGACGGCTCACTGGCTTCCGAAGGAGCGCGACCTGGGTGCGGGTCATCCCAGGCGAGCGGGCTTTCGATCGACGGCAAAGGCGCCTCGGCCATTGGCGAACCGGTGTTCGCCGCCTCCTGGGACTGCTGCTTTCCGGTCGGCTTCTGGGCAGCAGCATGGGGCACAGCGGCCACGGTCGTGCTGCTCTGGACGGCACGCCCGCCCGCCCGAGCCACGTACTCCCGCTCCGCCACATCGGCCAGGTGATCATCGCCCAGTTGGCGGTGCACTTCCGCCAGGTACTGCCACGCGTGCGTCAGTTTGGGCTGGGTGTCGACGGCCTGCTGGAGCACATCGCGGGCTTCCTGGAACTGCCCGTCGCGAGCGAGCAGCAGGCCCAGTTCCTGCGCGGCAAGGTAGTGCTTCGGATAGACCTGCAGCGCGGACTGATAGTAGGCCATCGCCACCTGCGCCTGTCGATTCGCCCAGCCGGGATCGTGGGCATTGATCAGCGGTTGCAAGCGAGCCATTCCATACATGGCGTCGGCAGCCACCAGTTCCTGGCCGCAGGCGATCGCGAACTGGCCTTCGGCATAGCGATGATAAGCTCGCACGGCGGCGGCGGGCGCCATATCGTCCAGCACGCGATCGCGCAGCAGCGTGGTCTGGTGGTTCATCACGATCTTGGAGAGGTCCAGATCCGAAGGAAGCTGCGTGCCTTCGGGCGCGAAGTCGGCCGACTCGTCGAGTGCCACCATCGCGTTCTTGAGCGCCACCGTGTGTCGATAGCTGTTACCCTGCGTGTCGAGCGAGTGGGCTACGAGGCGCAGCGCTTTGACGAATTCGGCGCGTGAAGAATACACCGCGCCATGGCCCGCCATTTCGATCGCGCGGCGATTGTGCTGTCGCACCCGCTCCACCACCGTTTCCGGCAGCGGCGACCACCGCACCTCATGCTCCGCCACCGGCTCCAGATTGGATTCCGGCCCCGGTTCCGGAGTGGCCGTTCCCTCGGTCTCCGTCGACGGAAAACGACGCACGGCCGCGTTGGTCCGTTCCGTGGTCACGGGATCTACGGAAGGCTCGGTCGCCGGCGGCGCGACTTCAGGCATCCCCAGCGGCAGATCGCCGGCAGGCTCTCCGCTCGCTTCCGCCTCGGCAGCCGGTGTCGCAGCGGCCGACTGCGACGCCTCGCGGAGCTGCAGAAACTCTTCTTCCGCGAGCTGCTCTCCTCGCTCGGTGTCGACCAAGTGATCACGCAGGGCGAATTCGGGAGCGGCTGCTGCGGGAGTGTCGACCGTTTCCACGGCGGAAGCTGGCTCCGACGCTGGATCGGTACTGGTAGAGTCCGAGCCCGGAGCAGCCGCGATGGCCGGAGCGGCCGAAGCGACCACTTCGGCAGGCAGCTGTTCCCGCGCTTCACGCCCTGCCCGCTCCTTCAACGCCTCGATCTGCGCCCAAGGAAGGCTCAAGTCGATGACCGGGGGTCGCGCGGAGTTGCGCGGTGCCACACCGGCAGCGGTCGCCACGACCTGGAATGACGCCACCTCCGCGGCGGCCGGCTTCGTACCATGCCAGATCGCCTGCTCGGCGCCCTGCAGTCCCAGCCAGGCAAACGCCGTGGCATGCGTCTGCGGAACGCACGACTCACCGCCACTCTTGAGTTCGTTGACGACGCACGCATCCGACGCCAGCGTCACCGACAGCATCGAGGGCGACGACCAAGTGCAAGCAGCCAGCACGACGCTCCGCGCCACACCGCGCATCAGATAAGCACGAAGACGTCGACTGCCTCGACGACCGACACGGTTCTTGCGATCCATGCGAACTCCAACATCCCTGACGAGTTTCAGAGCAGGCGTGCGCGGGCGCTTCCACAGCCTCCCGCTCAGTCCGTAGACATCCATGTCCGGACGGCTTCTCTGCCAAGGATTTGGTTCGACCGGATAACCGCTTTACAATGACGCAAAGGACCGATCCCCATCATCAGCGTTCCCGCAACAAACCCAACAGCCGACACAGGCCGCGAACAAAACCCAATCCGCACCCACCCCGCACGCAGCGCCCTTAGCGCAGATCGCCAGGAGTGCCATCGAAGTCGATAACGACGGCGCCCGAGAGAAAACCGGCGGAGAAACCGCTGTCCGGCGAGAGCCCCCGTCTGTAGTGCGGGGGCTCAGTTGGAAGCAGCAAGCAGGAGAAGCAGAACGCTTGGCCGAGCAAAGCAGACGCCCGCTGGCTCGCCAAGGCTCCGTGAGAAGGCAACGCCCGCAGGCATCGCTAGCGAATCACTAGTGAGTTGCCGCTGCCTCGGCTTCGGCGTCACTCAGTTCGGCGCCGGTCACGCGGCTGAGGAGTTGATCGAGACTCGCGGATGCACGGGCGACCACGGCAGGCCGTTTTTGGCCAGCAAACTGATCGGCATGGGCATAGGCCGTCACCGGCCCGTCATACTGCCCGTCCATCAGCCACTGCAGGACGCTCACCGACAGCTCGGGATCGGTCGTGCCCGGCAGCAGTCGCTGCGATTCGTTCGCTTCCGCGGGATCCAATCCCTCCGGCAGGTCGGCGAGGCGCACGGCCACCACGCGTGACACCGGCAGCGACTTGAGCATTTCCAGCGTGCCACCTCCAACCGTCCATTCCCACAGATCCAGACACAGGCCCACCTGGTCGTTGCTGACCATTTTGAGCATGGCGATCATGCCTTCGGCCGTCGCGATAAACTGCGACGCATGCCCCGTTCGATGTTCTGCGGGAGCGAGGAAGCCCAGTCCAAGTCGGATGTCGTGAGGCTTCAGCACTGCGGCGATCTGACCGATGCGGGCCACATGCTGGCCGAACGTTTCTTGATAGGCCTGCGCGTCGTTATAAGGAGCCAGGTTGGCCAGGCAGCGATCCGCTCCCAACGCTTTGGCGACCGGCGCGAAACGCTCCAGCAACGCCAACTCCGCCTGAAACTCCTCTTCCGTCCCGTACCAGTCCGGCCCCAGTTCGAATCCGCCGATGCGGATCTTGGCCCCGGTCAAGAACCGCGTCGCGCCCTCGAAACCCTGCAACTCAACCTGTTTTGCCAACGCCCCCATGTCGATATCAAAGCCTGCGAACTTGTCAGACAGAGCCAACTCGATCAGCTCATGGATTCGTCCGCCGAGGCCAAGGGACAGGGCGTTCAGGTTTTTGTACATGCTTACTCCGTGCGGGCGCGGTGAAACGTCCGCGGATCGTTGGTGATGTCCTGCAGCAGGACGAAGAGACGCGAGAATCCGGTATTATCACTCCACACCACACATCCTCCTAGAGCACTTGACAACGAAGGCGTAGCGGCGGACCGACATGGCGCAAGGTCGCCATTTTTTGTTGATCCGCAGTGACGAGACGACGCACAGGCCGTTCGCGCGGCAAGCGATCGGCGATGACAACTTGCGGTCAGCCGCCCACTTCGCTCGCCGGGGTTGAATTCGATCCTGTTCCAAGGGAATTCCGACGAGAAGCCGTCCATGAACACCTGGGAAGCGATTGTGCTGGGGATCGTCGAGGGCCTGACCGAGTACTTGCCGGTCAGTTCAACGGGTCACCTGATCGCGGCGCAGCGCGCGATGGGAATTGAGAAGTCGACGGCATCGGATGCGTATGCGATCTGCATCCAGGCGGGCGCGATTCTGGCGGTACTGAGCCTTTATTGGCCGCGCGTCGCCCAGATGCTGCGAGGGCTCGGCGGCATTTGGGGTACGGCGGACGAAGTGCAGCGGGAAGGCCTGGGGTTGGTGCGCAACCTGATCACGGCCTTCCTGCCCGCCGCCGTGGTCGGGCTGCTCTTCGACGACTGGATCGACGCGCACCTGCTGGGCCTGTGGCCGATCGTGGGCGCCTGGGTGGTGGGCGGAATTGGGATTCTGCTGGCAGCCCGCTGGATGCGAAGTCGCGAGGGCATCGGGACCAGCCTGGGGTCGCTGACCTGGCGCGGCGCGCTGGCCATCGGCCTGATCCAGTGCCTGGCCATGTGGCCGGGAACCAGCCGCAGCCTGGTCACGATTGTCGGCGGACTGGTGGTTGGCTTGGAGCTGGCCGCAGCCGTGGAATTCAGCTTCCTGCTGGGCATGGTGACGCTGCTGGCCGCCACAGTCTACAAAGCCAAGGACGCGGGGCCGGAGATGATGGGCAGCTACGGGCCCGCCGTCATGCTGGTGGGAACCGTGGCGGCCTGGATCTCCGCCATCGTCGCCGTCCGCTGGATGGTCGGCTATCTGAAACGGAACGGGCTGGAGATTTTCGGCTACTATCGCCTCGCCATCGCCGCCGTCGTCGGCTGGCTCCTCGCCTCCGGCCGCCTTGCGCCTTAACTTCCGGGCGGACATGGAGTATGATGGAGGCGGAAGTCGCTTCGGTAGATCAGGTCTGACCACATTTTCCTGGGTCACACCGGATCGCCTGAGTTGCACCGGGGGGCGAATTGGATTCGACCGGGTGGCAAGAAGTGGCGGTGGCGTGTCGTGGTTGATCAGTTGGCCACGTTAAAAGCTGATCACAATTTTACGTGCCGAAGGCAACTTCGCACTGGCTGCCTAACTAGAGGTAGCCCCGTCTGAGGGCTTTAGCCGGAGAGGCCCAAAAGTCGGTCGCCAAATCCGGACCGCTCAGGACCACGTCGGGTACGTTCTGAGTTAAAAAAGTTCCTGTCTAGTCATGTCCGAACCCGGTCGACAGGGGACGGCAGGGCGAAATTTAAAGAGTCGACTACACACGTAGAAGCAGTCGCGGAAACACCGCGGGACGCGGGTTCGATCCCCGCCGCCTCCACTAACACGGCCACCGCAAGGTGGCTCGAAGCAAACTGACCCGCTGGCTCACCCCAGCGGGTCTTTGCGTTTCTACGCGGAAATTCGGGGCTTTTTCGCCTCGCCGGACTTCGATAGCGTCGAAAGCACGGGACGCGTCTGGTACCCATCTCCACCCCAAAAGGCTCAAATCGGGGTCAAAGGCTCAAAACCACGGGACGACCCCCAAACACGTCCCGTGCTCTCAAACCCTGCAAAACACGGCACTTTCGTGATTTTGAACAGGCGTGAGGTTTTAGCGAAAAACGCCAGTGGCAGTGACATGAAAAACCTGACCATCACGTCCCGAGTTTTTATCGGTGCCTTGGACCAGCTGGGGGCGGCAAATGTCTCGATTCGCACCATCAGCAACTTCATGACACCATTAAGACTCTTCGCTTGTGTGTGGCCAATTGTGTCACAAAATCGGTCGATACTGCTCAATCTGCAAAACTTGCGTCATTTGACAAATATGCGTTCGACTTAGGCCGCCTCGGCACATCGTCGCTGGAGAACAATGAATGGCAGGCTATCATGGATTGCTTGAAAA
>JBIIEC010000401.1:0-5503 GCA_044238045.1 Pirellulaceae bacterium | reverse complement strand
CGCAGCCGTTTCAGATCCCCGCAGCGATTCGACCGGCACCGCCCCGCCCGCGGCGGCAGCTCAGGACCCGGTGCGGCGACTGGTGGCGGAGGAGGAACTGCTCCTGGAACTGACGCCCGTCATGCAAGGCCTGGAACGCGACCTGCGGAACTTGCAGCTTCCCGCCGACGACGGGCGCGGCCTACTGACCAACGATTGTCAGTTCGTGGACTGCCGCCCGCAGGACGCCTCCCCCGCCGGATCTTCCTCCGACGCGGCGAGGCACTTCGTCGCCGAGGACCAATGCCTGTCAATGCACCCCGAACTGCGACTCTGGAACCCGTTCTTCGAGTCGCTGGCCTACGTGGAACACGCGAAGCTCTCGCTCGTGAAGGGACGCTTCCTCGATTCCGGCTGGCGGCGATTCGAAACGGAAGTGAGCCTGTCGGGACTCGCGCGCGGCCGCGATCGACGCTGGCTCGACCTTCGTGGCTCGATGCGTCTGGAGTGGACGCGCGATGGGGAACCGTCGCCCGCCGCCACCATCCAAGCCACCCCAGCCACTGCTCCTCCCGCCCTCGACAGCACCGCGTTGACGCGCTGGCGGATCGCCGCGTGGCGTACGGAATCCCTGGTGCTGACGGCCGCCGATCGGCTGCAGTTCCGCGAAGTACTGAGCGAAGCCGTGCCCGATGCGCGGCAGCGACAGCCGCTCCTGGAGTCGCAGCATTGGCTCTATGCCGTGAACCACTTCTATCCCAAGCGAGCCGCGCGCGTTGACGACGACATCAACGACGCGCGGTTCTTCCCCATCTCGACGGCCTACCATCCGGGGCTTTCGGTCGTCGACGTCGACCGCGACGGCTGGGACGAGCTGTATGTGATGGATCGTTGGGGCCAGAACCGCCTGCTGCACAACCAGGGCGATGGCACCTTCCGCGAGGCTGCGGCGTCGCGCGGCCTGGATGTCAACGGCCGCAGCAACGCGGCCGTCTTCGCCGACTTCGACAACGACGGCGACGCCGACCTGATGCTGGCTCGCGGCATGGAACGCAGCCTCTACCTGGTCAACGAAGACGGCCGCTTCGTCGATCGTTCCAGCGAGCGTGTCGCGTTTGCCCTGCCGATGGAAGCCACCTCCGTCTCGGCCGCCGACTACAACGGGGACGGCCTGCTGGACGTCTACTTCTCCACCTACCACCAGGACGACATCAGCCGCCGTCTCGATGCCGACCTCGCGGATCCAGGCCACCGCATCCATGCCACGCTCACTCCCGAACACTCGGCGGAACTCCAGCGGCGTTTCCGCGCCGAGACTCGGTCGTTCATCAGCCAGGTCGGGCCCCCGAACATCCTGCTGGTCAACCAAGGCCAGGGCCGTTTCGCGCTGGCGCCCGAAAACGACCAGGTCGCCGTCTGGCGCAACTCGTTCCAAGCCACCTGGTGCGACTACGACCAGGATGGCGACCCGGACCTTTACGTGGCCAACGACTTTGCGCCTGACAGCCTGCTGCGCAATGACGGCGCCGAAGGCTTCCGCGAAGTGTCCCGGGAGAGCGGCATTACGCGATTGGGGTTCGGCATGGGCGCAAGCTGGTCCGACTTCGACAACGACGGTCAGCACGACCTCTACGTGAGCAAAATGTACAGCAAGGCCGGGCGCCGCATCACGCGCGGCGTCGACCAGATCGATCCCCGCATCGCGCAGCTGGCCGACGGAAACTACCTCTATCGCTACGAGGGCCGGCAGTTCCACCTCGTCTCAGGCCTTACTCCCCCGGCCTTGACGGTCGCCCGAGCCGGCTGGGCCTGGGGCGGACAGTTCTTCGACGCCGACAACGACGGGTTCCAGGATCTCTACGTCTCCAGCGGATACTATACCGTTCCCGCGCCCTACGAGACCAAGATCGACTTGTGAAGTAACTTCTGGCGCGCGGTCGTGCGCAGTGACCAAACCTTGTCATCCTCCGGATTCCGCGGCTCAGAGCAGTGGCAGACCAATCCATTCACCAACGAACGGCAGGCGCAGATCGACCGCCGCTACGAGCAGGGGCGCGTGGAGTCGGAGGCCGGCACGCAGTGGCACTCGTTCAGCGGCCACGAGCGGAACTGCTTTTTCCGCAACCTCAGCGGGCGGGCGTTCCGCGATGAGTCGACCCTTTCGGGACTGGACCAGGTGGCCGACAGCCGGGCTTTCGTCGTCTGGGACTACGACCACGACGGCGCCGCCGACATCGGGCTGGTCAACGCCAACTATCCGCTGCTGAACCTGTACCGCAACCAGGCGCGGGATGCGTCCGGCTCCGCGGCGCGCGGCCACTTCGTCGCTCTGAGGTTCCACGGCGGCAACACGACGGGGCAACCCCGCCGCGACCTGTCCGCGCGCGATGCCTACGGCGCCACGGTGCGCATCGAAGCGGGCGGCCTGAAGCTCCTGCGCGAACATCGGTGCGGCGAAGGCTTCGCTGCCCAGAACAGCGCGACGCTGCTGGTCGGCCTGGGCGAAGCCTCGCGCATCGAGCGTCTCTCGGTGCGTTGGCCGTCCGGCCGCACCGACACGTGGCAGGACCTGCCCGTCGACCAACTGCTGGAACTGCACGAAACGCCCGACACCTCCGCCGATGCCCGGACGCTCCGCATCGCCGACTACGCCCCTGCCCCACGCCCGGCGACCGCCGACTCCAGTCCACTGCGTCCCCTCAGGCAACTCGACCTCGCTGCCTGCCTGCCAGCCGATCTCCCCACCGACCGACCGCTCTACCTGCTCACCACCATGGCCACTTGGTGTGAAGCCTGCCTGCGACACCAGGCGCCCCTGGCCAATCTGGCCGCGCGCCATGCCGACCAACTGGTGCTCTGTGGAGTGCCCGTCGACCCGATCGAAACGCCGGAAGAGCTGGAGCGTTACGCCGAACGAGCGCGTCCCGCGTACCGCATCCTGAGCGGCATCGATCCCGAGCAGCGCGACCGCGTCGTGCAGGTGATCCGCCGCGAACTCAAGACCGAATCCATTCCCTGCAGCGTCCTCGTGGACTCCCAGGGCCGGATCCTCGAGGCGTTCTACGGCGCGCCAACCGCCTCCGACATCGGACGCTGGTTGATGCGGTAGCCACGCGGCGCGCGTCACGGAATATCGACGCGATGGTAGCGATCCACGGCCGGCTTCTCGAGCGTTTCGACGCGACCGGACGACAGGCGGATCTCCACTCGCTGCACCTCCGTCGCCGAGCCCAAGCCAAAATGCACCTCCGTGGCATGCTGAGCGTGGATCGAATCGCCCGCCACGACCACGCCGATGCGGCGTTTTCCATCCGCCTCGGTCAGCATCACCGTCGCGCCCAGCGGCGACTCCTTGCCCGGACGCTCCACCAGTTGCAAACCGATCCAATGCCCCGCGGCCGGCAGCTCATTGCGATAGACATGCAGCAACTGTCCGTCGCGCCATCGATCCTCGACCACCAGCAGGTCCATGCGTCCATCGCGGTCCAGGTCGTTGCTGATCACCGCCCGGCCGTCATACTCGTCGCCCACGCCCATCAGGAACCCCAGGTTCACGAACGACTCGCCGCCGCGATTCACGAGCAACGCATTCTTCTGGTAACCATCCCACGACTCCGAGCGATCGTAGTAGCCCTTCATCGAATCGTTGAAGACCTTCAGCACGTCCCGGTTCGGTTCCGATGTACCATCGTAGATGTCGTGACACCAGAAGTGCGAACAATGGTCCTTGGTGGACGCGCCGCTGGAGTGGCCGTTGGCGACATAGATTTCGGGAAAGCGATCGTTGTCGACATCCAGCGATGAAGCGCCCCAGGTCCAGCCCGTCCGCGCGACCTCGTCGCGGAACGCCGGCTGCGCGAACGCTGGCGTCTGTCCGTCTCCCTGGGCCAGGTACATGCGATTCCCGTAGCCCATTCGTGAACGCATCATGTGGATATCGGCCCGGTCGCGACGCCCCAGTCGCATCTGCTCCAATCGCCGCGCCGTTGTCGACGCCATCCCCGAGACGAAGAAGTCCAGCTTTCCGTCGACGTTGTAGTCGCTGAACGTCGCCGCCATGCCGAACAGATGACGCTCGTCGACACTCGCATCGGTGACGTCGGTGAAGTAGCCCTTGCCGTTGTTGTAGTAGACATCGACGCCCGCGAAGTCGCTGACGACCAGCAGGTCAAGGTCCCCGTCCTCGTCGAGATCCACGAACGAACCGCCGTACGACCGCCGATTGCGTTTCGCCGCCAGCCCCGCCTCCTCCGTGGCCGGTTCGAAGCGGCCCGTCCCATCGTTCAGCAGCAGCCAGGCCGGAAACCCGTCGTTGGCGTCGTAGTAGGGCGACGGCATCTGGCCGCCAACGTAGGAGATTTTGTACTGGCCGATCCAGACGTCGAGATCCCCATCCTTGTCGATGTCGCCCGCCGCGATCACCTGCGGCTGCTTCAGCGGTCCGCCGCCGCGAGCACGTCCCAGCGGCTCCTGCGAGAACCGCCCGCGCTCATCGCCCAAGTACAGCAGCAAGTCGCCCGCCAGCCCCGGCCGCAGGTAGTCCAGTCGACCATCGCCATTCAAGTCGGCCAGCAGCCCCGCCTCGAAGCCTCGTTCCCAGTGCGACGAAAAAGGCTCCTTCTCAAACCGCATCTGCCCGCGGTTCCAGAAGATCTCGTTGCTGCCCACGGCCAGGATCTCGGGCAGTCCGTCGCCATCCAGGTCCTCCACATGCACGGGCTGCACGCCGGAACGCGCGTCGGCCTGGGCGTGGTCGACCGTCAACACCTCGCGAAACGCCACCTCCCCCTCGCGTTCATACGCCATCAACCGCGTTGCATCCACGCGCGCCGGCACGGGCAAGCCGTCCGCGTCGCGTTCTGAACGCCAGGTCACCTGGATCTCGCCCGTCACGACCCAACGCAGCGGCTGCTGTTCGTGTCTCCCGTAGAGTGACAAGTTGATGGCCGACCGGGCGCTGCCATCCGGCTGCGGATCGAACCTCGCATGATGCCACTCCGTCTGCACGATGCGGAATCCCCTTTCGCGCAGCGAAGCCAGCAGCGTGCCCCAGCCCGCGTCGTCCAGCTCCTGCGGCCGCTCGCCCAACACGGCCTTCCGCACGTTCCAAACCACCGACTGCCAATCCCCCGGCTCGCCCACGCGGAGCGTTCCCAGCGGCTGCGCGGCCAGTACCGCAAACGGATCGCCGCCCTTGCGTTCGTCGTTCTGGATCAATCGATCCCACAACCGCACCAGCGCGCTTTCGTATTCTTGCGCCAGGCGTTCATTCTTCCAGACCGTCTCGTCGCGCTGGCGACGCAACTCCGAGAGACTCACCGGACGCGAAAAGTCCAGATTGTCAGGCAGCTCCGCCGGATCCGCATCGGCCGCATCCGCCGAATCGCCGTTGGCACCCACGGCGACGTCTTGATTCGCTGCCTCTTCCGACAACGGGGCGGCTGGCGCAGTCACGGTCGCAGCCGTAGCAACCTCAGATGGCGTTGCGGACGACAAGACCTCCGGCGACAGCCGTGTGTCGGGC
>JBIIEC010000057.1:0-19326 GCA_044238045.1 Pirellulaceae bacterium | reverse complement strand
CCGCTGCTTGGCGTCTTTCCCCGAATCCCGTCGCTTAGGATAGCGTATCCGCAAGACTTTCCGTCCGGAAAGACCTCTCGGGGCCTCGGGAGGGGGTTGGTTCCTGCGATCAAGAAAACATGGCGAGCCGGGGGCAGGCCCTGGGAACCGCGCCCGCCGGTCGATTTCGGGGAAGTCTTGCCGACCGACGGCCCCTCCGTCGACTCACGTGGCGAGTCGTCACCCGCGACGTTGCATTGCAAATCGAACGCGCACCCCGATCGCCACGATCGAAGAACGTTCGAGGCGATCTGGAGACCCTGCGGGGCGCGTGTTGCGAAACGGCAGCCAAGTGTTCGCCAACACCACCTCGAAAGGCCCAGCGGGCCCAACCGTTGCCCGGAAAAACCTGAGCTAACTTTGAGCAATTCCGACGGGACGGGCGTCTTGACGCGCCCCTCTCTGCAGCGAGGCACGGGTCTCGCCTGGACCTTTCCCCCCTTGATGAGTTTCCTCGAGCCCCATGAACCTGAAGACCCTGGCAGAACGCATCGAATTGCTGGACCCCCTGGCCGAGACCCGCGATGTGGCGCGGACCTGCTTGCTGCTGAGCAACACGCTGGACAACCTCGAGGAGATGAAGGATCTCGACAAGCTGGAATCGGCCTGGCGCGAGATGAACCTCAAACTGCAACTCGCCACGGACCAGCACGCGGCCATGACGGAAGAGCTCGAATCGCTTGCCAAGTCCGATCCGGAAGCCTTCGGCAAGGAACAGATCTGGATCCTCATCCGGGCTATCAAGGTGCAGAGCCAGATCCTGCAGCTCTATCTGGGCGAACCGGGCCTGGACGTCTGAGGGCCCGATCTTCTTCGCCGCCGGTCCTCCGCAGTCACCGGGCAGGGGTGAACCAAGACACGGCCGCAACGCGATCCACCCCGCCGCTCAGGCCGTTCCGCTGAGCAGCAACAGGGCGACGTTGACGTAGATCACGATGCCCACGATGTCGATGACCCCCGCCACGAACGGGTTGCTCATCAGTGCCGGATCCTGTCCCAGCCAGCAGAACAGCAGCGGCAGGATGGAGCCGACGAGGGTTCCGCAGAGGACCACGAGCACCAGGGTCACGGGGACCACGACCAGCGCCTTGGGCGCGAAAAACAGCGCAACCGGGACGAATGCAGCCGCCAGCAGCAGCCCCAGCGCGATCCCCATGATCGCCTCGCGCGTCACGACCTTCGCCCAGTGCTTCAGCGTGATATTGCCCGTGGTGAGCGCGGTGATGATGAGCGTCGCCGTCTGGTTGCCGGAATTGCCGCCGCTGGACACGATCATCGGCAGGAACCAGATCAGGAAGTCCCACTGGTCCAGCTCATTCGAATACCGCCGCATCGCCGTGGCCGTCAGCAGCGACCCGAAGAACAGAGGGCCCAGCCAGATACCGCGGTTCCAGCACAGTTTGCCCAGGGCCGTCTGCAGGTAACCATAGTCAAGCGGCGCGACACCGGCGATGCGCTGGGCGTCCTCCGTGGCTTCCTCTCGCACCACGTCGATCACGTCGTCGTGCGTAATGATCCCCAGCATCTGGTGCTGGTCGTCGACGACCGGAATGGCCAGCAGGTCGTAGTAGGCCACCTTGCGAGCGACTTCTTCCTGGTCGTCGAGCACGTCCACCGAGATGACCCGCGTCTCCATCAGGTCGCGCAGCGGCCGGTTGGGAGCTCCCAGTGAACTGATCAGGTCGCGTGTCGACAGCACGCCCCGCAGGTGGTTCTCGTCGTCGACGACGTACAGGTAGTAGATCGTCTCGACGGTCGCCGACTGCCTGGAAAGCTCTTGCAACGCCTCCGATACCGTCAGGGTTTCGGTGAGCCGCGCGACCTCGGTGGTCATCACGGCACCCGCCGTTCCCTCGGGATAGGCCTGCAACCGCAGCGTCTCGCGACGCTCCTCCCGTGGCATCAGCGCCACGAGCGACTCCACCTCCTCGGGCTCCAGTTCATTCAGCAGGTCGACGCGGTCGTCGCCAGGCATCCGCGCCAGCACCTCGGCAACCGCCTCGCGGTCCTGCGTCTGGACCATCTCCAGTTGCCGCTCGTGCTCGAAATACTGGAAGACCTGGAAGCGTGCCTCCGGCGAAGCATGCTGCAGCACCCGCCAAGCCTCGTCCACGGTCAAGCCCGACATGAAGTCGGCCGTCGTGGCCGGATGGAGCGCCTCGCAGAACTCACGCAGCTCCTGCGTGTTGTTCGACTGGAGCATCTCGCGCAGTTCAGGGAGAAACAGCGTATTCACCATGGCTCGAATCCCCCTTGCCCGCAATCTGCTTTTTCGACCAATCCCCCAATGTAGCCACCGCCGATCGGTACGGGCAAGAACCACTGCGGTCCGCCCGGCCGGTTCATGGCGACTTGACGAAGCGACAGCCGGGCTGAAGCCGAGTTTGACACACTTCGGGCAACCAGCTAGAGTGGCCTTCGGCGTGAGTGCTGGACGACTTCTCGGATCGCACTGCCGCCGCATGTTGGGGCGACGACAAGGCTTTCCACGGGTCTTACCCACCCGCGCGGCTCGATTCTCCTTCTGGTCCCTTTTGCTCCTTTCGAGCTAATCGCGGGGCCCAGGCGGAGACACGTGCCGCACCCCGTGGACATGCGTGGCCCTGGAAACCAGCCGCCGCGCGGGGCAGATCGCAGGCACTTTCTCTTCATGGTAGCGTCCCAATCCCCTTCCGAACCGGATCGCGGTCCGTCGCTGCGCGTCCTCCGCGACTCGGACGCTCCGTCGTCCTCCGCACGGCAGTCTTTCGAACAGGCATCCGAACCGCCTGCCGAAACACGGCCCCTCGACGCCGCTCCAACGAACGAACAGAGCCTGCTGGCGCAGTGTGAGACGATCATCCAGTACTGCTTCCGCGACCAGCGACTGCTCACCGCCGCACTCACCCATGCGTCCGGCGCGCAGCATCGGCTGGCTTCCAATGAACGGCTCGAATTCCTCGGCGATGCGATCCTCGGCGTCTTCGTCTGCGAGCACCTGTTCCACAACTATCCCAGCCTGCTCGAAGGCCAGCTCACGAAGATCAAGTCCGCCGTCGTCAGTCGACAGACCTGCGCCAAGATCAGTCGAGCGATGGGACTGGAGTCCTATCTGATCGTCGGCAAGGGTATCTCGGCCGACAAACCGGTCCCGCCTTCGCTGCTGGCCGATGTCTTCGAGTCGCTCGTCGCCGCAATCTACTTGGATGGAGGAGCGGAGGAGGCGCGGGTGTTCGTCGAACGGTACCTGGTGCCGGAGATCATGCAGGCGGCCTCTGGCGAAGCCGACGAGAATTTCAAGTCGCTGCTGCAACAGCTGGTGCAGCGCGACCTGGGCGACACGCCCTTGTACCAACTGGTAGAGGAACGAGGCCCCGACCACGACAAGTGGTTTTACGTCGCCGCCCGCTTCAACCGACGCGACTTCCCGGCCGCTTGGGGTCGGAATAAAAAGGAGGCCGAACAGCGAGCCGCCGGAAACGCCCTGGCGGAGTTGAGCGGCCAGTCCCCTCCGTTCCTCGAACCGCCCGCCGGAATCCCCGCCCAGCCAAGCCACTTGCCAGATCTTGATCCGGCGTCTGGTGAGTTCTCGACGCCCCATGTCGTCGAGTCGGCCCCGGTGGATGCCAGCCCGCCGCCCACGATGGAGGATCCCCCGCTCACGGACCCCGTCAGCACCGAGAAACGTGTACCGCCGCTCACCGATTAACGGACGCTGCGCGGTGAGTCTCGCGGGCAGGCACGGCGGCTCGCCCGCCCCGTTTGAGGCAGCTTGAGGCACTCCTCTCGGCACAGGGCATGTGTCGTCTTCGGTCGCTCGTCAGCAAACGGATCCCAACTGTCGCAGCGACGGGCCGCAGCATGCCAGCGGCTCTTCAGCGAACTTTCTCGGCTCGCTTGCGACACGCGTCGGAGCAGTAGGCCACGCGCTCCCAGACGCGCGCCCATTTTCGCCGCCAGGTGAACGGACGTCCGCAGGTGACGCACTTCTTCACCGGCAGATGCAGTTTTCGGTGAACCATTCGCTCTGCTCTCCGTTTTCCTGACGTCTCGCGCCGCATCCGACGCCTCGGCAAAGGCGCCCGATCCATTCACTCAAGCCCGGTTCTCTAGCGCGCCCGAGTGACACACCTGGGTCATTCAGAAGCTGCCCTCTCTCAGCGAACAGGACGCGAGCAAAGTCCTTCACCCAGTCGCGGCCAACCCCAAGCCGCAGGGGAAATCCATACCTCTCGCGAACGCCCCTCTCGGAACGCGAACAATTCGCCCAACACGCAAGGACTTGCCAGACATCCCGGATTGCGTGACTCCCTTCGGAGACTCACTCTCATGTTTGAGCCGCGAACGCCACGTTCCAAGCGCCGTTTTGGGTCGGTCGAGGAACTGGAGCGTCGAATGCCGCTGGCCTGCACGACCTCGATCGCCCTGGGGAAACCGCAGAACCACGCCTGTTCGCAACCGGCCGTGGCGACTGTGGGCCCGCTGGACGCGTCGCACCTCGACCAAAGCGAACCGGCATTCGCCGTCGCCGGGTCGATAGCCTCCCCGCCCGCCGCCGGCCTGATTGCCGCCCCGGAGCTGGTGTCGCCCGCGAACGGTGCGCGGCTGGATACGACTCGAACCACGCTGCGTTGGAATGCCGTGCCGGGGTACACGGGGATCTACCGGGTCCGCGTGACGGACACGGCTTGGAACGGCAAGCAGGCGGCCGGCTTCTACCATACCTGTCGGGACCAGTATCTGTGCATCTCGACGCGAGCCACCCAGCTCGACCTTCCAGTGCGGGCCGGCGCGACCTATGGCTGGTCGGTGACGATCCGCGGTGCGTCTCCCAGCGCAGGCGAGTTCTCCACGCGCGTCCGACCGCGGCCCGGCGTCATCCCGGCCGCGCCGCCGCCGGAAGCCGTCCGTGCCCCGGAACTGGTCGAGGGCCGCTACCGCTGCTCGAGCCTCGACGAGTGGTCCGAGAAGTTGGTGGACGCGAGTCCTTTGATCCAGACCTGCATCGACCGGACGCCCGACCATGGCCTCGTGGAATTCCCCGCCGGTCGCTACTTCCTGAACGGACAGATTCGTGTCACTCGCCCCATTGAACTGACCTCCGTCGGCAAAAAGCCGGGTGACGCCACTTGTTCCGAGGAAACACGGGACTGCGCTGAATGGGTGGCGACGGCCGGACTGAACGCGTTCGGCGGCATGCTGCAGGCGACCGCCATGAAAGCCTTGCGCTTCCTGGTGCTTGACGGCAACAAGGACAATCGCCGTGCTTCCCCCGCCGCACGAGCCTGCCCCACCTCGAATCCCTACGGTTTCAACACCCTGATCGACAGCGATCACCTGACGATCGAAGGCAACGTCGTCAAGAACGCCCTCTGCGGGGGAGCGTTGGTCCTGGGCCGCGGCCATGTGGATGTGACGATCCGCAACAACCTCATCAAGGACAACGGCATCCACACCCGCCGAGGCCTCTGGTCCGACGGCCTCACCGTCTCGGACCTCGCCGACTCCGTCCTCGTCGACAACCGGTTCCAGGACAACACCGACATCGACTTCATCCTCGGCGGCTGCCAGCGGTGCGAGATTCGCGGCAACGAGATCCGCCATACCGCGTCCCGTGACGGCGGATCGTTCGCCGCCCTGATGCTCTACCGCTGGGTGCGCACCTCCGGCGATTTCTCGGGGACCGTCATCTCGGACAACCTCATCGACTGCGGCCCCCAGCGCCAATGCGGCACGGCCCTGTATGTCGGCACGGAGGGCTGGAGCGACGGGCAGGTCCGCGGAGTGGCGGCCCCCGCGTCCGACCGCGCCATCATCCGCGGCAACACATTCCGCAACGCGATGAGTGGAGTCTACCTGGCCGCGCAGGATTTCAAGCTCCACGCCAACCAGTACACGAACGTCCACGGCACGTCGATTCCGACTAGCTGCGGCATGCGTACTCCCCGTGCGCCCGTGGTCCTGTCCCGCGTTGCCTCGGCCAACGACTTGGGCGGAGAAGACGTAGTGCCGGCCACGAAGTCGCTTTTCACCCGCGCCAACTGGCGGCGATGCATCCCGAACTGGCCCTTCTGACTCTGCTGGCCCCGTGCTGGCCCCGTTCCTGTTGCGGATGGCGAGCCGCCGCGTTGGAATGTCGGCCAGAGGCCGCGCGCACGGGGCCTGCCTTCTTTCCTGCTCAGGACACGCTCGGCGCACCGAGTTCGCCAGCGCGCACCGGAACCTTTACACGCCTGCGCTCAGCTTCTGGAACGCCCTGTTTATAGTGGAACTCGCTCCGCACCTTCGCGCGACGCAACTTCCCCGCAGGGCCCGAACCATGGCGCAACCCGGCCGACGACCGACAGCCCTTCGAGCCCTTGCATTTGAACCGCTGGAAGACCGCCAGCCGCTCAGTTGCTCCAACGTTGCGGATCCCTCCGCACCGCTGACGGGCAGCGGCAACCGAAGCCTCTTCAGCCAGACGAACTGCCCGACGGCGACGACTGCCGTTGCGGCGCCGGCCACCGCGGCCGGTTCGCCTTCTTCCCAGGCGGTGCCCAGCAGTCGGTTGGTCCTGTCGTGGCCTGCGGCCGGAGCCACGGTCAGTCCGGGCAACGTCACCCTGCAGTGGGCTCGACCGGCGGGCTTCACCGGCGAATTCCTGGTGCGTGTGGAGGAGGGCAACTGGGATGGTCGCCGCGCGCCCGGGATGACGCACGTCTGCAACAGCTACTACGCCTGCACCATGACGCGCGGCAGCTCACTGACTCTTCCGGTGCGCGACAACACCGAATACCGATGGTTCGTCAACATCCCCGGCGGCCCTTCCGCCCAGGCGACCTTCCGGACCCAGCAGGTCCAGCGCACCGTGCCCGCCGCGCCGCAGGTAAGAATCGCCTCGCCCCCGGACGGATCGTCCCTCACCTCCCAATCGGTCAACCTGCGTTTCGAACCCGCGGCTGGTTATCAGGGGCAGTACCTGGTCGTGATGCGCGACGAGAAGTGGAACGGCACCCAAGCCCCGGGCTTCAATCACTACTGCCGCACGGAATACCTGTGCGTGGCGACGACGCAGTCCAGCCTGCAAGTCCCCGTGACGCCCGGCGCCAGCTACACCTGGACCGTCATGGCCTCCGGACACACGGCGTCGCGTGCGCGATTCATGGTCAAAGGCGTTCGGCCCGGAGCGATCCCTCCGACAGCTCCCCTGAATGCATTGGCCGTACCCGAACGTGTGGGCGATCGTTATCGCTGCACGGCCGTCGCGCCGTATGCCAACGAGGGCGTGGACGTCTCGCCCATCCTGCAGCAGTGCCTCGACAAGACGCCGGCGGGCGCGACGATCGAGTTCCCGGCTGGCAACTACTATCTGAACAAGCAGGTCCGCGCAACGCGTCGCCTCACGTTAACCAGCGTCGGCAAGCGTCCTGGCGATCCGGCTTGCGACGACAAGGCCGGGGACTGCGCCGCGTGGATCGCCACATCGGCCCTGAACCAGTCCGGCGGCCTGCTCTTCGGTTCGCAGATCGGCGGAGTGCGGCACATGATCCTGGACGGCAACAAAGCGGGCCGCGAGGGATCGGCCGCGTTCGCGGGATGCCAGACCAACAACAGTGTCGGCTTCAATGCGCTCATCTACAGCGACGATATCACGGTCGAGGGAAATGTCATCAAGAACGCAGTCTGCGGCGCGGGGCTCGTCATGGGACGCGGCCACAAAAACGCCGTCATCCGCAACAATGTCATCAAAGACAATGGCTTCCACCAGCGCAGCCGCCTCTGGGCCGACGGCCTTACCGTCGCCGACCTCAGCCATTCGCAGATCGTCGACAACCTTTTCGTCGACAACACCGACATCGACCTTATCCTGGGCGGCTGCCGCGACTGCACCATCCAGGGCAACCAGATCCGGCACACCAACGACGCCCGCAATGGAGCGTTCGTCGGCCTGATGCTCTACCGCTGGCCCGACACTTCCGGTGACTACTCCGGTTCCGACATCTCGCGCAACGTCATCGACGGCGGACCAGGCTCGCAGATCGGCACCGGCATCTACGTCGGATCGGACGGCTGGAGCGACACGCGCGTCCTGGGCCTCTCGCCCGGCCGCACCACGGCGGCCAACCTGCACGACAATGTGGTCCGCAATACGATGAGCGGACTGTATGTGGCCGCCCAGGACTTCACCATCCATCGCAACCAGTTCGTGAACACGACGGGCCGCACCTTCCGGAGTTCCTGCGGAACGATCTCGTCGGCGGCGCCCGTACTCATCTCCGATACGGCCCAGCGGATCAACTTCCTGGGCGAGGACTCGGCCCCCGCCACCTTCCGGCAGTTTGCCCGCGCGACCTGGCGCCAGTGCATTCCGAACTGGCCGTTCTAAAGTGCAGACCAGTTCAACGAGTCAGCCGCCTGGCTCGGCGTTGACCGCCTCCGCACCTACTTCCCGGTACAGGAATCGCCTCCAAGTCCCGGCCCGCGTGCCCCGAGGCTGCGTGCCGACCTTGCAATCCAAGCCGGATCGGCTACCATGCGAGAGTTCTTTACGCAGGCTCCCCAGGCAACCCTTTGCTTGGTGCATTTTCCCAGCGATTAGTGGCCAGCGACTGGCTTCTTGCGGATCGCCACGACTTGCGTGGCGCGTGGATCAACTGATGTCCCTGAAAACGACAGCACGGCGAGTCTCGATTGCGGCGGTGGTCATTCCACCGACGCTCCGCGGTGCAGGCTTCACGTGAGTGGTCGGCTGAGGGTAGCGGAGTTCCGTTACACGCTTCCTTGGCTGTTACGTGCCACAGGGCTCTTTCCGCGGTATTGCTGGAGTCTCTGGCGAAGACATCGCCTTCGCGAGCATTCCGCATTACCGACGCTTTTGATTCTCCCTTGCCCACTGCGTCGTCCGGCTATGCGTCTCGAGGTGCGTTTCCTGGCCGACAAGGAGTAGTCCATGCGCCATCCTCATGCATGCATCCGTCCTGCTCCGCGATCCGGCTTCACGCTGGTGGAGCTGCTGGTCGTCATCGCCATCATCGGACTGCTAGTCACGCTGCTGCTGCCCGCCGTCAATGCGGCCCGCGAGGCGGCGCGGAACACGCAGTCCAAGAACAACCTGCGGCAACTGGGCTTGGCCGTGCAGTCGGTGCAGTCGGCATTTGGCCGCACGCCGCCTATGTTCGGACACATGACGACCACCGGCCAGGCCAGCCGCCCGCCGGGCTCCATCTTCTACCACCTGCTCCCCCACCTCGAAGAACAGGCACTCTACGATCGCGGCCCCGACCTGGCGCGGTCGGAACCCCTGAGTGTGCTGCAACATCCAAGCGACACCAGCCTCGGTTCGGGCGTCTACGAGCTGACGACCGACGTGCCGCCGTGGGCAGGATCCAGCAATCGTTGGGGCTTGAGCAGCTATGCGGCGAACTGGCAGATCTTCGGCGATCGCGGCGCGGATCTTTCCAAGACGATCAAGGACGGTACGTCGAAGACGGTCCTGCTGACGGAGAAGTATGCCACCGCGTCGCGACCCACCGGCAATCCGGCCAAGGGAGCGACACTCTGGGGCTATGGCATCCAACCCCCTGACGAAAAGTTCGCGGGCAACTACTGGGTCGAATCGCTGCTGCCGGGGACCGTGTCCGCCGGCCATCTCTACATCGCACCGTACTGGCCGCGGGTTGGTTTCGTGAACTGGAATGGCCCCGTAGCCTGGGACACCGCCGACACCTGGCGGCTTCGCTGCCACAAACGGCCCGAGTTCAAGCCGGCCATCGACAATGCCCATCCACTCAAGGCGCAGGCGTTTAGTTCCACGGGGATCAACGTCTGTCTCGCCGACGGCAGCGTCGCCACGATCAGCGACGGGATCGACGACGAGAACTGGTACTACTGGACCACGCCCGCCGACCTCGACACGCCGCGATTGGAGTAACCCGATGCGTCCCCCGTCGATCCCTATCGCGGCCTTGCGGCCCACGCCTTCCCCTTCGCGAATCGCAACTGCCGCTCGCGTGTTCGTCGCCCAGGTCCTGTTGGCCTGCGTCGCAGGCTGCCAGCCCGCCCGCGACGACCTCGATGGCCAGGTCGCCAGTTGGGTGCTTGCGCAAGGGGGGCGCGTTACCGTGGAAGCGAACGCGCACAAGTATGAACTGGAGCCCAAGCATCGATTGCCCGCAGGCGACTTTCGCGTCACGCGCATCAGCTGGGATGTCTACCCGGGAGACGAAAACACGGCAGTCACCGACGCGGACCTGGCCCGGTTCGTCGAACTGCAACAGCTCCGCGAACTCGACCTCTGGACGGCTCCCATCACCGATGCGGGCCTTGTCCATGTCGGCAAGATCGCGTCGCTTGAGCGTTTGCAGCTGAGCCAGACGCCGATCACCGACGCCGGTCTGCTGCATCTCGCGGGTCTCACCCGCCTTAAACAGGTCACGCTCGTAGGAACGCAGGTAACCGCCAGCGGGTTGACTGCTTTTCGTCGCAAGCACCCCGGCTGCGAGGTGCTCACGGGCCAAGGATCGAAAGGCTAGTCGGCCATGGGAGCAGATGTCCCAGACGCTGGTAGGTCCGATGCGCGGGAGCGGCCTGCTCCCGCCATTCCCCAAGCAACGGAAACCTGGGATGCGGGCACGCTGAGTTGCGGGGAACTTCTCCTGCAACTGCGGCGCAAGATCCTGCCGCTGCCGCCGGGCGCGATCCTGCATGTGGTGGCCCGCGACCCAGGCGCGCCGCTGGACCTGCGTGCCTGGAGCCGCGTGACGGGGCATCCCCTGGTAAGCTACGCACCTCCGGAATACTGGATTCAACGAAAGGAAGAAGACCCATGAGTGGAAAGTTCTGCGTCTCCCTGACTCGCGCCCTCGAGGATACGGACCGTGCCACGGTGGCGTTCGTCGTCGCCAACGCGGCACTCGGCTGCGGCCAGGAGACGATCGTCTTCTTGAGCATCGAGGGCGTGCGCCTGGCCGTTACGGGAGCTGCCGACGGCGTCCATGAGCCGGGCTTCGCGCCGCTGGCCCAGCTGATCGAGTCCTTCGTCGACAACGGCGGCACGATTCTCGTCTGCTCGCCATGCTTCAACAAACGCGGCCTGCCTGCCGAGCAGCTTCGCCCGGGCGCGAAGATCGTCGGCGGCGCCAGCCTGGTGGAATTCCTTGCTGCGGGAGCGGCTACCGTCTCCTACTGATACTGCGGCCCGCGGCGATCGCTGCCGCCCCAGGAGGATCTCCATGACGCACCACGGCGACTCGCCAGTATGGCCGCAGGACGATGCAGGGGACGCCGGCGCGCAGGTGATCGCTGCCCGTTTCCACGGTGGCATTCTGGATTGCGGAAACGGACTGCTGCTGCTGATCCGCAAGCATATCGACCCGCTGCGACCAGGCGAACTGCTCGAAGTTACCTCCTCGGAACTCTCCGTACGCGAGGACCTGCCGGCATGGTGCCGGATGACAAAGAACGAACTGCTGCATCACGAAGCGGCGGGCGCGGACTGCCGGTTCGTGATACGCAAGAGTGCTCCCCACTCGGCATCCCGCTCCGGCGACCTGCCAGCCGACCACACGACCGCCCCTGCGGAGAGGTCGCGGGGACAGACCGCTGTCCCTCGTAACGCGTTGTCCGAACCGACGCCGACAAAGTCCGCAGCCGACGAACTTCCGCCGCTGGCCTGCATGGGGATCGGAAGCTGGCCGCGTCCGCGCTGGCTGCTCCGCGCACTGCATGACCATCTGGAAGGCCGGCTTGGCGACGACGATTTTCGTGAGGCGGCGGAGGACGCGGTACGACTCGCCGTGACGGCCCAGCAGCGAGCGGAAGTCGACGTGCTGACCGATGGCGAACAACACCGGGACGACTATGCCAGCTTCGTCGCCATGCGGCTCGGCAACTGCCAGCTTATTCCGGTCAGCGATCTCCTGCCTTATCTGGACGAGCCCGAAGCCTTCGCGCGATCGCTGGCGGCCCTGGACGTACCGGCGGACAAGATCCGCTTCCCCGCCGTCACCGGCCCGCTGTACCGCCGGCGTCCCTTGGCGCTCGACGACTATCTCTTCCTCCGCACGATCGCCGACCGGCCCTGTAAAGTCGCCTTGCCGGGTCCCTACCTGCTGACGCGCACCATGTGGATGGAATGCATCTCCGACCGCGCCTACCCGTCGCGCGAAGCACTGGCGACGGACCTCGTGCGCATCCTGCGTGAAGAGATCACCGAACTGCTGCAGGCCGGCGTCCATCTGATTCAACTGGACGAGCCGGTATTGACGGAAGTCGTGCACGGTCGATCGGCTCCCGGAAATCGCAGCTTCATGTGCGGAGCCCTCGGCCAGAAAGGTCCGGTGCTGGAGGAACTCGATTTCGCCCAGCGACTGCTCGCGCAGGTCACCCGCGGGTTTCCCCGGGAACGCCTGGCGCTGCACGTCTGTCGCGGCAACTGGACTCCCGATGAGTCGGCAGCTCTGGCCGGTGACTATCACCCGCTGTTGCCCCTCCTGAAGTCGCTCGAAGTCGGCACGGTCTTGCTGGAAATGTGCACGCCTCGCGCCGGCGAACTATCGGCACTCACGAGCCTGCCAACCCACTTTCGCCTGGGCATCGGCGTGGTCAACCAGAAGACGCCGCGCGTGGAGTCGGTCGCGGAGGTCCTGGAGCGGGGCAGGGCGGCAATCGAACTCTTCGGCAGGGACCGCGTGCTGCTTACACCCGACTGCGGGTTCGCCACCTTCGCCGACAATCCCGTCGCCTCGACCGAACTGGCAGCCGGCAAGCTCACGGCCTTGGCCGCCGCTTGCCGCCAACTGCGCTTACACCACTGAGTGCGGAGAGGGCGTAGCCACAGTGATTCATCGGGACGAAGGATCTTCAGCGTGAAGCACGCAATGCACGCGAAGAATTCGGCGGCAGTTGCTTAGGGTCGGAGCCACTGGAGCATGCGGCGAGTCACCTGGTCGGCGGCGTCATGCTGCACAAAGTGCCCCGCGTTGGGAATGGTGACCAGCGTCAGCTCGCCGTCGAGCCAGTCCCAGGTGCCGTTCAGTCCGTCGGCCAGCAAGTACTGGTCTTTCAGTCCGTGGAAGAGAAGCACCGGACAGGCAATGCGTGGTAGCTGCTGCTTCGCTTCCTCATAGGGCGGACGCGGGTAGTTGGCCTTGTAGTAATTCAGCATCGCCTCGATGGACGAACGACGGAACGCCTCGACATACTTCGGGCGGGCCTCCGCATCCTGCACCCACAGGGCCAGCCGCTCGGCAGTCAACTGGGCCGCGGCGTCCGGCTGTTGGAACACGCGCGCGTAGGCGCTGCTCTCCTGCTGGCGTCGATTGTGGGCCAGTTCACGGCCAAGTCCCTGGGGATGCGGAAGATTGAGCACGACAATCCGTTCGACCATTTCCGGCCGCTGCATCGCCAGCGTCCACGCCACCATGCCTCCCCAGTCGTGCCCGACCACGGTGGCCTTTTCGTGCCCTAAGTGCCGGATCACGGCCACCACGTCGCCCACCAGTTTGTCCATGCCATAGCTCTCAACGCCCTCGGGCTGGCTACTCTCGTTGTAGCCCCGCTGGTCGATCGCCACGACCTGGAAGTGCTCGGCCAATGCAGGCATCTGGTTGCGCCAGGTGTACCAGAAGTCCGGGAATCCATGAATCATCACGACGAGCGGCCCCTTGCCGCGCGTCACATAATGAATGCGAACGCCTGCGGAATCGGCGAAGCCGTGCGTCTCTTCGGCCGAATCCTCGCTCTTTACTGCGGCTTGTGTTTCCGCGACGGTGTTCGTCGGCTGGTCGGCCTCCGACACCTGCCCGTTTGCCTGGCTGTTGACCTGCGCGTCGACCTGCGCGTTGACCAATCGGGGAAACACACAGGAGCTCGCCAGCATCAGCATCAGCAGGAGCAAGGCCGGGGAGGGCGAGCAGGAGCGGGGGAGGGGAGGATGCATCAGGACACCTCGACTTGCAATGCGTTGCGTGAAAGACGACAACAGGACGCGGCGATCGCAGGCCCCAGGAACCCCACCGCGTATCGCCACCCAGGGTAGCCATGCTCGGGAGGTTTTCGCAAGATTACCCTCGCTCGTCGAGCCAAGAGTCACGGAATCGTCCGCTCGCAGCCCCACCGCGGTATTTCAGCAGGATCCCAGCGCAGAGGAGCCGTCCATGCGGCACAGCATGCTCACTTTTCAGAAGGCGTGTCGACGAACGGGCTGGGCGTGCCTGCTTGGGGTTATGCTGCTTTGGCCGGACATCGCGCGGAGCGCGGAGGGGGCGGAGCCGACGGCCCAGGAGGAGCGTGCCGCTGCGGCGATGAACACGGTTCGAGCGGGATCGCGCGACTTCGAGATCCCTGGGGGGTATACCCTGGAACTGGTCACGGTGCCGGAACTGGTCCAGCGTCCGATCGTGGCCGACCTGGACGATCGTGGCCGGCTCTACGTCGCCGACTCCAGCGGCTCCAACGACGACGTGAAGACGCAACTCCAGACGCTGCCCCATCGCATCGTGCGTTTGGACGATGAAGACGGCGACGGCCGTTTCGACACGAGTACGGTGTTCGCGGACCGGATGATGTTTCCCGAAGGCGTGCTTTGGCATGGCGGATCGGTGTTCGTCGCCGCTCCCCCGGTGATCTGGAAGCTGACGGATGCGGATGACGACGGAGTCTGCGATCAACGCGAGACGTGGTTTGACGGGCGCACGCTGACGGGCTGCGCAAACGACCTTCACGGGCCGTACCTGGGTCCCGATGGTTGGATCTACTGGTGCAAGGGGGCGTTCGCGGAGCAGACGTACGATCGCGCGGGTCGGCCCTCGTGGACGACGCGCGCCGCGCACATTTTCCGGCGGAGGCTGGAGGGCGGCGAGATTGAGCCGGTGATGACGGGCGGCATGGACAATCCGGTGGAAGTTGCTTTTTCGGCCGAGGGCGAACGCTTCTTCACGACGACCTTCTTCCAGCATCCTGGCGGCGGCCGCCGCGACGGGCTGGTGCATGCGATCTACGGAGGCGTCTACGGGAAACAGCATGCGGTCCTGGAGGGGCACGCGCGCACGGGCCCGCTGATGCCGGTTCTGACGCATCTCGGTCCCGCGGCCCCCAGTGGCCTGGTGTGCCTGCAGCACGAAGGCCTGGAGCGCGATGCCGCGCCGGGCATCGGCCGGCGCGGCGACCTGGTCGCTGCCTGCTTCAACCTGCACCAGGTGACGCGGCATGAAAGGGAGCCGTCGGGCGCCACATTCCAGACGCGCGACCACGTGCTGGTCAACAGCAGCGACCTCGACTTCCATCCCACCGACGTGCTGGAGGATGCCGATGGCAGCCTGCTGATCGTCGATACCGGCGGCTGGTATAAGCTCTGCTGTCCCACGTCGCAACTGTACAAGCCCGACGTGCTGGGCGGCATCTACCGACTCCGGCGCGCCGCTGCGCAGCCGTTGGACGATCCACGCGGTCTTCGGATCGAATGGGCCACGGCGTCCCTGGAGACGCTTGTCGGGCTGCTGGAGGATCCCCGGCCGGCGGTGGTCGCCCGTGCCGTGCAGACGATCGCCGAGGCGCATGCCGATGCCGACGGAGTGACGGCGCTGCGGCGAGTGCTTCGCGAATCCCAATCGCCGGAGGCGCGGCGCGCGGCGGTCTGGAGCCTGACGCGGATGCGTCCGGCTGTTATCGCCCAGGCCGCGCACGAGGCGGCAAGAACGGCTCTGCGGGACCCCGATGGATCGGTCCGTCACGCGGCCGCGCATGCGGCAGCCCTGCATCGCGACCAGGCCGCGCGGGGCGAGCTGGAGTGGCTGCTCCAGGATGCATCTCCCGCCCGGCGTCGCGTTGCGGCCGAGGCGTTGGGCCGACTGGGTCGGCCCGCATCGGTCCCGGCACTGGTCGCTGCGCTGCAAGGTACGTCGCCCGTCTCCGACCGAGTGCTGCAGCACGCGTTGGTCTACGCCTTGATGGAGATCGGTGACGCTAACGCGTTGCGGGGATCGCTGGCCAAGGCCGAGGCCGAGTCGCGCGCGGGCCTGCTGCTGGCGCTGGACCAGGTCGCCGGCGGGAAGCTGACCGCTGCCGAAGTCATTCCGGGACTGTTCGACTCCAGCGAATCCCTCCACGCTGCCTCCGCGTGGATTCTCGGCAGGCATCACGAGTGGGGGCGGGAGTTCCTGGCCGAGCTCGGCACGCGGGTTCGCGGCAGTGACCAGTCCCTGTCACTCGGATCGGACGACAAGCCGAGTCGGGATTCCGGCGACGAAACTTCTCCGTTGGAGCAGGCGGTTATCGAATTGGCGATGGACGGGACCTTCCAGGAGGCGCTTGGGGACTGGTGGCAGGAGCACCCCGAGGAGGCCTTGCGTGTTCCCGGTCTCTGGAAAGCGGTGCGTCAAGCGAAGCTCGAACGCTACGAACCGGCGCTGCAGCGCGGCATGGCGAAGCTGCTGGAGCGGCGGGATGCGGCCGCGGACCGCGCGATCCTGCAGTTGCTGGCCTCCAGCGAAGCGACCGCCACTGAGGGGGCGCTGCTGGAGGCGCTTCGAACCGTGGCCGACGATGAACGACGGACCGTCGAAGATCGACTCATCGCCCTATCCCTCTTGACCGTCGATCAACCGCTGGATGAGCGGGGTTTCTCGATGCTGCTGCAGGCGCTGGCCGACGAGGGGCAGCCGGGCGGACGCGTCCTGGCCGCGCGCGGGCTGGCCTCCGCGCGACTGAAGGAGGCGCAGCAGCAATCGGTCGTCGACGCCTTGCCCCAACTGGGCCCGGTGGAGGTGTCGAGTGTGCTGCCGCTGTTCCGCGAACTGCGGCAGGGCCCCACGGCCGAGCGGCTGGTGAAGACACTGGCCGACCTGCCGGCCCTGGCCGTGATCCCTCCGGCCGCGCTCCGCGACGCGTTGGGCCAGCTCGACGCATCCACGCGCCAGCCACTGGACGAAGCCCTGGCGCGAGTGCATGCCGAAGTGCAGGACCAGCCGGCCCGACTGCAGCAGCTGCTCGAACGTCTTCCTGACGGCGACATCCGGCGCGGCCAGGCGGTGTTCCACAGCGCGAAGGCCGCTTGCTTTTCCTGCCATGGCATGGGCTACCGCGGCGGCGATGTCGGGCCGGACCTGACGCGGATCGGCCAGGTCCGGGCGAAACGCGACCTGTTGGAGGCCATTGTCTTTCCGAGTGCCAGTTTCGTGCGCAGCTACGAGCCGTATTCGGTCGTGACGCGCGAAGGCACCATTCACCAGGGAGTGCTTCGCGAGGAGCAGGCCACGCGCGTGGTGCTCGTCAACGGCCAGCGCCAGCGGGTCGAGATCACTCGGAGCGACATCGAGGAGATGCAGCCCTCCCGCGTGAGCATCATGCCCAGCGGGCTGGACCAGCTGCTATCAGAGCAGGAGCTGGCCGACCTGCTGGCGTTCCTGGAATCGTCGCGTTAGCATCACGCGGTCCGCAGCCAGCCCTGGCGTGCCTGGAACAGGCCGGGCGGAGCAGGGCGATGGGAGCAGGCTGGGCGATGGGAGAGGCCAGCCGAGCCCCATGTGGTTTCCGGGGATGGACGATCACGCGGCTTGGCCACGGAAAAAGATTTTGAGGCGGCCCGGGGTTGGATTACAATCGGGGCCGTTCGTCTCCCACCGCTTTATCCTGCCTGTCCTCTGGAGTTGCAAAGATGGCGAAACGTGCCGCTGCATCGCGCCGCGATTTTCTCAAGACAAGTTCCCTGGCCGCGACCGTGTTTGGCCTGCCGACGATCATCCCGGCGAGTGCCTTGGGACGCGACGGTCGTGTCGCTCCCAGCGAACGCATCCAGATGGGCTTCATCGGCACCGGCGGCAAGGGTCGGCACAACATGGAGCAGTTCCTGGGCTTCACCGACTGCCAGGTGCTTGCCGTCTGCGACGTCGATTCCAAGCACCAGGATGCCGCAAGCAGCATGGTGAATGAGCGGTATGGCAACCAGGACTGCAAGGCCATCCACGACTACCGCGAACTGGCGGCGCACCCGGGGCTGGACGCCATCTGCGTCTCCACGCCGGACCACTGGCATGCGGTGGCAACCGTGGCGGCCCTGCAGGGCGGCAAGGATGTGTACTGCGAGAAGCCGCTGAGCAACTCGGTCTACGAGGGTCGCGCGATCTGCCGAGCTGCCGCCTTGAACAATCGCATCGTGCAGACGGGCAGCCACGAACGATCGGGCGACACCCGCCGCATGGCCTGCGAACTGGTGCGTAACGGACGCATCGGCAAGCTGCACACGATCCGCATCAACCTGCCCACCACCGACCAGCACCACCTGCAGGTGAAGCAGTGGCTGGAGCCGGCGCCGGAGATGCCGATTCCGGAGTCGCTGGACTGGGACATGTGGCTGGGCCATACGCCGGTGGTTCCCTACACCGAAAAGCGGTGCCACTTCTGGTGGCGGTTCATCCTGGCGTATGGCGGTGGCGAGATGACCGATCGCGGCGCGCATGTCATCGACCTCGCGCAGCTGGGTGCCGACAAAGACAACACGGGGCCGGTCGAATACATCGCCCGGGGTTCCCGCAACGCCAGCGGGCTCTTCGACGCCTTCATGGACTATGTGTTCGTGAACATCTATGCCGACGGCCTCAAGATGATCGGCTCCACGGCCGGGCCCCGCGGCGTGAAGTTCGAAGGCGACGAGGGCTGGATCTTCATCCACGTGCACGATCCGCTGGTCGAGGCCAGCGATCCGCGGATCCTGGAATCGCAACTACAGGAGGGTGAAGTCAGCCTGGGCCGCAGTCCGGGCCACCATCGAAATTTCATCGACTGCGTTCGTTCGCGGCAGGAGCCCATGGCTTCGGCCGAGGTGGGCCATCGCACGGCCACGATCTGCCACCTGAACAATATCGCGATGAAGCTGGGCCGGTCGCTCCAGTGGGACCCGGTGAACGAAGTGGTGATCGGCGACGAAGAAGCCAACAAGCTGCTGAAGCCCGACATGCGTTCGCCGTGGAATCTCACCTAGTAGACGCCTCTTCGGCCCGGCTTGCCGGACCTCGAGCGGTCTCCCGCCGCGCGGTTCTTGGAAACCCGCGTGGCGGTCCGGTGCGTGTGCAGCAGGCCAGCCGCTGGGTCTCGGCCGCAGCGAATCAGCCAGCCGCAGGCCAGCCAGCGTCGGCCCCGTCGAGGAAACGCGAGCCGTTCGTGGCTCGCCGCACGAAAGGCTGGCACGGAAGGGAATAGAGAATCCATGGACGCGCGTGAGGCGACGGAACGACGAACTTTTCTCAAGCTGGCGGCGTTGCTGACAGCCTGTTACGGGGGGGCGGCGTCTGCGGACCAAGCCCCAGGCGTGGAGGCCGATGCAACTCCGGA
>JBIIEC010000400.1:0-5556 GCA_044238045.1 Pirellulaceae bacterium | reverse complement strand
TCCGCTGCTCCTCATGGACTCGCCGGCCGGAGTCGGACTGGAACTGGAATCCCGAAACGTCCTGCCATGCGGAGCGTGTGCCCGTCCCCGCCGTGAAGCCCATGAAGGCCTCCGGACCGAGCAGCGATCGCAGGTCTACATCCGTGTAGACGCGTGTCCGAAACTCCCCGTCCGACGCGTTCGGTTGGTTCGCGATGGTCGCCGTCATCGTCTTGAGCGCCGCATTGTATTCGAGCGTGACGTACATGAGCAGGCTTCTGCTGCTGCTGATTCCGAACGGCATCGCTTCGTAAGGACCAGCCATGCCCTTGGTATCGAAGTGAGTGCCCCGAGTCGCCTCGCCGAACTTGTCGTAGAGGTTGATCTGGAAGGCCACCTTGGGTCCGGGAATGCCCACGTAGCCCAGCCCCGCGCCGCGTTCGCCGAGAGCCTCCGTGCCAGCCGTCTGGAGGACGAACGCGAGTCCATCGCCCGGCGGATCGGTGGAGTCGGCCCAATAGAGGAAGTTCACCCGGAAACTGCCGGTCGATACCGGATCCTTGTACCAGACGGCCGAGTGAACATCCTTCTGGTTGCGAAACCGCAGCGTGCGATCGCCTTCCACGCCCAGGAAGCTGCCCGTGTCGCCCACGATCGACCACTTCTCCGGCTCCCGGAAACCCACCGCGTCGGACCACAGGTCCACTTCGGGATTCTCATCAGCAAGCACACTGCCCTGGGCCATCACGCTGACGAGTCCCTCCACGGCGTGGATGCGACCGATCCGCAGATCGCCCTCCGGCTGGAGCACGATCACACCGCGCGGCGCCTCGACGTCCAGGCGTCCGCCGGACAACTGGACCTTCAACGGGCGACGCACCGACAGGATGAGGCCGTCGGCGGCACGCACCGCGTCGCCCGGCAGGCCTGCAAGTCCCAGCTGCAGACGCTGCTCCTGCGTCAGCGTTCCCGACGCCAGCTGCTCCGTCGTGATTCGCACCGGCGCCTCGATCTTGCCCACACTGCCGTGCTCCGACGCCATGCGGATCCCGCGTCCCCGCACATTCACTTCGCCCGACGAGGGAGCGTCCAGGTCGGCCGTCTGCAAAGCGCGCAACCCCATCTTCAAGGCTAATTCGACTTCATTCAGCGTGCGATCCTTGCGCAACTGCTCCACCTGCGCCGTGGACGCAACGTACCGAAACGCCGGCTGGTAGACGCGGAATTCCGTGCGTACCTTCCAGTCGGGACCGACATTCGCTTCGAAATACGCCTCCTGCTGCGCGAACAGATCGGCCGCGAACGCCCGCACCTGCTCGTGGGTCGGATTCGGCAATTGCAGCGTCTCCGCAGCGCGGATGGTCCACAGCGGCAAACCGTCGTCCCTCAACTGCAGTCGACCACCAACGGTGTTGCCGTCGTTGCGCAGACGCCAGTACAACTGGTACCGGCCGGTGACGCTCGTTTCAAGAGTGGCCACATCCTGCAGATACGCGTTGGGATCGGTGACGCCCAGCTCGCGCATGGATTCCAGCCGCGCCTGAATATCCGCTTCGTTGATACTCCAGCTCGCCGCATCGTAGATGCTGCCCGTCGTCTCCACCTGGACCGATCCCTGGCGGGAATGGATTCGTCCGACGAGCATGTCGCCGGAAAGCTGACGCAGATGCATGGGGCCCTCGGCCATCGCATCCACCGTGAGCCGCGACGCCCGCGCATCCCCCTCCCGAACAGCATCCAGCACGATCGGTTGAGCGGTCGTCCCGACAGAGCCTTGAGCCGACAGCAGCTCGACCGACCTCGCCTTCACATGGACCCCATCGCTCGCGACCTTTCCCAGCAGACTGCCACCACCCTGCACCAGGACTTTTCCCTGGGACGCCACCAAGCCCTCCAGCGTCACACTCCGCGCCTTGTCGAGTTGATTGGCCAGCAGGTAGATGCCTCCCGACAGGCTCGTGGCGGCCAGCCGATCGCCTTGGAAGGACAGGGGCGAGCTCACCGAACCGATGTCGCCCACCGCCGACAGTTCCAGTCGTCCCGCATCCACCAGGCCCCTCGCCTCGATCGACAGGATCGAACTCGCCGACTCCAGCTTCACCGCCGGCGACTGCAGAGTGCCCGCGAGCAGCAGTGGCCCTTGGGACCACACCTGCACCGTACCGAACGAGGTCCCCGAGAAGTCCAAGCCGATCGGATAAGCGGCCTTCAGCGAGTTGGTCATGCGCAGGGTCACTTCGCGCGGATAGCGAAACTCCCGGTCGTTCACGATCCCCGTGGCATACGGCCCCGGTTGGCTGCGGTAAGGTTGGACAAGACGAGCCTCGTTCGCCCACGAGGCCGACAGCTCCTGGCGGAACGTCTGGTTCGTGTTCAGCTTCACGATACTGCCCGACGTGGCGTCGCCATCGACAAATCGCCAAGGCGTGTCCGCCTGTCCCGCGGGGTAGTCGAACCGCCACGGACTGAAGTCGATTCCCGTCCAGCGATTGAAGTCGAAGTTGACATCGCGCGACAGCTTGGCTTCCAAAATCCACTGCCAGCGCACATCCGCCTGGGGCTGGTAGGCGGTGGTATCCTGGTTTACCACGCGCTGGATCGGCGTCCCCTCCGTCAGGTCCTCACCCGCGGGCCCTTGGTAGACAAGAATGTCCTTGCCATCGTACGCATAAGCGGTCTGCTGCCGTTCGCGATCCTCCACCAGCAGGTCGTTGATGCTGATCACCGATTTATGTCCGGTGCCTCCCGTGTACAGGTTCCCCGTCACCAGAGGCCATGACGTCTCGTTGCGGACGGTGATATCCCCGGAGCCACCCCGCAAGTGGATCTTGCCCGCCAGCGAGTTGGCATTGGTGTTGATGATGCGTCCCGTGATCGACACCAGCTTGCCACTTGTGGAAGCCGCTTCATCCAGGCGAATCTGGCCACTCCGCGCATCGAACGTCGCTCCAATCAAGCGATCCTGCTCGGCGTTCCTTCGCAGGCGACCGGCAGGAATCCGATATTCGGCCTGCACGACAAGCCCCTGGCGATAGCGAGCCTGGTAGTCGCGCAGGTCGGCGTCCAGTTCCGCAGGAAGGATCACCGAATCGCTCCCGCTTGAATCGCGTCCCGCTTGGATCTCCGCGTTAATATTCACGGTCCGCGCGTTGATCACGACCACATCGCCGAAGAGGGACGTCGCCGCCTCCTGCTCGGCACGCAGAAGGCTGGAGTACGTCGTCGGCAAGGGCTGCAGCGCGGGCAGCCAACCGCTGGCCGCGCGATCGGTGACGCCGAAGCGACGCGCCTTGAACACCTGGTCCGGCCGCGCGTCGCGCGAGATACGGGCGTTCTCGTCATGGCTGTCCCGCCCATACGAAGACCAGGGAACGCTGCCGCCAAAGAAACTGTAGGATTCGCGGTTCTCATCAATCCTTCCATAGACCCGGTCCTCCAGCGCCCCATCCGAATCGTCCGCCAACTCCGGCTTGCGAAACTGGCTCATCGCATTGATGGCGTACATCACGGCCTGGTCCGCTTTCAGCACGGATGTCCGCGGATTCCCGCCGGGCCAGAGCATGGCGAAACTGCGATCGGCGGTCACTGGCGGAACGGTGGCGAGATGCCAGTCCCGGGTGGGTATGTCGATCACCGTCACCCCGTTTGGAATGTGCATCTCGATCTTCTTCGCAGCAATCGTGTTGCGCTGCCCGAAGGAGCCGCTGACGTTCTTGATCGAGACATTGCCCCCCAGATTCTGGACCGCGCCGTCCAGCAGTACGGCCGGTCCGTAGCTAGACGCCCCCACCGCTCCTTCGAACAACTGCTCGATAGCCAGCGTCGCCACCGCATCTTCACGGTTGATCTTCCACGTGGACGGCGCCGCGATGCTGTCGACGGCGTTCGAGCGGCGGAGGCGCACCTGGCCGCCCTCCACGTTGGCGATGGACATCGGCCCCGTGATGAGATAAGCCGCACTTTCGTTGCGAACGCGTATCCGTCCGACCTTCGCCGTGATTGTCGCATCACCCGACAACAACGTGTCCGCCGCAATGTCGACGGATCCGCCGCTGACACGAAGGGGCCCCAGCGTAATGGCCTGAACGGGTGTCTGCGAAAGGCCCTGGACCAGCACCTGCGCAACATCCGCCGTGAACTTCTGCTGGACATATTCCTGCGCGCGGAACTGCGGGTCGATGGTCCACGACACGGCTTGGTCGCCCAGAGTGCTCGGAGTCGCGGTGATCGCCTCGGGACGGCCGCGCGGCACCAGGATCTCCACGGCGTTGTCGCGTCCCGCGGTGAACGTGCCCCGGAGTTGCATCTGCGAATCCGTCTTCGGATCCGTGAACGACGTTCCGCTGGTCGTGCGAATGAAGCCCACCTGGTATCCCTCGGCCAGCCCCGTCGCCTTGGTCTCCGGCTTGTTCGCTTGCGCAGCCAAGTACATGTTCATGCCGCTCGTGACATTCGCTCCTGCCCCGAACACCAGTCGGCTGGCATTCACCAGCCGGCTGCTGGCCGACGCAGAAGGCACGGCCACCAGCGAGCGTACGGCCGCGTGCGCGTCCGTGTCCATGCCCAGGACCGTCGAGCTGCCACCTGTCGGATCAGCTCCCGTTGTGACGCTCAGGGTCCCATCCGCGCGGAACACAGCTTGCTCGCCCACCTGAATCGCCTGGTCCACGGTGACGTTGCCGCTGGCGGACGTCGCTATCCCCGAGGCGATGAGCCCACCGCCCCAGCCATCGGTCCTGCTCCGCGTCTGGACGAACGCCGTTGTCCCGACACTCAGGTCGCCACGAGTCGACAGTTCCACCTGGTTCCCGAGCAGCACCTGGGGCGCGAGTGTCGCCTTCACGCTGGATGCAGTTGTGGAAGAACTGCTGAGCAACCCCAGGTTCCTTACGATCACACTGTCATTCGTCGTCAGTGAAATGTCGGGCAGGATATGGATGCCACCTCGGCGACCGTACGCATCCACGCCGGACTGGATGGAGACCCGATGTCCGAGGTTGATCTTCGAACTCGCCTGTACGTCCGCGGAACTGGAGGTCGCCAGCCCATTGAACAGCAGCGATCCGCCGCCGCCATCCACCGTGTATCCATTCTCGAACTGCTGCAGTGTATTGTGCGTGCGAAGCGTCACGGTATCTTTCGCGACGATTTTCAGGCCGTCACTGACGTTCACGGCGACGTCGGCATTGCTCTTGAGCCGCGCGAGAGTAGCGCCGACACCGGCTCCGACGCCTACGTTGACGGAGCTGACATCCAGGTCGTAGCGATGATGTCGAAAAGCGGACAGGTCGACCGTTTCGGCCTCAATGGTTCCGCCGAGCAGCGAGGCCGTGGTGCGGGTCGTATCGACCACGTCGCCCGTGGTACCGAAGCCGCTGAACAGTCCGCCAGTTCCCGCGATCGCCTTCACGCGCGTGGCATCGTCGCGGCTGATGGCGGAGACGCGCACGAGCCCGAGTCCTCCGTTCGGCGAACGCGTGTCCGCTCCCAGGATGGCCTCGGTGATGAGCGCCGACTCCGCCGTCGACTGCGTCGCGCCTGCGGCAACTCCGCCCGCATTCACGCCCGTCTGCTCCA
>JBIIEC010000399.1:0-5565 GCA_044238045.1 Pirellulaceae bacterium | reverse complement strand
CTTCACGCACCTGAAGGAAGGCGTGGCGGGCAAGACGGGACTGGGCATCTATGCGGACGGCATGGTGGAGCACGACCGTCAGATCGGCGAGTTGCTTGCCAAGCTCAAGGAGTTGGGCCTGGATGAGAACACGATCATCATGTACTCGACGGACAACGGCGCCGAGGCCTTCACGTGGCCGGACGGCGGCACGACCATGTTCCGCGGCGAGAAGAACACGCAGTGGGAGGGCGGTTACCGCGTGCCGTGCGCGATCCGCTGGCCGGGCGTTATCAAGCCGGGCACGGTCATCAACGACGTGGGCGCGCATGAGGACATGCTGACGACGCTGCTCGCCGCCGCCGGCGACACGACCGTCAAGGAAGATCTCCTCAAGGGCCGCAAGGTGGGTGACCGCACCTACAAAGTGCACCTCGACGGTTACAACCTGATCCCGGCGCTGAAGGGCGAAGCCGCCTGGCCGCGCAAGGAGTTCATCTACTGGACGGACGACGGCAGCGTAGCCGCCCTGCGTTACGAGAACTGGAAGGTCACCTTCCTGCGACAAAACGCGCACGGCATGCATGTCTGGCAGGAACCCTTCGAGGTGCTGCGAGCGCCGCTGCTGACCAACCTCCGCATGGATCCGTTCGAACTGGCGACCGATATCGGCATGGACTACCAGCGCTGGTACCTGGAGCACATGTTTGCAATCGCTCCGGCGGGCGCGTATGTCGGCCAGTGGCTGCAGAGCTTCCGCGAGTTCCCGCCTCGTCAGAAGCCGGGCAGCTTCAACCTGGAGCGCGTCATGGAATCGGTGATGTCGAATCCCGGTTCGGGCCAGTAACGGTTCGTGAGTCCTGTTGGCTCCGCCCTGTGCGGCGGAACGATGACAACCCAGCCAGGCGGCCGGCATCCGGTCGCCTGGTTTTTTTGGGCCAGATCGCCCCGGCCCGCTGGCCTTGCTGTCTGGGCCGGGTGCGACCGCCGGCGACCGTTGCCTCTGGAGGATCCCCATGCCGAAGCCCTGCCCGATCGCCCGGAAACCGACGCGGGCACATGCGTGGTCGTTCCCTGGCCCTCGCAACCAGCGGCGTCGCTCCCTCTCATCGCCAGCCGTTCTGCTGGTTGCCCTTTTGAGCAGCAACCTGCTTCCGTGTTTCGTGCTCGGAAGCAAACGCTCGCATGCGGTGGAGATCGCCCCGGTGCGTCTAACGTTGCTGGACGAAGGTGTCATCCATTACGCGACCTTCCAGAGCCACAACCAGAAAGTGGTGGTGCGCGGCCGCGACGTGTACACGACGCACCTGCGAACGCGGAACGAAGAATACACGGCCCAGACGTGGCGGCTTTCGCGGAGCGACGATGGCGGCGAAACGTTTCAAGTGATGTGCGAGGAGACGCTCGGCACCAACCCGCCGGTGCTGGAGATCAACGACGAGGGCCATCTATTCTTGATCCGGGTCGACTTCCCCAGCCAGGCGGCCTTCCTGGATCGCTGGCCCCACGGTGCTGCACGCGATGCATCCGGTCGGACCACGACGCAGATCCCGCACGCGGCCGCGGGCAAGTACGCGGCGATGCTGGACGAACCGCGCGACCAGATCTACTTCTTCTCGCACAACAACACCTTCCACCGCCTCCGAACAGACGGCACCTTGGTCGATTCCGTGACGCTGCTCAAGGAAGGCCCCAACGCCATCCTCCAGTATCCACAACTGGCCCTGGATGAGCAGGGTTGGCTGCACCTGTCCTGGACCACGCAGAAGCACGGCGTCTACCTGTATTGGGACATCCACCACATCCTTTCCACCGATGGCGGCGCGACGTTCCGCACCATGGAAGGCCGTCCGCTGGAACTGCCGATCGTCGCCGACGATACCGGGCCTGCGACGCGTGTCAGCTTGGACGACGAGTTCGAGGTGCACACCTGGCTCTCCAGCAGCCTGGCCCGTGGCGGCAAGTGGCATGGGCTGTACCTGGCCCAGGGCCAGCCGCCGCGTCAACATCTGGTGCGTTACGATCTAGCCACGGGTCGCAAGGAGTTCGACCGCCAGCCCGAGCTGCGAGGCAGCTCGATCCGCCTGCAGGGCCTCGATGGCTACTTCGTCGCCGACCGCAAGAATTCCCGTCGCCTGTATGTGGTCGGAAACGACAACGGCCACCTGGCGGCCTTGCGAAGCGACGATGGAGGCCAGACGTGGCGGGACCATGCCCGCAGTGACACGCGACTGTCACTCTATTCCATCGGCGGATACCGCTGGACCACCGACGAGGGCAACCTGGTCGGCACCGTGACCGATCAGGTCGCGCCGGAAAGCACCACCGACGCCCGCTCCAGGGTCTACTTCTTCCGCATCCCGGGAGTTCCATCCTCGGAGTCACCGGCCCCATGAGAGGGTCTGGCCGCGGGCTCCATTTCGCCTGATCGACCGCTTCACGGGAAGCTATACTGGGGGACCGCCGGAATTCGGACTCACGCCGGACTCACGGCCCGCTTGCCTCCGCCGAAACTGTTCCCTGGGAGACCGTGCCGCCATGCCAGGCTTGAGCCGACTCAGTATCCAGTCCAAGTTGATCCTGCTCCTGCTGGCCGTGAGCCTGTTCTCGATCGCCGTCATGGTGTGGATTGGCTATGCGTCGGGCAAGACCGCCATGCGCCGTAGCATCGAGAACCAGTTGAACGGCATGCGCGTGGCCAAGACGACCACGCTGCAGGCGATGCTCAGCTCGCTACGCGACCAGGTGATCTCGCTCTCCGACAGTTTGGTCGTCCAGGAGAGCACCCGCGCCTTCCGCCAGGCCTTTCGAGAACTGGGCAACCAGACGGCCAGCGAGGAACAACTGGCGGAGATCCGCGCGTTCTACACCAACCAGTTTCTGGCGCCACTGGCCAACCAGCTCGGCGTCTCCCCCGTGCTCGAACAGTATCTGCCCGCCGGCCCCGCTGAACGTTTCCTCCAGTACCAGTATCTCGTCAAGAATACCCATGCGTACGGCCAGAAAGGTGACCTCGACGAACAGCCAAGCGACAAATCCTCCTACGGTCGCGTCCACGCTCGCTTTCATCCCGGCATGAAGCGCATCGTGGAGATCTTCGCTTTCGAAGACCTGATGCTGATCGACGCGGACACGCTGGATATCGTCTACTCGTACCAGAAGACATCCGAATTCGCGACCAATCTGGAGTCGGGTCCGTATGCCGACACGCTGCTGGGCACGAAGGTCCGCTCGATCCGCGGCCAGCGCGACCGGGACGACTTCCGGATTGTCGACTTCGAGGCCTACCGCCCGAGCCTGGGCAAGCCGATGGGCTTCGCGCTCAGTCCGATCTTTGACGGCCCCAAGATGATTGGCATCCTCGCGCTGCAATTCCCGATCGACAAGTTCACCGAAGTGCTGACCGGCAATTTCCAATGGGAGAGCGAGGGATTCGGCAAGACGGGAGAGTGCTACCTGGTGGGCCCGGACCTGACGATGCGCAGCCGATCCCGCAACATGTACGAGAATCCCGAGCAGTTCCTTGGGTTGCTGCGTGACCAGGGAGTGGCCACCAAGATCGTGGACCAGATCAAGCGGCAGGGCAACGTGCTCTGCGTGCTGCCGGTACCGTCGGCGAGCGCGCGAGAAGCATTGCAGGGTCGCTCGGGCATGATGGAGACCCTGGACTACCGCGGCGTGCCCGTCTTGAGCTCGTACGGTCCGCTGGAACTGGATTCGCTGCGGTGGGGCGTTCTGGCTGAATTCGACAAGCAGGAGGCGGAAGAGCCGATCCGGCAGTTCGGTCGACGAGTGCTGATTGCCGGCAGTGCGACGGCGCTGGCCGTGACGCTGCTGGCCCTGGTCTTCTCCAGCCTGCTGACCAGTCCGCTTCGCCGACTCGCGGAAGCCGCCCGTCGGCTGGGAGCCGGCGATACCTCCGTCAGCGTCGATGCACACTCCCACGATGAGTTCGGCCAGCTGGGACGCGTCTTCAATGAGATGGTGGACAACATCCGCACCCAGCGCGAGCAGCTCGAACACCAGGTGCAGGAGAACCAGGACCTGCTCCTGAGCATCCTGCCCGCCTCGGCCGTGGAACAGCGGCGCGAAGGAGACGAACGGGCCAGCCGTCAGTTCGCCGATGTCTCGGTGCTCTTCGCCGAAATTATCGGCATGGAAGAGTTCGGGACAAAGGTAGGCGAGGCCAAGGCCTTGTCCGTGCTTGGCGACCTGATCGCCACTTTCGATGAAGCGGCGGAAAAGCTGGGAATCGAGAAGGTCAAGACGATCGGTGGCAGCTACCTGGCCGTCTGCGGGCTCTCGGTCGCTCGCCCCGACCACGCGAGCCGAGTGATCCAGTTCGCCCAGGAGATGGGCCGGATTGTCGACATTTTTGATCGCGACTACAAGGCACAACTGCATCTGGCCGTGGGCGTCAACTCGGGCCCGGTCGTCGGCGGAGTCGTGGGACGGCGTAAGTTCCTCTACGACCTCTGGGGTGACACGGTCACCATCGCCAAGAAGCTTGCCGTGAGCGACACGACCGCCATCCGCCTCACGGGCCCCATGCGGGAACGTGTCGGGGATCGGTTCCCACTGCGAGGGCCGGTCACGGTCGACCTGGGCGGCAAGCAGTCGCTGGAGGCCTGGGAGGTGGTCAAATCATGAACGGTCTTCCCGACGTCGGCCTCTCCAACTTCTGGCCCACCATCCTGCTGGCCATCGGTTTCCCCGTCGCTCTGGTGCTGCTGAACGAACTGGTCAATCGCAGCCAAGGCCGGGATACTCCGATGGCGCGCACGCTGCGCCATCTGCGGACGCTGGTCGTGCCCAGCCTGGCGCTGGTTCTGTTCGTGCGTTATGTCCTGGAAATGCCGGCCGACCGGACGTGGTCGCGGATCGTGGAATCGATCTTCTGGGTCCTGCTGCTGTACACGCTGTTGGGCGTCATCAACGAGCTGATCTTTGGACTGGCACGTCGAGACACGGTGCGCGAACGCGTGCCGAAGCTCTTCCGGGACCTCGTGCGCGCGGTGCTCGTCGCCGTTGGCGGCATGGTGATCTACTCGCAGGTCTGGGGAAGGGAAGTCAGCGGCGCGTTGACGGCGCTGGGCGTCGGGTCGGTCGTCATCGGTCTCGCCCTGCAAGAGCCGCTCGGCAACATCGTCTCCGGACTCATGCTGCTGTTCGAGCGACCGCTCAACGTGGGCGACTGGATCATCGCCGATTCGGTCACGGGGCGTGTCATCGAGATCAACTGGCGATCGGTGCACATCGAGACGCCGACACGCGAACTGTACATCGTCCCGAACGTCTCGCTGTACAAGAGCGCCTTCAGCAACCTCTCCCGGCCCACCGATGTCCGTACCGACGTCTTGGAGATCGGTTTCAGCTACGATGACGCCCCCAACCGCGTGAAGGAGATCCTGCTGGATCTCCTTCGGTCGACTCCGGGAGTGCTGGCTGATCCCGGCCCGCTGGTGCGGACCGTGAACTACGCGGACTTCTCGGTGACCTACCGCATGATCTTCTCCGTCTCCTCCCAAGCTGTGTTGGGCGAAACCCGCGATGCGATCATGACGCGGCTCTGGTATGTGGCGAGGC
>JBIIEC010000398.1:0-5578 GCA_044238045.1 Pirellulaceae bacterium | reverse complement strand
CTTGCGAACGATGCGAGCAATTCGGGACCGATTGAGGCCCGGGTGCAACTCCGCCCCCGCCGTGCCCTGCACACAATGGACAGGCCACAGAATCTGGGACAAGCCAGCCAGATCGATGACGTCGCCAACTTTCCGCCCTGCATGGTTGTCGGCAAAGCTGCCATGGTGAGCGGGATGCCAGTCCTGAGTGGCCACCACCAGATCGAAGTGACGCTGGAGGTCGTTAAGGACGCCTACGACTTCATGCCCTCCCGGGACAGCCAGCATTCCGCCCGGACAGAAGTCGTTTTGAACGTCCACGATTAAGAGCGCTCTCATCACATCGTATCCCAGGGCCACCCTGAAGTGCGTTAGTTTCGCAGGACACCCATTTACTTTGCACGCGAAATATTCCAAGCGCGCGTTACGTACGAGCGAGATCCGCCAACTTGTTTCGCGCAACTTGCGAATCGCTTCTCGACATGCGATTGCATTGGCAGACAGTTGACGCCCCTACCCAGGCCCTGATTGACGCTTGTCGAAGGCGGGCGATTCAGCAGCAGATTCGGGCTATAACTCAACCGAGGCGACTTTCAGTGGTGCGACGTTGGTTTGAGAACCAACCACTTGAAGCGTCCACTGGCACTAACGCATCCAGGCGACCGCTGCTCTGGGTAGTCTTCGCGAATCATCCTCCGCAACACAAAACCAGCCAACAAAAGCCCCGAAGCGAGCCGTCAAGAAGAGCCAACCAGGCAACGAAGCCTTGCTCATCCGGCTATTTCTTCGGCTCGAGGGCCGCCCCTGTTGGGGGTGCCACCTTCACCGTCTCCTGGTAGAAAATCTCAAGCCACTTTCCGCCACGCCGCACATACAACGACGACGACTCCACTTCAGGGTAGCTCTCTTGCTTCCCCTTATGCACTCCCTCATAAGAAGCTGTATACATGATCATGGCGGCGTCTTCATTGACGCGCAGCAGGGACGTCTTTCCCATGGTGTACTTCACCAGGTGGAAATCATCGAGATTCTTGATCACCTGGTCCCGGCCAATCACCGAACCATCCGCCAGAAAGAACTTCGATTCCGGAGCAAGGAAGGTCATGAAGAATTGCTTGTCATCCTTCATGCTCGCCTCCCAACTGCCTTTCTCCAGAGCGGTCAACTCCTCCCGCAATTTCGCGTCAGCGGCCGACTCCTCGGCAAGAGACGGTCCCGCCGCAGCGAGCAACAGACACCACATGGCGATCATTCGCAACGAACGCATAGAACACCTCGATTTCACGAATTGCAACAACAAACCCACTCATTGGCACACGTTTCTCCGCCAATCGGTAGAGTATCCAAGATCCAGCGACCCTTTACAACGACCTCGCAGACGACGCAGCGACTTCCCTCCCAAGGCAGCACCGCCTAGCCAACTTGCAATCGCGTCGAAAAGTGATTCGAACTCTGATTCCCACACGCACTCGTTGCCCGGATCGCTTCCAGAGGCCCCACGGCACAGGCAAATGCGGCCAGCACAACTCGCGACGTCCCTTCGAGCACACGCCAGATTCGCAATCGACGGTTAGGCGAGCATCACCGGAAACGGCCCCACGTGGTGCGACGCCGGTTCCGTTGGGGCCTCCAGGAGACTCCCCAGCCATCTTCACGACTTCAACACTCAACCGGTTGAGACGCCCCCGGCCCGACCGTTAAGCTATCGAGCATGAACTCCCTCGCCCACCAGAACCGGCTGTTCGCCCTGGCCTCTATGCTGGTGGTCGCCACCGTGTCCGAGCGCGGCACACCGCACTCTTGGCGAGCCACCGTGCGAGCCATGTACGCAGGGCCGGTAACTCGATCCAGGTAGCCATCACCGTCCGAGAGGACGGCAATGACGAGCAACCCGTCCCCATGCACCTTTGAATCGCTCTAGCGACGCCCATCCCTTCCGCCTCATCAGGACTCGCGCGATGACTAACCCCTGTCACTGCTTCCATTACCGCAGCTTCCGCCCCTCCCTGCTGCTAGTCGGCCTTGCGTTGTCCCTGGTTGCCATGACACACCAGCCTCTCGCCGCCATCGAACGCATCCCGGCCAAGACCGTGGTCCTCACCTTCGACGATTCCGTCAAGTCCCACCGAGCGTACGTCGCGCCGCTGCTCAAGGAACTCGGCTTCAACGCCACGTTCTACATCACCCAGCGGTGGATGAGCGACCAGGAGAACTTTCTCAACTGGCAGGAAGTGGCCGAGATCCACGAAATGGGATTTGAAATCGGCAACCATAGCTGGACGCATGACGATTTCTCCAGCCCGCGAAACGCGGCTCGACTGGCCGGCGAACTGGCGCTGGTGGATCGCCAACTGCACACCGCCCAACCGCCCATCCCGCGCCCGGTCAACTTCGGCTACTGCGGCAATGCGTTCGGCCCCGAAACGGTGACCTTATTGCAACGACTCGGTTACCAGTTCGCGCGCCGTGGCGGCTCGCCCGAAGCCCAATACGGTACGCTGGACATCGGTCCAACCTACGATCCCACGCGCCACCACCCGCTGCTGATTCCCACCACGGGCGACGCCTATCCGTTTTGGACCATGGATCATTTCAAGAAAGTGGTAGCCCTCGCCACCGAAGGCCAAGCCGTCGTGCTGCAGTTCCACGGAGTCCCCGATATCGCGCATCCGTGGGTTCATACACCGCCCGAACGATTTCGCGAGTACATGACGTGGCTCAAGGAACAAGGCTGCCGTTGCATCGCCATCCGCGACCTGGAACCCTACATCGATCGCAACCACCTGCCGAATGATCCGCTGCTGGAACGCCGCCAACCACCGCGCGATGCCCAAGACCTTCCCCTGCCCCTCGAGATGGAAGCCTCACGCCGCGATGCACGCTACTGGCTGGAAAACATGCTCGTGCACCACCGATACACGACCGCCGAGGCCGCTGCCGTGCTTGGGTGGAGCGAAGCCGAAACGGCGGATCGCGCCGCCGAGTGGAAACTGGACGATTCCAGCAACACTCGTCGCGATTCGCAAGAACGCGTACGCGTGCTTCCCTATCCCGGAGGACGACATCCGCGCATCGGGTTTCTCGATGGCGCATTGGATCCCCAGCGCGGAACCAAAGTCTCGTTCATTGCCCCCTGGAACGAAGGCGGCTACTTCGTGCTCGACCTACCCGAGGCCATCTTCAGCAACCTGGGACTGACCTACCTCGCGCACACCCACATTCCCACGATCTGGGATCAGCAGAACGCCATCATTCCCAATCTCGACTGGAAGCGCAAAGAGGACGGAAGCCTCCAGTCGGAATGGACACTTCCCAACCAGATCCAGTTTGGAGCAACCGTCGTACCAGTCAAGGACGGCGCCGACATGGAACTGTGGCTGCGCAACGGCACGAGCGAAAGCCTCACTGGACTGCGAACCCAGATCTGCCTGATGTTGAAGGGCGCTGCCGGCTTCAATGAACAGAACCAGGACCGCAACCACTACGACAAGCCGATCGCCGCCGCTCGTTCACGCGATGGCCAGCGTTACGTCCTGCTTGCTTTCCAAGAATGCGGTCGAGCATGGGGCAATCCGCCCTGCCCCTGCCTGCACTCCGACCCAGTGCTGCCCGATGCCGCGCCGGGCCAACTCGTCAAGGTCCGCGGCCAGTTGCGGTTCTATGAAGGATCCGATGTCGACAGCGTCCGCCGCAGCATGCTCCTGGAACTGCAGGACAGCGGTCGATGAAATCACCCAACGCTCGTCCTCGACCCTCGGCCTGATTCGCTCAGGCCATCCGAGCGGACTTGCCACGCAGCGACCACAGCGCGAAGGCCACGCATCCCGTTACAAAAACCAGAAACACGACCAGCAACTGCGTTCGGCTCGAAGTCACCAGCAGGAACGCCCAACCGGCCATCGCCACCAGCGACGGTATCGGGTAGAGCCACATCCGGAAGGGCATCCGGACGTCCGGCCGGGACTTGCGAAGCACATGCAGGGCAAGGATCTGGCTCATGAACTGCATGGGAATCCGGATCGTCACTGCCGCCTCGACCAGCACCTGCAACTGCAGAAAACAGCAGGCGACTACGATCGCACCAAAGAACAGCAACGATACATGAGGGTAGTGCCCGGTCGGATGCAACTTGCCAAAGACGCCAAAGAAATCGCCGTTCCGCGCCGCCGCGTAGGGAATGCGTGAATACCCCAACGTCATCGCAAACAGACCCGCCAGTGCGGTCCAGATGATCAACGCCGTGTAGAGCGCCGCGACGCGGGAATTAAAGATCCGCGTCATGAAGTCGGCCACCACATTCTTGGAATGCATCGCCTCCTGCCACGGAATTACTCCGATGATGGCAATGTTCATGATCATGTAGATGGCCGCCACGAGGACCACCGAGATCAATACCGCTCGCGGAATCGTCTTGCCAGGATCGCGCACCTCGTCGCCCAGGTGGCAGACGTTGTAGTACCCCAGGTAGTCGTAGATGGCCACGCGCATGCTGCCCGCCAGTCCCAGCACCAAGGGCCAACTGTAGACGACGCGCACCTGGCCGAGCCCAAGTGTCCGGCTGTCGAAGTTCATGAGGCCGGCGACCATGACGGTTGCCACGGTGAGCAGCGTGCCCGCGCAGAGAATGACGGTGATCTTTCCGAGCGAGGTGATATTCCGGCACAACGCGAGCGCCACGACCGCCGCCACGCCCGCTGCCAGAAAGTTCTCGCCCGTGAAGGGTCCCCCCAGCCAAGCGCTGTTCAGGCCGGGAATCAGGTAGGCCAGGAATCCGGCCGCTCCCACATAGCCGGATGCCGTCTCCAACGCACCAGTCACGAGGAACTGCCAGATGAACAGGAACGCCACCAGACGCCCCCAAGAATACCGGCCGAAGATTTCGCGGAGATAATGGTAGGTTCCACCGCTGCCTGGCAACGCCGCGCCCAGTTCACTCCATACCAACCCATCACACGCCACGACAAAAAGCGCAAGCACCCAGGCGACCATCGCGTGAGGACCGCCCGTGCTCTGCAGGAACTGGGGAATGGTGATGAACGGACCGATGCCCACCATGTTGGCGACATTTAGTGCCGTGGCCTGCGTCAGTCCAAGACCACGCACTAGACCGCCGGACTCTTCGCTCGTTCGTGTCGTCTTGTCTCGTTCCACATCCGCCCCTGCTTGAACAGGCCCCCGATAGCAGGACACACTTCCCCCCGAGCCACCCTGCCACACACGTCGTTCACGGACTCGCCCCGAACGCCGCCGCGCGGCACGCTGTTATCATCCGGCGTCCGCCAATGTTCAAGCCCCTTGGCATCCCGCGACGCAAAACGCATCCATCTCGGCGAACTTCACAAACATCGTCGGTGAACGCTCTTCCCAATGTCCGAGCGGGTCTTCGATCCGGTACGCGGCCGCGCCGCATTTTTCGCCAATTCATTCGAAGATTCGACGACAACGAATACTCTTCCGGCAGCGCGGTTCGCGCGAATGGACTACAGGAGCAGTGGAGACTGCCATGTCATTGGCACCTTCGTCGCTGAGTCGCTTCGCGCCGCCGCGCGTATGGACCGCATTCGTCGCAGAGCAGGATTTCGACAACTGGAATCCTGAC
>JBIIEC010000056.1:0-19416 GCA_044238045.1 Pirellulaceae bacterium | reverse complement strand
AACCGTCCCGTGAAATCCGCGAACACCACCTGTCCGGACAACCCCGGCACGAACTCGCCCGCATACGGCACCGCCCCCACCACGGCGATTCCGTTGCTGCGATCGTACTGCAACACCGGGTCCACGTAGCCCATGGCCTCCGCCGTGTCCCCGCGGCCGTTGCCGTCCGCGTCCACATCCTCGAAGATCCATTTGCTGGCGCGATCATACAGGAATGTTCCCTCCATCCTGTTCCAGCCATGGTTGGTACCCTTGCCAAGCCTCTCCACGCTGTCGATCTTCAACTCGCCCGTCTCGGAAGCGTAGAGACGTCCATCGGCGGGATCGAACTCCAGCCGATACGGATTGCGGAGGCCATACGCGTAAATCTCATCTACCATTGGCCCGGATCCGTCCACGAACGGATTGTCCGCAGGTACTCCGTAACGGCCGTTCACGCTGTTGCTGCCCAGCGGGTCGATGCGCAGGACCTTGCCGAACACGTTGGTGAGCACCTGGGAATTGTCCGACATAAAGGGCTCCGTGAAGCCAGCCGTGCTGCCATCACCGGAACTGATGTAGAGCAACCCGGCGGCATCAAAGGCCAAGTCGCCCAGGTTGTGATGCCAACCGGGCTGCGTGACGCGCAGCAGTTCACGTTTCGAGGCAACGCATGCAGTGGCGCAGGTCGCTCCTGCCTCTGTGGGCAGGCGATACTCGTATAGTGCTTCCTGGTGATCGTGGCCGGGTACGATCGACTCACTGAAGTCCGCAGTGCCCGCCCCCTTGCGTTCCGCCTCCAGCGTATAGAACTTCCGATATCCGGGATGCTGGGGATCCGTGAATCGCGGGTGAAATGCGATGGCCGTGAACCCGTGCGCGAAGCCGAACTCGAAGTTCGCGCTGTGACTGGGACTCGCGGGAGTTCCCAGGTCCAGGAACGGCTCCGCAGGACGAACGCCATCGGGTCCGATTCGATAAGCGAAGCCCCCATAGGTCGTCACCACCACATCCGCCGTGCCGGGAATCGCATCGAGGTCGGTGGGCCCCACCTGTTGGGTGAATACCGGCGTCACAAACTTCTGCTGAACAGGCATTCCCGCCGTGAACAACTGCAACCGCAGTTCCACACTTCCCTTCGCAAGAGGCGGCAGCGGATCTTCCACCTGGGCAATCGCATGGGAAGCGATTCCCAGCGAAAAACAGCCGAGCAGTCCCGCCAGGACTCCCTTGCGCCAATACCTCATCGAGCTCATCTCGTCGCTCTCATCTCGTTCCCCATGCTGGATTCGGTTTGCTCACGAGTAGGCTCACCGACAATCATGATCCACGCGTGAAACAACGGCCAACGTTTGCACTCCACGCCCATCTCCCAGGTCCGTGGAACCCAAGGTTCGCCGCCTGGCAGACCGGACGATCAATCGGATCACCGGCAACGTGCAAACGATTTCGGCCCATCCTCATTCTCCACTCCCCTCGGGCTCCCTCACAGTTCCCCACGCTTCCAACTCCCCATGTCTCCCGACGTGGCCACGCCTCAACTCATCGTAACGGGACGTTCTGGACGATTGAAGACACAGTGAGCTGCCTTCCACGTTTCGTTGGATTGACGCGCAGGAAGCACTGGGGCCGCGCGGCCTCAGGTTCCCGAAGCCTCGCACTCTTGACCGGCGCCGACTGATCACCCACACTACCCGGGGCCTCGGGTTCTCCCCCAGGCTGCAGCTTGCCGCTCGAGAACGCGGAACCTCATTGGAGGCTCGAATCATGCTTACTTCGCGACACGTCATTGGTCCCAGCATTCACAGGATCGCACGAGTCGTCCGCGTTGGCCTCCTGCTCGTGCTGCTGGCCTGGCCTGAAACTTGCCGCGCGGAACTGGTCGGCTGGTGGACCTTCGATGGCGATGTGCTCGACCACTCCGGCAAAGGCAACGACGGCACTCTGTTCGGAGCGGTGTACGACGATCGCCATCCCGCGGCGACAGGCAGCGGCCAGTCGATCAATTTCTCCGCCAACTCACACCGGGTCCGCGTCAAGGCGAACCCGAGCCTCAACTCGAACATTTTCACCCTCAGCATGTTCCTTTTTGACCGAGGGCAGTGCTGTGCGTTCGAGCGATTGACGAGCCGGCAGAACGATTCGTTCGAGACTGCCATCAACGTCTATCCCGACGCGAACGGATCGAGCCAACTGTCGTTCTTCTCGCCTGCAAGCGCCTGGGTGACGTCCGAGTACACGCCGAACCTGGAACAGTGGACGCACGTGGCCTACGTTGCCGACGGCCAGCAGATGACCATCTTTGGCGATGGCAAGCAGGTTGGCGATCCCATGCCGTTCACCGCCACACCCACGGGCTACATGTACATTGGCAGCCGCACGTTGGGGGGAGAGGCATTCGATGGCTTGATCGACGACGTCGCCCTGTGGAACGAGGTTCTGCCGCCCGAGCGCATTCAGATGCTTGCCAACGGCAAATGGCGGCCTGAACCGCCACGCCCCGCCGTCGCGGGCGACTTCAACCGCAACCAACTGCTGGATGTCGAGGACCTCGACATGCTCACCAACCAAGCGTTAGCGGGTACCAATCCGCTAACGTACGATCTCAACAACGACAGCCTGGTCAACTCCGCCGACCGCGAATCCTGGATCGTCTCCCTGAAGAAGACCTACTACGGCGATTCGAACCTCGACGGCGTCTTTAACAGCGGCGACCTCGTGCAGGTCTTCAGTCGCGGCGAATATGAAGACCTGCTGGGCGAGAACTCCAGTTGGGCCAGCGGCGACTGGAATGGCGACTTGGAGTTCAACAGCAGCGACCTCGTCACGGCCTTCCAGGGGGGCGGCTACGAAGCGAGCCCCCGTGCCGCCACGGCCTCGATACCCGAGCCGAACACCCTGGGACTGCTCGCCGGAGGAGTCGCGATGCTTGCGAAGCGATGGCGACGAAACGTGAAGGCCGTCGTATCGCCCTAGAGGTCGCGTGGACATCCGGCGACCAGCACCAACGCCGGCCGATACACCGTCGTCAAGTCATGGGAGCCTGGGGCGCCGCGACCTGGCGCGCGGGGCCTTCTAGAATCGCCACAAGAACTGGCCCATGTAGAGCGTGCCCGTTCCGTCCGCCAGGCTGACAAACTCCGTCTGTCGGTAGTCCACTTCAAAACTCAGCTGGACACTCTTCCCGACATCCCAGACCCAGTTGGCGTACCACGTTTCATTCCGCGCGATTCCCGTTTCCGTCGACAGTTCAGCCTCGTGGGGCGACTCGATCCCGTACCCGGTATGCACGTGCAGGGCATTGGTGAGGTACCAAAACAGTTCACCCCAGCCGCCGCTGCCGCGAATGGGAGCGAACGTCACCGGATTGAACGACTGGAAGATGTTCGCCGCGTAGTTGCCGATCGCCTCGCCCACGAAGAATTCGCCGGCAACCCCCAGTCGATCGGTGATGTTCGCCTTGCCATCCACCGCCAAGCCCCAGACGTCAATCACCTGACGAGCTTGTGAAGGGTCTTCCAGGTCCTGCAGGTCAAACACCACCCGCGTGTTGCGGACCTGCCCCACAACACCCGAAACAGCGAGTTCCGCTTCACGCTCTGTACGACCGCCACCTCGCTCCGCCCGTTCGCCCAGGCCAACGGCAAAACGCGCCTCCACGTTAGGCCAGCCGTTCGATTCGGTGGTGCGGCGGGAGGAGTCGACTAGGATTGTCGTGATCGGATCGCTCAACGCGAACTGCAGGACGGACGAGAGTTCTTTCTCTTCCAGGAGGAATCGCTCCACGCGCAACTGCCCTCGAAACGTCCCGGGATTGCCGGAACCACCCAGCAGCACGGTGGGGATGACCACCGGGTCGCGAGGCGCAAAAAGATCGGGCTGCAGGCCGCCCGAGATTCGCCACCGATCATTACGCAACTCTCCAAACGCCACCACCGGCAGCAGGCCGTAGGTATCGGACGTAATGCTGTCCGCCAGCATGTAAACCTTCAGCATCCCCCCGGTGGCGAATCCGTGCACCTCGGGTCCCTGGTACAGCGCCGAGAGGCTGCTCTGCCGCGCATGCAGTTCCACCGTCTCCGTGCTCAAGCCAAACGGCGATTCGGGCAGCATGAACAGCGGATTCCAGGGAACGAAGGCGCGACTGCTTCCGGCGATCCCCACGAGCGAAAAGTTGCCCGATAACTGCAGCAGATGGTGGCTTATCACACTCGGCGGCTCGACCTGCACGGAAGGCACGTCGGTTGCCACCACCGGCGGCTCGACCGCTTCCAACGGAATGGCCGCGTGCACCTCGGACCGGGAATCGAGCACCTCGGTCGACTCGTCGGCGTCGGCGATGTCGGCATGCAGTGATGCGACAGGGCTCGTATCCTGCCCCCAGACAAAGTTAGGGGATACTGCCAAGAACAGCGTCACCCAGATGGCTCGCACCATGGCGTTCTCCGGCATCAGTGACAAAATCGCACCATTTGAAGTCGCGGTGATTACGCGAATCTGTCCTAACTGGGCAATCGTAGAATTACACACTCCCCAACGCACCCAGGCGGCATGCAGCGACTGCTGTCAAAGCAAGCCACGCCGCCACCGCCATTCGCCCGGGGCGGGAGGCACCCCACCGGCACGGACCGGCACCGACAGCCTGCACCCATGCCTTCCTCGTTCGCTGCCGCCCGATTCCGTAGCCCAGCTGTCTACAACGTCGCTGCGGCGGACATTACGATGTCGTCCCAAGTCCGCGTGCCCCCTCGCCTCGACAGCAGAGGCTCACGTTCCATGGATTCCGGCCCCCGCCTATCTCCCTCCCAGTCCCCACCCGCTGCCACGGACACTTCTCCATGCACACGCGTTTCCCCCGACGCTCCTCGGTCCTTCACCTGATCCGGGGCCTCTGCTTGCTGGGGGTCCTCATCGGCCTCGCCAGTCCGTCGCCTGGCCAGGAACCGGACGACACGAACTACGACGAGTCGCTGGTCCCAGCCTATCGCCTTCCCGATCCCTTGACCTGCTTCGACGGGCACGTGGTCACGTCGCCAGCCGAATGGCATGCTCGGCGAAGACCGGAAATCCTCCAAGCGTTCGCCGAGAAGGTCTACGGTCGCTCGCCACGAATGACGACCGCCCTGAAACTGGAGTTGATCGCAGAAGACCCGGGTGCGTTCCAAGGGATCGCCACGAGGAAAGAGATTCGCATCCGCCTTTTCGACTCCGAGCGATCGCCATGGATCGACCTGCTGCTTTACCTGCCCAACGCGGCGCGGCAGCCTTGCCCGGTCTTCCTGGGCCTGAACTACGGCAACCAAGGAGTCGTAGACGATCCCCGGGTGACACCATCACGTCACTCGGTGGCCAGGCGCGGCGAACAGGCCCACCGCTGGCCGCTGGAACTGCTCCTGAAGCGTGGCTACGCCGTAGCCACGTTCCATGGCGGCGACATTGAACTGGACCGGCACGGATCGGGTTGTCGCTTCACCGTCGATGCATGGAAGACCGGAGTTCGCCACTACCTGCTGCAGGAAGCGGGCCGTGAGGAACCGGGGGACGACGAATGGGGAGCGATCGGCGTCTGGGCTTGGGGGCTGAGCCGCGTTCTGGACTGTCTGTCGAGCGAACCCCGGATCGACGCGACGCGCGTCGCCGTCTTCGGCCATTCACGCACCGCCAAGGCCGCACTCTGGGCCGGCGCCCAGGACGAACGCTTCGCGCTCGTCGTCTCCAACAATTCGGGGCAGGGCGGTGCCGCCCTCGCTCGACGTCGCTTCGGTGAAACCGTTCGCGCCTCCTGCGAACTTTCGGGCTCCTGGTACTGCGGAAACTACCAGCAGTACAAGGATAACGAAGCCTATCTGCCCGTCGACGCGCACCTCCTGGTCGCCGCCATCGCGCCTCGGCCCGTCTACATTGCCAGCGCCGAGCAGGATCGCTGGGCCGATCCGCGCGGCGAATTCCTGGCGGCAGTGCACGCCGAACCGGTCTATCAACTGCTCGGACGACCAGGCCTTGGCAGCTCGGTGATGCCACCGCTCCATAAGCCGATTGGAACCTTCATGGGCTACCACCTGCGCGCGGGCGACCACGAGATCGCCCACTACGACTGGTTGCGTTACCTCGACTTCGCCGATCGACACTTGCGCAGTCGTCGCGTGCTGTACAACTTCGATGGCGACTCGTGCCTCACCACCAAGGCGAACAGCCGAGGCCCAGTGCCGGTCGATGAAGCGGACGTCCGCCGCCTGGTCGAGGAAGTTGCCTATCCTGGCAGCCGCGTGGATACCGTCCTTGCCTGCGTGAATGCCCAGGTCATGTACTACCCGACCCAGGTCGGCACGATGCGAGGCAGCCTCTCCACGCCTGAGGAACGCGCGGCCTGGCCGGCTTCCGAGAAACAGCGATTTGCCAACTTGTCGGCGTTTTTCCATGCGGGAGTCGATCCCTACGCGACCATGCTGACGGAGGCTCGCCGGCGTGGTCGCGAAGCGTTGCTCTCCTTCCGCATGAACGACGACCATGGAAACGATTTCCTGCGCACGCAATTCCTGGCCGATCATCCCGAATGGCGCCTCGGCACGGAACAGTTCCAGGGTAGTGGAGCGATGGACTTCGCGCGCGAAGAAGTCCGCGACTACACGTTTCGGCTGATCGAGGAGGCCGTGAACCGTTATGAGTGCGATGGCCTCGAACTCGACTTCAACCGCTTCCCCAGGTTCTTCCGCGATGGCGATGAAGACCAACGCCTCGAAAAAATGAATGAACTGGTGTCGCGCGTCCGCCACATGCTCGACGACGTCGGACTTCGCCGCGGAAAACGTCTGGTCCTCGGCGTGCGCGTCCCCTCGAACTTCGGACGCACGCCGCCGACTCCCGAGTCCGCTCGGCAGGTCGGTTGCGATGTGGCCAGTTGGGCGCGCAGCGGATGGCTGGACTATGTGGCGGTCTCGGAGTTCCTGTTCGAGCGCGATGATCTTCCGATCCGAGCATGGAAAGAAGCCATTCCCTTCGTGCCGATCTATGGGGGCATAGAATGCACGCGGGGCGGGGGCCAGAAGAACCTGACGCACGAAGAGTATCGCCAAGCTGCGGCCCATCGGATGGACAACCGGGCGGACGGCATCTATCTCTTCAACTTTTTCACGTCACGCGAGGAAGGCGTTAACGCCTATGAGCCCCCGTTTGAAGCCCTCGGCGACCTGGGGCTTCCCCAGGTCGGACACCGCAGGCAACTTCTCGTCGACGACTATTTCATTGCCCAAACGCAGGGCCTCCGTCGGGAACTCGGACAGGTCACCAAGGCGAACCAGGGCCGCCCCATTTTCATGGACGGCTCGTTTTATGGAACGGTCCTCCACGACCAAGATCGCTTCAAACTCTGGTATCGTAAACCGGGCCAGCAAGGTTACGGCTACGCCGAATCGCCGGATGGACAATCGTTCCGGCCAATCGCCAGTCTTGCGGGCATCCCGTTCGCCGGTGACTACACGCTGGCCGTCGAGATCGATTCATCGGACACGGATAAGGAACATCGCTACAAGGCGGGCTACGACGCCATCGGCATGGCCGCCGGCATCGCGCACTCGCCCGACGGAATCCACTGGACTCCCTACCACCAGGGCAAGCCTGTGACCAAACGAGCAGCCGACACCTACAACCAGATCGTCTGGGATCCGGAAGCCAACACCTATCGCCTGTTCACGCGGTCGGATTTCGGTGCACCCGGCGGCTTGAACGAACTGCGGGGCACGCGGAGCATGACCAATCCCGCGGCCCGGTCCAATCCAGCCGACTGGAAGACAGTCCGTGAATGGGTCTTTGACCGCGAGGGCCCGGGGGAGGCACTTCGACGTCAGGTCTACGCCGCCACCTGCTGGATCCACGAAGGAATCTATTTCGCCCTGCTGACCGTCTACGAATATCCTGGCGACACCAGCGAGGGAAAGGATACGGACCATCAGCGCCGACACGAACGTGACGTGATGAACTTCTACATCGCCACCAGCCGCGATGGCGATTCCTGGGACCTGCAGTGGGTCTATGCTGGCCAGCCCTTGATCCCACGCGGCCCCGAGAGCGCATTCGACAAGGACCTCATCCTGCCGGCCTCCACCATCATCACGCATGACGATCGCCATTGGCTCTACTACAGCGGCGCGAATGAGCGTCATGGCACGCCCGACGTTCAGTTCAAGCGTTCCCATGCCATCGGCCTGGCCTACCTGCGTCTGGATGGCTTCGTCGGCCTACGCGCGGGCAGCGTGGAGGGTTCGATCACCACCAAGCCATTCCGACTCGAGGGCAATCGCTTCCATATCAACGTGGACGCGACCGCCGGAGAGTGCGCCGTGGAACTGCTCGACGAATCCAGCCAGCCGCTGAGCGGCTTCACAAGTGCCTCGACGAACGTCGCGAAGGGCGTCAATGACATCCGCTGGCAGCCAACGTGGCGAGACAAGCCCGATCTCTCCGAACTCCTCGGCAGGAGCGTCCGCCTGCGGATTCGCCTCCGTGACGCCACGCTCTACTCGGTCCAAGTCGTGCCCGACCAGCCCCGATGACCCCGGCGCCAGCCTCAGACCATCCGACGAAGGTTCCTCCTGGCCGCCGGCAGCAACCAGGCACTCGGTCAGCTGCATTGCACTCCAGCATCCGGCTGCCGTTTCTCGCCTGCTCACGTCATGGAATCGCCTCACACGTTCACAATCCAAGTCACAACCGCCCATGGAAACATTGTCGAGTAAAGATCACTTTTCCTTTTGGGGCGTATTTGCCAGCCTTTGCTTTCCACGACGAATTCATGGTTTATAACGTGTGTTGCCTACAAGTCTGATAAATCACACCGTGTATCGAACGATGGTTCACCGCGTGTTGATGCGAACGGGCGGACGCGATCCGGAATTTCCCGGCCGCGACATGGAGCATCCGCACAATGCACGCTCGATCGCATGCCTGACGCAAGATAGTCCAATCAAGTGCCCTTCCAACACGAAACTTCACCTGGGAGACACCGCAGTGAAGCGACCATTTCATTCATGGGGGCTCTCCGCCCTGCTGATGGCCCACGGCGTCGCGAGCGTCGCCGTGGCGCAGACCGAAACCCAGTCTTTCCCCAGTGCCGCGACCGCTCAGACGGCAGGATGGATCGCGAATCCCGAAGCCACCAACCCGGACCGCCAGTGCAATGACGCACCGTGCGCGACCGACCTCGGCTGGAAGAACTCCAATTTCGCGGGAGGTGCCGCGGCGGGGGAGGGCGGTGGGCTGCTGCATCGCTCCGGCGGATTGCCGGTCGGATTCTATGCCGACACAACGGTCGGCACACTCAGTCTGGACATGCCGCTCACGGCGAAAGGCAAAGTAGCGTTCCAGGACCTCGGCTTCGACGGCCATGCGCACCTGGGTTTCTTTGACGCCACGCGATTGCAGAAGGACCCCACCGACTACGGGGCCGTTCTCGGTTTCCAGATCGCCGAACCGGGGGGCGGCGTCGCTCCGAACCTCCGCTGGGGCTACATCGTTCGCGACGACGCGGGCAACATGAACAACACCAACGCGGTGTTCACCAGCGGTCTGCCGGACGCCGAGTCGCTCGATTTTGAAATCACCTACGATCCCACCCAAGGCAACGGTGTGCTGACCCTGCGAATCGGCGACGAGGATCCGGCGTCCGTGGAACTGACGCCCGACAATCGCTCGGTGGGAGCTTCGCTTACCGGCTTCGGACTTCTCACCGGTCCGTTCGTGGGCAGCCCGACCTCGCAGAGCATGAACGTCTTCATGGACGACCTTTCCTACTCGTCGCGAGCCGTCACGAAGAAGCCAGGCGACTACAACAGCGATGGAGTTCTCGACGCCAAGGACATCGACCTGCAGGCTGATGCCATGGCCGCCGCCAGCCCCAACCTGGCGATCTACGATGAGAACGCCGATGGCAGCGTCAACCTGGACGACCGCCAGATCTGGGTGCGAAACCACAAGAAAACCTGGATGGGCGATGCCGACCTGGACGGCGTCTTTAATTCGGGCGACTTCGTGAAGGTTTTCTCCGAAGGCCTCTACGAGACAGGCAAACCAGCCGGATGGGGCCAGGGCGACTGGAGCGGCGACAAGAAGTTCGACAGCGGCGACTTCGTCACCGCTTTCGCGGACGGCGGATACGAGGCCGGTCCCCGCATGGCGACCGCCGCAGTTCCGGAACCCAGCAGCCTCTGCTCGCTGCTGCTGAGCACTCTTGGACTCCTGGGACTTCGCCGTCGTCGCCGGGCCTGATCCCGCGACGCCGTCAGGTACACGCGCAAGGCCCACCAATTCCTGCCGCGGGCCTTGCGCAGCGGCCATCCGCGATCTCTTTCCCGGCAGCACCACCGCCTGCGAAAGAGCTTCCGCCAGGAACGCGAGTTTCCTGACAGGAGCTTCTCTCCCGGCGATCGTGCTCCAGCGCTCGCACTGGCTGCCTGCGTAAATCGAGCCCTCCATTTCGGAGGCACTCGCGCTGCCTCCGCGAAAGTTACGCGGGATGCCAACCTGTTGTCACAGCTCGTAAAGGCCGTTTGCGCGCCCAGCGCGTGGGGTCCAGTTCCCCTATCGCAGTTCGTCCCACAGGCCCGCCAGCGAAACCATCGCCAGCCTTTCCCGATCGAGCTTCCCGGTGGGGAAGATCGGCAGTCGCCTTACGAAATGCACCTCGGCAGGAACCATGGCGGGCTCCAGCCGTTGACGAGCCAGGTCGAGCAGATCCTCGCGGGAAGGACTGGGTTCAAATCCTTCACGCAGCACAATGAAGGCCTCGATGCGCGGGTTTTCCTCCTCTTCTTCGCCCACTCCCGCGACGGCAGCCTCCTGCACCCCCGGATGGGAGACAAGCACCGTCTCCACCTCGACCGGGGCAATGCATCGCGCATCAATGAGGATCATTTCCTTGCGGCGTCCTAGGAGTTGAAGCCGCCCCGACGCATCGATTTCACCGATGTCCCCGGTGGCGACCCAACCGTCCGGCGACAGGACCGAGCGTGTCAAATCCGGAAGGTTCCAGTAACCATCGAAGGCCGACGGCGTCCGCACCTCGATGTTGCCGCGTTGACCGAGTGGCAATTCGTGGCCCGCATCATCCATGATCCGCAACTCGGTGTCCGGCAGCGGGTAGCCCACCAAGCCGTTCTGCGGTTGTTGCTCATCGGGTTTCAGGACGCAGATGAGCCCGACTTCGGTCATGCCATAAGCCACCGTGATGTACTGGCTACCGATCGCTCGGGCCCTCGCCTGGGTCCGGGAAGCGACGAAGTCACCACCAGCCCACACCATCCGCAATCGCCCTACCCCCAGCCCCGCGATCTCCGGATGCCTCATCAGATTCGCCAGGATCGTTGGCGCGTCAAACACCAGCGTCTTGTCGGGCTCCGTGGAAAGGGCGTGCACGTAGGCGTCCATCGGCGTCTGCGTGGCCAACTCCACCGTGGCCCCGACCAGCAACGCCGGCAGGCATTGTACGACCATGCCGATCTGGGCGTAGAGTGGCATTCGCACCAGCACCACATCCGTGGGCTGGTAGCCGACAATGGCGCACGATCGGAGGATCGCTTGGGCCAACGCCCGGCGGCTGTGGATCACTCCCTTGAAGCGTGCCGTTGTTCCGGAAGTGAATGTTACGGTGGCCATGCGGTCGGCATTCACTGCGGCAAAGTCGCCAACGACGTCCTTTGCTTGCCCGCGACTGCCCGCCAAGTCATCGCGCCAATCGAACGGATCCAGTACGATCAATCCATCCAACGAGTATTCGCCCTGGAGCGATTCGCGCAATTCCTTGGTGGTGACCAGGCCATGGGGAGTGAAGCTGCGGAGACAGTGGGCGAACTGGGCGGGAGCGGCACAGGACCGGACCCGAATCAGGGGCACCCCGGCCAGGAATGCGGCCAGATGCACGATCACCTGCTCCTGGCAGGCAGGCAGCGCCGTCGCCAGTGCTCGCTTCTCTCCAAACCCAAGAGAGATCAGGAAACGGGCCACGGACGCCGCTTGGCAAAAAAGCTCCCGGTAGCTGAGCCGCGATCCCGCTTGCACGAGAGCCGTCCTGTCGCCATGGGCCTCCATGGCCTGAAGCAGCCTGTTCAGATCATCCATCGCTCGATCCCACCGCCCTAATTGGAAACGGTCCTCGCGGCACATACGGTCGAAAAGATTGGTGAACTCGGTCGAGGAAGCCGTGAAAGTGGACTTCATTGCGAAGCCCCCCGGAGTGCGCCTCGAATCTACGGTGGACTGCACAACGAAGCAACGGACCTCGATCGTCCTAGTGGCAAGTTCTCTTCCCGATTCGGCCCCGTGGGCAATCCGCCCGCAGGCCCCAGGGGAAGCAAGAGATCGTTTTTAAACGCCGAAGGCCTTCTCTGCGGCAAAAGCCACCGGGTGGGCGTCCTGGTCACGTCACACGGGGCAGGTTACTTCGCGGCCAGTCTGCGGCAACCTGGGTCTCGATGACACGTACACGCCGTTGGCCTTTGGACGAGGGCCCGATCTGGGCAACGCATCGGATTGAGCCAACCCAGGCGAAAAAGCCATCTCCCTGATCATACCGGGCCTCCTTGTTGAGCGTCTGGAGCCTGATGGCGATCGGCATGCTGGCCGCCCAGCCTCGGCACGAACTGACCAGACGGTCTCCCGACGCATCCCACGATGCTCCCTGATCGACACGCTGCATGCACTAGGGCGTAGCGAACTGACGGCGATCCGACGCCGCGCTCGCGTCAGCATCCTTTCGACGCTCTCGCACGGCGTTGCTAAACAGGGCAGGGCGACTAGGAGCAGACAAGTCTGCGGCCCGGGCATGCCGGGGATCGCCAAGCCGTAATCTCGCATGGCGCGAGCGACATTCTTAGGAAAGGGTCTCGGTCACTTGCGTTAGCCGAGAGTTCCGTGGGGCGAGCTTTGGGAGGACACGGCGCGCCGCAAGGGATCCGCTGGCTTTTGTACGAAGGCCCAACGTGATGACTGCAGGGCAAATCCCATCCACGGTCCCTATCGTCCACGCTACGATCGCTACCCTGCAAACCCTCTGCATCATTGCCCCTTCGGCAACTCAGGACCTGTGGCTGGCATGCCGCGAGACAGATCGGTCGCTCGTCACCGAGGAATGCCGCTACTTTGCCGCCGCGACGATAAACTGCTTGCTTTCCTGAGTCCCTGGGCTTAGCATCCAGCCACTTCGGGATTCGGCCCGGACACAGACGCCGGGCCTCATCCGCCTTGCCGGATGTTTCTCGCCGACTCTGACAATCCACCAAGAGGATGTGAACCATGAAACGCTCGGTCGCATTTCGAACAGCTTTTGCCGCGTTGCTGTTCAGCACCTCAGCGCAAGCTCAACTCGATCGTGAGGCGCCGAAGTTTACGCCGGTGATCGATGGTGTCATCACCGCAGCGGAGATGGCGGGCCAGTTAGAGGTTTCGATGGAGTGGCCGTTCGACAACGGCTTCATTGCCTTCGAAGGCGCCGGGACCTCGCGAGCCGACCTGAGTGCCAAGTGGTACGTATCCTGGGACGACAAGACGCTGAATTTCTCGGCCGTCGTGGCGGACAACACGCCCGACTTTCGCATCGACTCCGGTGGAGTGGGGAACGTACCCTACAACGCGCAGGACCTGATTCAGCCCTGCTTCAATCCGTTCAATAACCCGGACCATCCGTTCCCCCCTGATCCGGGAGGTGGCCCGGCGGCGATCTACGACATGGTCGTTGACACCGCAGATGGTTTCGGCCCCGATATCTACAGGCACGGCGCAACGCTATCCGAGGAAAGCCATGCGGCCATCAAGATCGAAGGAAAGAAGACGGCCACGGGCTACATCCTAGAGGCAGCCGTTCCCTGGTCGATTGCCATGGACGACGTGGCTCCGAAATACGCCCCCAAGATCGGCGATGAACACGGACTCAGCTTCATCCTGGTAAGTTTCAACGGTCAGGACGGTGCGACTCCCGACATTGCGACGCTCTACACCGATTTCGGCGGGGGCGCAAATACCATCGGAGATCCGACCACCTGGAACAAGCTGACGCTGGCAGCCAGCAGGACGAAGCCAGGCGACTTCAACTCAAACGGCGTGCTGGATGCGGCCGACATCAACCTACTTTCTGCCGCCGCGCGAAACGGACAGAACCCTCTGGAGTACGACCTCAACGCGGACAAGAAAGTAAACGACGACGATCGTACAGTCTGGGTCAATGACCTAAAGAAGACCTGGCTGGGTGACTCCAACCTGGACGGTCTGTTCAACAGCACCGATCTGGTGCTCGTCTTCCAAGCCGGACAGTTCGAAGACGGCACTGTCGGGAATTCGAACTGGGAAGCCGGGGACTGGAACGGCGACGCGGAGTTCAACAGCAGCGACTTCGTGGTGGCGTTTCAAGCCGGCGGCTACGAACAAGGCCCCCGCGGTGCAGTTTCCGCAGTCCCGGAACCCGGCACGGCATGGCTGGCCCTCAGTGGCCTCCTCGCGCCGCTCTTCCGCCGTCGGCCGACGAGGGGGAACGCGTAACGAAGAGGGAAACCGCATCGGCGCGGTCCCGGCTTCCGGGGCTCTTCCCAGTGAGTCCCTGGACTGGCCAGACCGAAACGCGTGGCTCCGTTGTGCGATCCCAGCGAGCGCCCCGACCTGGCGAGCCTCGCTGGCTACGCATCGTCCGCATCGCGACGGTGCTCCCGCAGTCTGCTTCAGCCGGATCTGCATGACATCCGTCTGGTTGGCGTGTTTCCAGCACACACCACCCGGGCCGGGCCAGTTTCATCAGGCCTACCCAGCCAAGACCACAGGTCGCAGTTCCAATCGAACAGATGCCCCGTCAAACAGCGGGCCACTCCCTGAAACAGCTAGACCACCCCGGAGGGGCCGGTTAGAGTGTCGGGATGAGATCCTGGGGCGGCGATCGCGCGTTCCACTTCACAGATTCCGGCCTCCCAGTATGGGTGATGACATGCCCCGTCCCAGGCGACTGACGCACTCCTCTCGCTTCGAGCAGTTGGAGTGGCGTCGTACGTTGGATGCCCGCTTCGTGATCACCGAACTCTTGGCCGACAACGCCAGTGGCTTGCGGGACGAAGATGGTCAGGCGTCAGACTGGCTGGAGATCTTCAATGCGGGCGACCAACCGGGCGACCTCGGTGGCCACTTTTTGAGTGACGACGCTACGAACCTGCAGAAATGGAAGTTGCCATCGACCAGACTGGACGCGGGTCACTACTTGGTCGTCTTTGCCTCCGGCAAGGATCGCAAGGCCAACGATGCGCCGCTTCACACGAACTTCCGCCTCGACACCGATGGTGGATATCTTGGCTTGACTCACCCCGATGGGAGAAGCATCCTCTCTTCGCTGAAGTACCAGTCGCAGCGGGGCAATACGTCGTTCGGCTTCGCCATGACCGACACCAAGTCCGAAGTGCCGGTGGCTCCAATCAACCCCTCCACACTCAATGCCTACGTGCATCTATCCGCGGACTCAGGTGTCACGACCACCGAAAACGTCATCAGCCAGTGGATCGACCAGTCAAAAAACAACTTCGTTTTTCGCGCGAACCACCCCAAAGCGCCCGACAACAACCCGCTGCTCGCCGATGGCACCAATGGACTGCCCGCGGTCCACTTCGATGGATCGGACCTCATCGACTCCGATGCGAAGCTGCAGCTATTCACCTCCCCTGCATCCGGCCTCACGACCTTCGCTGTGATCAAACCAACAGTGGATCGCCAACAGCAATCGATCGTCAACCACGCTCCTTCCGGTACCGACAGCAGCTTTGAGTTGGGCATCGATCCGGGGCAGACGCAAGCCCCAGGTTCCTGGGGAATCAATCGCGGCGGCAGCAATGCCACGTCGACTGCAGCGGGCGTGATTCGACCGAACGCCTACCAGTTGATGACCACCGAGGTAAAATCCCGCGGTTACGACGGCGACAACGTCGCCTTTCATCGCGACGGTGAACTGCAGCCGTCGGTGGCCGGAAACTGGACCGCGGCCGGCGGCTACCAGACGAACGCCGATCCCCTGGCGATCGGCGCCCGAATCACGAATATTACAGGCAATTTCAATACCCCCACCCCTGACTCATTCTTCAAGGGCGCACTGGCGGAACTTGTCATCTTCCGCAACGAACTATCGCCCCAGGATCGCCAAGGCGTCGAGCAGTACCTGTCCGACCGGTACAACCTGGGCCTGCATCTGACAACGACCGTCTCGATCGACCCCCAAGCACGGCTCGACCGCACCGCCTACTTTGGAGAACCAACGCCGGGCGGCATGAACTCAGCGCCACTTGACGGCTTCGTCACTACGCCAACCTTCGTGGGCGGGTCGAATCTGTTCCATGGCCGCGGGTACTACGACGCCGCGTTTCGTGTCAACCTCTCCACCGCGACGCCAGGCGCAACGCTCGTCTATACGACCAACGGCAGCACCCCCACACTCGACAACGGCACCGTAGTGGTCTCCCCGACTCCCCAGCAGACACCAAGCGTGCTGATCGACATACCCACCACGACAACGCTCCGCGCCGCAGCCTTCAAGAGCGGCTTCGTGCCAAGCAGTACGATTACGGAGTCCTACTTGTTTGTAGACGGCGCAGGCTCCAACGGGGTACTCCATCAACCGGATGCACCACCAGGGTTCCCCACCGTCGGTTGGGGAACCCCCAAACCCGACTACGGCGTCGATCCCGATGTGGTCACCGTGCGACCATACGACATCGACTTCGTGGAAGGCCTGCAGCAAGTCCCCACGATTTCGCTCGTCACCGACCTCGACCACCTCTTCGGCACCTCGGGAATCTATGCGAATCCCAGCTACCATGGCGAACACTGGGAGCGACCCGTATCGTTTGAGGTGATTGACCCCACCACCGGCCAGACGCTCCACGAGAATGCTGGATTCCGAATCCACGGGGGCGTCGGACGCGGCGGCACCAAACTATCCATGAGGCTGTATTTTCGAGATGAATACGGCGCCGAGCAACTCAACTTTCCTTTGATTCCCGAGGCCAACGTACAGCAGTTCGACAAACTCGTGCTCCGCGCGCAGTGGAACGATGGCTTTCATCATCCCGACGCCGTTGCGAACTACAACGCGAATTCCACCTATATCCGCGACGAATTCAGCCGTCGCACGTATGGCGAAATGGGTTACCTCACGGCCAAGGGAAACTACGCGCATGTCTACCTCAACGGATTGTACTGGGGACTCTACAACGTCACCGAACGCCCTGACGCCGACTTCGTCGCCGGACACTTAGGTGGCAGTGATGTTGACTACGACATGCTGAGCAATGATGGAAGCGCTGTCGCCCAGATGATCAGCGGCGACCGCACGGTGTGGAATCAGGTCATGTCCCTTTCCGCTCGTGATCTGTCGATGGCCGCGAACTACCAACAGATCACCCAGCTGGTCGACGTGGTGAATCTCGCCGACTACATGCTGCAGTACATCTACATTGGCAACGAAGACGGCCCAGGCAAACACCACCATTTCTATCGCCTGCGCCAGGATGATGCCAAGTTCCGCTTCATCCCCTGGGATACGGAATGGGCGTTGGGAAAACGATTTTCGGGCGCGAGGCGCATCAACTCCGATCGCGTGAACGACGACGCCAGCGATTCCCCGACACGCTTGTTTCAGCGACTGCGGTCCAATGCCGATTTTCGCCAGATGTTCGCCGATCGCGTGCAAATGCACATGTTTGGCGATGGGGCTATGTCGCCGAGCTCCAATATCGCCAGGTTCTCCAAGCTGATGGCATTTCTCGAAGATCCCATTGTCGGCGAGTCGGCCCGCTGGGGTGACCTCGCCAACCCGAAGAGCCGCGGCAACGCGATCACTCGGGACGTGGACTGGGACAGCGAGAATCAGTGGATGCTGGAAACGTTTTTTCCCCAAAGGCACGACGTCGTCATTGGGCAGTTGCGCAGGGGAAGCCTTTTTCCGTCGGTACCCGCCCCCATGGTGGACCGCCAGGGGAGCATCATCGCCGCCGGGACGGAAATCCGCTTACAGCCTGGCGCCGCGATGCCGCCTGTCTTGGAAACGACCGCAGCTTCTCCCGATTGGATTGAGGCGGCCGCCCATGGCAAGCCAAGCCTGCGTTTCGACGGGCGCAATGATATCCTGTATTCCTCCTCGCCCACATCGCTCTTCGACACGCCGTCTTCTGGCTTGACCGTCTTGGCGGTCTATGCAGCCCAAGAAGGCCCGGTTCCACGGTTTATTGTCAACCATGGCGCAGCCCCTGGACGTAAATTTGAACTCGGTTACAACCTTGGCTCCACTGCGGGCGATGGCTCTTTCGGCATCCATCGCGGCAGCAACTCGGCTACCGCCACCCCGACGGGGACAGTCGTGGCAAACGAGTACGCCATCGTAACGACGGCCATTCATCCGACCGGAGCCGCACCCCAAAACGTCTCGGTCTTCCGCAATGGAACCGCACTGCCAACAACCATGGTGAACGCCGGGTGGCTGAGCGCAGGAGATTACGACACCTCCAAGGCACGCATTACCGTTGGTGGTCGACTCGACGCCAGCACCGGAGCAGCCAACGGGCTCCACTCCGGCGACATCTCGGAACTGATCATCTTCAAACGCGACCTGACGGGCGAAGAGCGACAATCGGTGGAGAAGTACCTGTCCGACAAGTATTCCATCGGAACCCTGGCTGGCCCATCGACACTGCCCAATCGCATCAGCGGCTTGGAACTCTGGCTGTCCGCCGATACCGGAGTCACGATCGAGGCAAGCAAGGTCGTGCGCTGGCGTGACCAGTCCGAGAACGCCTATGTGCTCGACTCAAATCGTTACACATTGCCTCCCGCGCGATTTGGTGAGGGCACTTACTTCACAATCGACGGCAGCGATCCTCGTGGCTCCGATGGCCAGCTTTCACGAACCGCGATGCGTTATGACGGCACGCCCATACGCCTCGACCACTCCACCACGGTGATTGCCCGCACCATGACGGCAGGGATCTGGAGTGCTCGAATCGAGGAGCGTTACGAAGTTCCCCCGATCCTGACCGACCAACAACGATACCTGCGCATTTCCGAACTCCACTATCGACCATTCGGTAATGCACCGGCTGAATTCATCGAACTCACCAATATCAGCCAGGGCCTCGAGTCACGCGCGCTGGACCTCCTTGGCGTGACTCTCACGGATGGCCCCAAGTCTCCCTTTGCCTTTACGAAACCTACGATGCTGGCCGCGGGACAATCGATCGTACTCGTAAATGACATCGAGGGTTTTCGAGTCGCATTTCCGACGATCGACACCGGCCGGATTATGGGTTTATTCACCGGCGGCTTCAGTAATTCGGGCGAGAGGATCCGCCTGCAGGATGCGACCGGAAATGCGATTGTCGATTTCTCGTACTCACCCCAGGGCCCTTGGCCGATCGCGGCCGATGGCACGGGCAG
>JBIIEC010000055.1:0-19470 GCA_044238045.1 Pirellulaceae bacterium | reverse complement strand
CAACGCGGCGAGTTCGTACGCTTCCCAGGTGTTCGTGCAGTCGCTGCGAGACGGTCGCTTTTCGTTCCTCGTACGTCCGACCGCGAAGCCGGCGCTGATCTATGTGCGGGATCTGCTTCGTGCATTTCTGTTGCTGATGGACGCGCCGCGCGAGAACCTCACTCGCTGCGTCTACAATGTGCATGGCCTGTCGCCGACCGCCGCGGAGATCGCGGACGCGGTGCGCCAGCGATTGCCGGGTGCCCGGATCGACTTCACGCCCGAGGCGTCGGTGGCCGACCTGATCGATTCGTGGCCGCAGCAGTTCGACGACTCGCCCGCCAGGCAGGATTGGGGTTGGCGGCCAGCCTATGGGCTCGACGGGCTCGCGGATGATTTCCTGGCCACGCTGTCCAAGGGCTAGGCGCGAAGAGCACCCGATCCAGCCGCCCGCTTACGCGATCAGTTCTTGCACGACGCGGGCGGGTTCGACGCCGGTGAGCCGCGCGTCGAGGCCTTGGAAGCGATACGTCAGTCGCTCGTGTTCGATGCCCATCAGGTGCAGCAGGGTGGCGTGGAAGTCGCGGACCTGCACGGGGTTGGAGACCACGTTGTAGCCGAACGGGCAGGTCTCGCCGTAGACGGTGCCGCCGCGCACGCCGCCGCCCGCCATCCACATCGAGAAGCAGCGAGGGTGGTGGTCGCGGCCGTAGTCGGTGGCCGTGAGCTTGCCCTGCGAGTAGTTGGTGCGTCCGAATTCGCCGCCCCAGATGACGAGCGTATCGTCGAGCAGCCCGCGTTGCTTGAGGTCGGTGAGCAGGGCGGCGGCCGGCCGATCGGTTTCGCGACACTGGGTGCGGATGGCGTTGGGCAGGCCGCCATGCTGGTCCCAGCCCTGGTGATAGAGTTGGATGAACTTCACGTCGCGTTCGGCCAACCGCCGCGCGAGCAGGCAGTTGGCGGCGAACGTGCCCGGCGTATTCACATCGGGTCCATACAGGTCGAGCACATGCTGCGGCTCGTCGCGGACGTCGGTCACTTCGGGAACGCTGGACTGCATCCGGAACGCCATCTCATACTGGGCGATGCGGGCCTCGATCTCGGCGTCGCCGGTGGCTTCCCACTGCAGTTGATTCAACTCGCGGAGGCGGTCGAGTGTCAGGCGACGGCTGGCGGTATCGACCCCCGGCGGATTGTTGAGGTAGAGCACCGGGTCCTTGCCGGCGCGGAACTGCACGCCCTGGTACTGTGCGGGCAGGAAGCCGCTGCCCCAGAGTCGCGAGTACAGCGGCTGGTCGGCTTTCCCCTTGGTGATCAGCACGACGAAGGCCGGCAGGTTGGCGTTGTCGGAACCGAGGCCATAGTTCAGCCAGGCACCGATGCTGGGGCGCCCGGCGATCTGCTGTCCGGTCTGCAGGAACGTGATGGCCGGATCGTGGTTGATTGCTTCCGTGACCATGGAGCGGATGATGGCGATCTGGTCGGCCTGCTTGGCCGTTTCAGGCAGCAGTTCGCTGATCCACGCTCCCGACTCGCCGTACTGCGAAAACTTGAAGGCCGATCCGGCCAAGGGTAGCGTGGCCTGGTTGACGGACATGCCGGTGAGCCGCTGGCCGGCGCGTACCGAGTCGGGTAGAGGCTGCCCCTGGCGTTCGTTCAGCAGCGGCTTGTAATCGTAGGTTTCCAGTTGCGACGGCCCGCCGCTCTGGAACAGATAAATGACCCGCTTTGCGCGCGGCCTCGCCAGCGTCGCCGTAGCGGCATGCCCTTCGGGAAGCGCCGATCCTGACTCGCTCGCCGCGCGCAGCCGGTCGTCGCGCAGCAGGCTGGCTAGCGCGATGCTTCCCAATCCCATACCCATGCGCTGGAGCAGGTCGCGGCGCGAGGGAGGATGCACGCGGGTTGCCGAGGGAAGGAAATCGCTCATGGGTTCGCATCCTGTGAGGGGAACGGCCGCACGTTGCGGCCGTGGGCGTCGGGCTGTCATGATCGAGCGTTGCGACTTCTAGCGTTTGACCACGCACTCGTCGAGGTTCATCAAGGTCTGCACGAGAACCGTGAGTGCGGCGTGGCTCGCGGCGTCCAGGGACTCGTCACGCTTCGACTCGCCGATATCCAGGAGCGCCGTCGCCCGCGTCGCATCGGCGGCGAAGGCCGTTCGCTGTTCGGAGTAGAGTCGCTCCAGCACCTGCAGTTCACGTTCGTTCGGCCCGCGGCTTGTCGCCAAGCGGAACGCTTCAGTGAAGCTTTCGCGCCCGGCCAGTCCGTGCTTGACGAGCAGCTTCTGTGCAAGCACCCGGGCCGCTTCGATATACTGCGGATCGTTGAGCAGTACGAGGGCTTGCGTGGGCGTGCCGGTGGGTTCACGGCGGGCCGTGCAGACTTCACGACTGGTGGCGTCGAAGGTGAGCATGCTGGGCGGCGGCGCGGTGCGACGCCAGAAAGTGTAGAGGCTGCGGCGGTAAAGTCCATCGCCGGTAGACTGCGAGTACGACTTGCCGGTGCCCGACTCCTCCCAGAGTCCCGCGGGCTGGTACGGATAGACGCTGGGGCCTCCGACCTGTGGGACGAGCAGCCCGCTGATGGCCAGCGCGTTGTCGCGTATCTGCTCCGCAGACCACCGATGTCGCGGGCCGCGCGCCAGCCACTGGTTCTCGGGATCAGCCACCAGCAGGCCGGCGTCTCGCGGTACGCTGGACTGGCGGTAGGTGGCGGAGAGCGTGATCAGCTTGCACAACTGCTTGACGTTCCAGCCATTGTCCATGAAATGACGCGAGAGCCAGTCGAGCAGTTCGGGATGCGACGGTGGTTGGCCCTGGCTGCCGAAGTCGGCGGAAGTCGCGACGAGTCCGCGTCCGAAGAAGATTTGCCAGAATCGATTCACGGCCACGCGGCTGACCAAGGGATTACGATTGTCGACCATCCAGCGCGCCAGTCCCAGTCGTGTGCGAGGCAGTTCGGCGGGGAATGCCAGGAGTTGCGCGGGCGTGTCGGCCGTGACCACATCGCCCGGCGCGTCGTAGGCGCCGCGTTTCAGCACATGGGTGGGGCGTGGCTGCTGGGCAGCCTGCATGGTCATCAGCTGCCGCACGCCGCTCACCAGTTGGTTCTCTTGTTGCCGCAGTTCGCGAAGCGCCTGCTGCACGGCCTGGTACTCTTCGTGCTCGCGGGCCAGGTAGTGGGCCAGTTGGCTCGGCACGTCGGTGGCATCTTGCAGGCCCGCGAGGGCGGGAACTTCGCGTGGCGTGAGGGCCCGGTCGAAGACCTTCAGTTCATCGACCGCTCCGCCGGTGAAGCCGAGGTCGCGGAAGCGCGCCCCGAGTGACAGTTCCGCGCCTCCCGAATCGCCCCACTCGCCGCGGTAGGTGATGTCGCGCGTCAGCTGGTCGCGCCGCACATCCACCTCCGCAGGCGTGCCGCGCAGGTAGATCTTCAATCCAGCGGCCTTGCTGCTGCCGTCGTAGGTGACGGTCACATGGGTCCACTCTTGGAGTGGCAGTGTTTCGCGGGTTTCGACGCGGATGGCGTTGCCGGGCCAGAAATGAACGAGCGAAAAGGCGACGTGGCCTTGGTCGAGGACGAGCGAATAGCCGCGGAAACCGGCGTCCTCGGCGGCCACACTGCGGTGCAGCACGACGCGTCGCGCCGCATGGTCGGCAGGCCGCAGCCACAGAGAAAACGTGAACGGCGTGGTGCGGTCGAACGCTCCCGCGTTCTGGCACGCATAGGCCGCGTCTCCCCCGAATTCGATCGCCTGCCCCTCCTTGCCGGGCAGGCCACGGTAGTCGTCGCTGGCCGGGATCTCGTCGAACGAATAGCTGGCGACCGGCGCGACCGATGGCGGCGGCTCGGTGGGCTGGCCGAGCCGCACGGTGGCGGCGAAGTTCGCGGCGATCCGCGCGGCCTCCTGCTCCTTCGCCGCGATCTCCGCGAGCAGCTTCTCATGCTCCTGCTGCTGCGAGCCCTCATAAAGCAACATGGCCGGGCTGGGAGCGGTTTCCGTGAAATGCGAGTAGAGGCCGAACTCATCGATGTCCGCGTAGAACGCAGCCAGCGAGTAGAAGTCGTTCTGGGTGATCGGATCGAACTTGTGGTCGTGGCAGCGGGCGCATTCGAGTGTCAGGCCCAGGAAGGCCGTGCCGTTGGTGACCACGCGATCGGCCACGTAGGCCGCGCGGAACTCCTCGGGAATCGAACCGCCTTCGTTCGTTTGCCGATGGAGCCGGTTGAAGGCGGTGGCTACGACGGCGTCACGGGGCGCGTCGGGCAGCATGTCGCCGGCCGTCTGCCAGATGATGAACTGGTCGTAGGGCAGGTTATTGTTGAACGCGCGGATGCACCAGTCACGCCACGGCCAGACGTGCATCTCGCGGTCGGACTGGTAGCCGTAGGTGTCCGCATAGCGGGCGACATCCAGCCAGTCGTTGGCCATGCGTTCGCCGAACACCGGACGCTCGAGCAGTCGGTCGACCGCGTGTTCGTAGGCAGCGGGAGATTGGTCCTGCCGGAATGTGTCGAGATCTTCGAGGGTCGGAGGCAAGCCCGTGAGGTCGAAACTTGCTCGACGCAACCACTGCTCTCGGGTCGCTTCCGCCGCAGGTTGCAGGTCTCGCTCCCGCAGTGTGGCAAGGACAAACGCATCAATCGGATTGCGAACCCAGGTCGATTGCGAGCCGGAGTCTGGTACGGGCACGGAGGCAGGAACGGGCAGGAAGGACCAGAGCGTCTGGTACTCCGCGCCGGCCTGGATCCATCGTTCGAGCATGGCGGTCTGTTCGGCGGTGATCTTCTTGTTCGCGCGTGGCGGCGGCATCAGCTGTTCGGGATCGTGCGAGAGGATTCGCTGCAGGAGCGGGCTGGCCTGCGGATCGCCGGGGACAATCGCTCCGGCTGCGAGGGCAGCGTCGCGCACGTCCAAACGCAGGTCGGCTTGGCGTGCCGTCGCATCGGGGCCGTGGCAGGCGAAGCAGTTGTCCGAGAGGATCGGGCGGATATCGCGATTGAAGATCACGGCGACCGACTCCTTCCCGGGAGTCGTTTCGGCGGCTCGCGAAGTCGCGGTGGCGACCAGAAGGAGGAGCAGCAGTCCGCAGGCAGGTCGAAGCGACGGTGACAGGACTGGGCAGATGAATCGCATGGCGGGACTCGTACTCGGGGGTGGGGGGAGCCGAGGTGGCAGGCGGGAGACGTCATCGACGCAGGATCCATCTTAAACCATGGCACCCCAAGTCCCAACTCCCGGAGCGCGGCCGTCCCGGCCGCATCAAGAAGGCAAGACCCCGGCGACTCAGCTTCCGGACAGCCACCTGGAGCGCGGCCGTCCCGCCCGCACCAAGAAGGCAAGTCGCCACCTCAGCTCGCTGGCTGCATGTTGCCGATTTCAAACACGATGAGGCGTTTTCCCGCCAGAGTCCCGGAGCGTCGGCAGCAGGGCCGGCACGAATTGCCGCCAGCGGTCGGTGCATGGGAAAGGGCAGGCAGGTGGCCTGGGGCTTTTCATGCGGACGACCTACCGTTCCAAGGAAGCCGAGGTTTGCGCGAACACCATCGCAGCAGGCTCCCTTCCTTTTGCCACGCGTTCGCGCGTGAAGCCACCCTTTTGATGTGAGATTCGAGCCGTGACGACCGCCATGCCCCACGATCCGCTTCCGAAGACGAACGATGAGGTCACCTCGTCGAGCGAGGTACCGATGGGAATCCATGAAGCAGTTCGGTCTGCGTGCGGAGCTGCGCAGCAGCCGGGCGATGCCGATCCTTTCCGCCAGTCGCGGCGGCTTTCGGCGCTGCTGCATCGTATTGTGCCGGGCGGTTGTCACACCTACGCCAAGGGAGATGACCAGTTTCCGCAGGACGGGCCATCGGTGATCGAGCGTGGCCTGGGCTGCCATGTCTGGGATGTGGACGGCAACGAGTTCATCGAATACGGCATGGGCCTGCGCGCCGTGACGCTGGGACACGCGTTTCCCGCGGTCTTGGACGCCGTGCGCGAGGCGTTGGGAAGCGGGACGAATTTTACTCGTCCCGCGCGCATCGAACTGGAAGCGGCCGAGGAGATGCTGGGCATGCTTCCGTTCGGCGACATGGTGAAGTTCACGAAGGATGGTTCCAGCGTCACCACGGCCGCCGTCAAGCTGGCTCGGGCGCACACCGGCCGCGACATGGTGGCTTACTGCGGCGACCATCCGTTCTTCGCGACGCACGACTGGTTCATGGGCACGACCGCCATCCCGGCGGGCACGCTGGACTGGGAACGGCAGTTGTCGGTGGCGTTTCGTTACAACGATCCCGAAAGCTTGGAACATGTGTTACGTTCCCATCCGGGGCGCATCGCGTGCGTGATCTTGGAACCGGCGAAGTATGAGGACCCGCGCGACCATTTCCTGCATCGTGTGCGTGACTTGTGCGAAGCGCATGGCTGCCTGTTCGTGCTCGACGAGATGATCACGGGCTTTCGCTGGGACAATGGGGGTGCGCAGCGGGTGTACGACATTGAGCCTGACCTGTCCTGCTTCGGCAAGGGGCTCGCGAACGGCTTTTCGGTGTCGGCACTGGTGGGCAAGCGGAAATGGATGGAGGTGGCGGGCCTGTATCACGACCGGGAGCGGGTCTTCCTGCTTTCGACGACGCACGGAGCCGAGACGCATGCGCTGGCGGCGGCGATCGCGACGATGCGTGTCTACCAGCATGAGCCGGTGGTCGCGACCATGCATCGTCAGGGAGAGGTGCTGGCCGAGGGAGTCCGCGGTGTGGTGCGACGGCACGGACTGGAGTCGTACGTGCAGGTGTTCGGCCAGCGCAGCAATTTTGTGTTTGGCACGAAGAACCCCGAAGGCAAGGCTTGCCAGGGCTATCGCACGCTGCTGATGCAGGAACTGATCGCCCGCGGTGTGCTGGCACCCTCGCTGGTCGTCAGCTACTCGCACTCCGACGAGGACATCCGCCGCACCGTCGCGGCTTTTGACGGAGCGTTGGCAGAGTATGCCGAAGCGATCCAGCAGGGGCTAGGCGGACGACTTCGCGGTCGTCCCAGCCAGGTGATCTACCGCGGGTGGAACGACGCAGGGTTTCGCGCCGCGGATCGCCCCACGCTCGATGGCGACGCGCCTCAGGGCTGCAGCGGGTAGAACGCGATCTTGCGGTAGATCAGTTCGCCGGTGAACGACTGGAAGTAGATGCGGCCCGCCTGGGCGTGTGCCTGCGATCCTTCGAGGACGCGTTGGTCGTTGATGGTGAGCCACACATCCTTGCCACGACACTCCAGTTCGATGCGGTTCCACATCGTCTTGGGCTTCTCGACCTCCACCACGGCGCCGTCGCGCGAGGGGCGGGGAATGCAGCCGCTGTCCCAGGTCTTGCCGCGCGCGTCGAGACGCGAGCCCTTGCCGATCAGGCACAGCTCACCGGTCGCTCCGGCCCGCATCTGCACCTCCAAGGAAGCGGCCCACAGGCGATCGTCCGGTTCGGCGTGGAAGAAGATGCCGCTGTCGGCTTGCGGGTCGGGCGTTCCCCATTTGTACTCCGCGACCAGCCGATAGTTCTCCAGCGGTCGGTCGGTGGAAAGGTAGCCCTGCTTCTGGCCGCTGATGCGCAGCCATCCTTCGGGCGTCACCGTGAACACCCGGTCCGGGTCTTCGTGGCGTTGACCGCCCGTGTAGGCATAGAATCCGGCGAGGTCGCGGCCATTGAACTCCAGGATCGGTGAAGCGGTGGTGGAGGCCGTCGAGGTGTAGTCACGCCACAGCCATCGCAGCGAATCGGGTAGGATCGCGCCACCATGATTGCCGTTGTGGCCGCCTTCACCGAAGACGAACTTGTAGTCGTAGACGCGTTCCTCGAGGGCTGCGGCCATGTTGAAGTTGGCTTCCACCCAACTCCAGTGGTCCCGCGTGTTTCGGTTGTCTTGGCTGCCGTCCTGCAGGAAGATCCGCAGCGGCTTGTGAGGCGTCGTGCGGATGATCTGGGGATACTGATGGCCGCCGCGGATGTTGGTGAAGCTGCCGACATGGGAGAGCACCTTGCGGAACTGGTCGGGACGCTCCCAGGCTACCGTGAACGCGCAGATGCCACCGCTGCTGATGCCGCAGATGGCGTGTCCCTCGGGATCGTCGGTGATCTTGTACTGCTGGCGAACGACCGGCAGCAGCTCCTCCAGCAGGAACTGCGAGTAGGCAGGTCCGAGCGAATCGTATTCGAAGCTGCGGTTTTCCGGCTCCGGACGCCAGCCGGGCTGCGGCGGAAGTTCGTCTCGCTTGAAACCAGGATCGACGAACACGCCGATCGTGACCGGCATCTCTCCTGAATGAATCAGGTTGTCGAAGACGGCGGGGACGCGGAAGTCGCCGTCCTCCTTGAGATAGGTGTGGCCATCCTGGAAGACCATCAGCGCTGCCGGCTGGGAACCGTCGTACTGGGCGGGCACATAGACGTAGTAACGCCGGATCGTGCCGGGGAAGACACGGCTGTCCTTCCAGGCATGTTCGGTCACCTTGCCCCGCGGAACGCCTTCCTTGCGCAGCGAGTCGGAGCTGAGCGCGTAGCGGACGCCCTCGGACTTGAATCGCGCCAGCCGCTCGTCGCGGCCCGCGTTTTCCGCTGCCTGCTGGTCGGTACCGGCGGCATCCTGGGCGGTGACAGAAACGTGTCCGCTCGAAAGAAAGGCGACGGCCAGTAGGCAGGCAGGAACGACGTGGCGGAACGGCAGTCGGGACAAGAGCATTGCTGGGCTCCTCAAGCAGGAGGGGACGGAGCAGAGGGGAATGGGGAGGGGAAGCGCGGTCCCGACCGCAGGAAGCGGCAGTCGGAGATGACGTCCGCCTCGTGACACTCGCCGTGCCCGATGGTCACGGCGATTTGGCTTCAAGAAGAAGACGCGGGGCGCGTCGACGCGGGTGCCCGAACGCTGCCTGCCACGCCTACTTGAGGCTCTTGATCTTCACATCGCGAAACTCGACGGCATCGCCGTGGCCCGCGAAGCCGAAGTGACCCTTGGTGCGATCCTTGCCGGGGTGGGGCGTGTTGGCCATCAGTTCCTTCACTTCGGCCAAGTCGGCGTCGAGGATCTGGTAGCCATTCAGCTGCACGCGGATCCGCGAGCCGACGACGGTGACCTCCTGGAAGTTCCATTCGCCGGCGGGACGCAGGTAGCCGCGAGCGGCGGCGGCCATGCCGTAGGCGGAGCCGTGGTACTGGCGAGGATCGAGCGACGCGTACTGGGGATGTTCGGAGTCGAGGACCTGCAGTTCGCACATGCCGGTGTAGGCGGGGTCGCCTTCGCCGGGATAGCGGATTGCCAGGCCGTTGTTGCCCGCCGGAGGCAGTCGGAACTGCAGGCGGACCACGAAGTCGGAATACTCGTCGGCCGTGTAGATCGAACCGCCTTTGCCGGGCAGGCAACGCAGCACGCCATCCTTCAGCTCATAGTTGTCCACGGGGCCCTTCCAGCCGGTGAGCTGGTCGCCTTCCAAGAGGGACACAAAGTTGTCAGCCGGCTGCTTGCTCAGTTCGGCCAGGGCTTCTTCCCAGGGAATTTCGCGGATGAACAGGTTCCGCCAGCGGATCTCGCCGCCGTGGGTCTGCAGCTGGATCGGGCCTTTGCGAAGCAGCGGGCTGGCGCTGTCCCAGAAGTTGTGCATCGGCGCCTTGTCGACGACCTGTTTGCCGTTGAGCCAGACGCTGGTCAGCGCACCGACCTGGCGGATGCGGAAACGGTTCCATTCACCGAAGGGCTTGTCGGCCAGCACCAGCGGATCCTTGCCAAGGCTGCCCGCCGCGTTGTTCCACAGGCCGCCCGAGCCCTTGTCAGCCCCGATCTCCCACTTGCCACCTTCCTTGGTGTAGTCCCAGATCTGCACCTGCGGCGTGGCTCGCAGGTAGATGCCGCTGTCCGCCTGGGCCACGGTCTTGTAGTCGATCCAGAAGTCGATGTTCTCGAACTTCTCGTCGGTGGTCAGGTAAGCTCCATCCCCGTCGTTAACCAACTCTCCATTCTGCACCGACCAGTGCTTCATGGCGTCCTCCGTGTCGGCGGCCCGCTTCTTCGCACGCTCCTCGTCGGTCATGGAGGTGAGGGTGCGGGGGTCGAAGTGGCCCATGCCATGCCAGCCCTCCAGGTCGCGTCCGTTGAACAGGACGCGGTAGCCCTGCGGCGGCTGGTTGTTCTCTTGGGCAACAAGAAACGCGGGACGGGAACTCGCCAGCAGGACCATGGCGATGAAGGAAGACAGCAGCGTGCGACCTGGGAACTTCGAAGGCATGGGGATTCACCTAAGGGGATGGACGAAACACGGGGCAGGCGGAGCGTTCGGATCGCGAGGTGAAGCGTGGGCAGGAACGGCCGGCAGAGGCCTGCGGGCAACCCGTCAGGGACCCTCCTCGCTCTTCACCGCGAAGCCCCGATTGTGAAGTTTCCCGGTGCGCGACGCAAGTATCCCGAGCAGGGATCCTCCTGCGGTCGATTGGGGAGAATTTAACTGCGACTTCGGCGTGGAGAAGAACGCCCGGTGCCTATGTCGCCAGCGGTTCCATGGGCCATGGTGCCTCGCCTCAAGGAGTCGTCGTCTGCGGCGGGCGCGGCTCCGCGGCAGGCATGCCCAGCATCGGCCCCATGCGGCGATCAAAGTCGTCTTTGGCGGAGACAGCCAGCAAGGCAAGAGGAGTTGCCACGGCCAGCAAGCCCAGGGTGTAGCGAGCGGACGCGGGCAGGCGACGGAGGGGGGGGATCGTGTCGATTGCCATGGCCAGGCAGGGAGCCAGCAGAAGCACGAGTGCATGGACGTGCGGCAGACGCCCGAAGTGGATGCCCACGAAGAGGACGCCATGCAACAGGATCAGTCCCAGGCCCAGCCAGGGACCGCGTTGAAAACCCGCGTTCGAGTCATGGTCGTTCGGAGCTGACGTCCGTTCCGCAGCGGTGTCGATGAAGGCCGTGGACAGGTAGGCTGTGCCGAGCACCAGGAAGGTGACGCCGCCGCGCACATACCCGCCCAGCAATGTCAGCATGCCGGCTGCCAGGATACTCAGGCCCAACGCCGGTCCGACACGCGACGCAAGTTCCGGCGCGCGCCGCTCCGCCGCGCGGAAGAGAAGCCCGACGCTGACCACCAAAAGGATACTTGTGGCGATCGTGGCGAAGCTCCGCGTCCCTGCGATCGAAGCAGGCCCGGCGGCAAGGTGCACGGAATTCCAGAGCAGCAGGGGACCCGCGCAGGCCAACACGGCCAGCCTTGCAAGGAGGAACGCCGGTGCGTGACGGACGCTGCCGGCGGCCCACCATTCCACCAGGAAAATCGCCGGCAGGACCCCGAGCAGCAGGCGATCCAGGCCGGTGATGGGGGGCCAGTGCGGGGGCAGTCGGAGCAGGCCTAGGCCCGTGACGATGCCCATGGCGATGGCGAGCAGCGCTGCGCGCTGCGGATGAAGACGCGGCAGGAATCGACGACTGACGAACGCGGTGAACGCGGCCAGCAGGCCGGTCGCCGCGAATGCCGACAGATAACGCCACGGGTCGGGCATGCGCAGGTGAATCCGCAGGATCAGGAAACGCGTACCCGCAACGGGCAACGCAACGGGGCGCGCCCACGCCGCTTCAGGAGGAGCGTTCGAACGGAACACGCTCCCCCAGGAAAACCGTCAACGTTCCTCGTTGGCGAGCGAACGACTACTGACGCATGCCTTCGAAGTCGATCAGGATGATGGCTTCGTCGCCGATCGGACCAATGGCGGCCGGATCAAAGTTGTAGTCGCTGCGCTTGACGCGCAGTTCCGTGGAAAAACCGAGGCGATAGACGCCGCGCATTTCCGACTCCTTGTCGCCGCCCATGATCTTCAGCGTGATCGGCTTGGTGACGCCGTGCATGGTGAAGTCGCCGGCTACTTCGTAACCACCCGGGATACCCTTGACGCTCGTGCTCTTGAACTCGATCGTCGGGAACTGCTTGGTGTCGAAGTAGTCGGGCTGGCGAAGATGCTCGTCGCGAGCCGCATTGGCCGTGTCCACGCTGTCGGCCTTGATGGTCAACTGGAACGAACACTTCGTCGGGTCGTCCTTGTCAATCAGGAAGGTGCCGTCCACTTCATTGAAGCGTCCGTGGATCCAGCTGATGTCGAGGTGACGTGCCTTGAAGCTGACCGAAGAATGAACGAGGTCGTACTTGTACTCGAGCGGGGCGGCCTGCAGGAAGGCAGCGGGGACGGCCAAGCCGAGCGTGATTGCCAGCAGCAGTTTGCGTAACGTCACAAGCATGGGATTGAATCCTTGGGGTGGGAGTGAAGGAGGGGGAAGGGGAACGCCGTGGGCCACGGCATCGAGTTTGCGGGGAAGTCCGGCACGCAGCGAGTTTCGGGCGCCCGGCCCGAGCGTCATGGTAGAGACTGGCCGCGCCCAAGTAAACGGTGGACGCGGCGGGCATAATTCGTGGGAAAGCTTGTTTGTCCGAAGGCAGGCGGCGTTTAGAATGTCGGGCCTCGGCCGGAGGGCATGGTCCCGCGTCGGGGTCATTCTGAAGCAGGCTGGGTTGGCTGGTCACTAGCAAAGGTGTTGGCGACGGGAACGGCTCGAGAGTGCCGCGGGAGATCCACGGGTGGGTGAGTCCGCTGACGAACAGGATGGCTTTCCGATCTGGCTCCGCTGGACGCTGCTGACGCTGGTCCTGTGGGGGATCTGGGCCGTGCTCTCGAAGGGTATTCCGCCCGACGGGCCCGACGCTTTGTCACCCGCCCAGATCCAGACCGTTTCCACGCTTGGCATTCTGCCGGTGTTGGCACTGCTCTTCCTGACGCGCGAGCCGCGTGATCCTCGTCGCTCGCCCGCCTACGGCTTCTACCTTGCCTTCTGTGGCGGGCTGATCTCCGCCCTGGGCAACCTTCCCTACTACGATCTGCTGAATCACAGCAAGGTCTCCTCGATCGTGCCGCTCACCTCACTCTATCCACTCGTGACGGTCCTGCTGGCGGTTGGGTTCCTGCGCGAGCGGCTCAACGGGCTGCAGCGGATCGGCATTCCCGTTTCGCTGTTGGCGATCTACCTGCTGAATGTGCGCGAAGAGGGACCGTTGGCGTGGGACTCGTTGCTGCTGGCGTTGGCTCCCGTCGTCTCGTGGGGAGTGGCGGGACTCCTGCAGAAGGTCGCCACGAACCACGCGCCCCCGGTGGGTTGTGCCTGCTGGTTCCTGCTCGCTTTTGTTCCCGTGGGATTGGTCATGAAGTCCGCCGATCCGCCGCCCTCGGTGCAGAAGGATGTCTTCCTGATCGCAGTTTGCATCGGGTTCACCATGGCCTTGGGCAACTACACAATCTTGCGGGCATTCGCGATGGGTGGCAAAGCATCGGTGATCGCGCCGCTGGGCAGTCTATATCCTTTGGTGAGCATTCCGCTGGCGATTTACTACTGGCACGAGAGGGTGACGGGCCGCGAAGCCGCGGGGATTGTTTGCGCGCTGCTTTCGGTAGTGCTGCTGGCTTGGGAGACGAACGGCTCGTCGGTCCCGTCCGGGGCGGCGGCCGACGGCTGATCGTGTGTCGAGGGAGCTGATTGCGTGGGGGGCTGGTACCGGGACCAGGCACCTGGAAAAGGAATGGAAACGGGATCAATCGTAGGGGAAAGAATAGAGGTTTGATATGACGTCGTTCAGTGAGCGAATGCAAAGTGGCGTGGTCTTGGGCGACGGCGGGTATCTGCTGGAGTTGGAGCGACGCGGGTATGTTGACAGCGGATCGGGGCGGGAGAAGGTGGGTACTGGCCGGGGTAGTGGTCAGTTCACTCCGGAGGTGGCGATTGAGAATCCTGATGCCTTGCGGCAGCTGCACCAGGAGTTCCTGAATGCGGGGTCGCAAGTGTTGCAGGCCTTGACGTTTTTCGGAACGCGCGAGAAGCTGTCGCGCGCGGGCTACGGCGCCGATACGGAACGGATCAATGCGGCGGCCGTGGAGCTTGCCCGCGGTGTTGCCGGCAAGCAGGCGCTTGTGGCCGGCAGTGTGTCACGCACGCAACTGATCGAACGCGAGGGCATGGAGTCGCTGGGCAAGGCACGCGACCATCTGTCGGAGCAGATCCGGCTGCTGGTGGATGCGGGGGTTGATCTGCTGATCCTGGAAACGTTCTTCCACTTGGCGGAGATGCGCGTGGCACTGGAGTGCGCGGTGGGAAGCGGCGTGCCGGTGGTCGCCACCATGAGTTTCCGGCCGCTCATCCAGCAGTGCACCGATGGCCACTCGCCTGCCGAGTGCGCGCGGGTGATGGCCGACCTGGGGGCCGCCGCGGTGGGCGCGAATTGCGAGCAGAATCCGCAGCGGATGGTGCCGCTGCTTCGCGAGATGCAGGCGGCGGTCGACCTGCCTCTTGCGGCGCAGCCCGGCGCGTTCCGCACTACTGACGACTGCCACTGCTTCACGCGACAGGCCGCGTTTCCCGACGACCTCGAGACGATCCAGGTATCGCGGACCGAGTTTGAGGAGTTAGGTCGCATGGCCCGCGACCTCCGCATCGGCTTCCTCGGCGGCTGCTGTGGCTGCAATGCCGCCTACATCCGCGCGCTGGCACGCGGGCTGGAATCACCGGGGGAAACGGCCTAGACGCACGGGCAGGTTGGGGACATCGAAAGCGAACACCAGAGAGGCGGGGGCCTGCATGAACGAGCGACCGCGCGTGGCGATCGGCATCGACGTCGGCGGCACGAAGATCGCCGCTGGCTTGCTGGAGTTATCGACCGGCCGAGTGCTCGTGCAGCAGCAGATGGCGACGGAGTCGACGCGCGGAGCCGAACGATTGTTCGAAGCGGTCTGTGGCTTCGCCGATTCGCTGTGTGGGGAGTCACTGTGCGGGCAAGTCCCGCGGGCGGATTGGGAACTGGCGGCGATCGGCCTGGGGCTTCCCGAACTGGTGACGCCGCGTGGCGAGATTGTCAGCGACGCCACCATCCCTTGGCGGGGCTGGAACCTCGCGGGGCGGATGGGTGAACGCTTTGGCGTACCGGTGGTCGTCGATGCCGATGTGCGCGCCGCCGCGCGGGGTGAAGCACGCTGGGGCGCCGGACGCTCGCGACGATGCTTTTGCTACGTCACCATCGGCACGGGCATCAGCGGCTGTCTGGTGCTGGACGGAATGCCTTATCTGGGCGCGCGAGGTCTTCCTGGCACGTTCGCCAGCAGTCCTCGCCGCTGGCGCGACGAGCAGGGAACGTGGCGACAGGCTCCACCGTTGGAAGCAGTCGCTGCTGGGCCCGGATTGGCCGCCGCCTATGCCGAGCGACAGTCGGGGTTCACGGGAGATGCGCGGGAGGTGCTGGCCAGGGCCGGACAGGGAGATAGCCTCGCCGCGGCCGTGGTCACGGACGCGGGACGCGAAACGGGCATGGCGATCGGCGAACTGGTGAACGCCCTCGATCCGGAGTGCATTGTCCTCGGCGGAGGGCTTGGCGCGGCACCGGGGCTCTACCGCGAAGCACTTGAGATGGGCTGTCGGGAGGCCATCTGGTCCGATGAGCAGCGTTCACTGCCGCTACTGTCCGCCTTCCTGGGGCCGGAGGCCGGATGGATCGGAGCGGCGGTGGCCGCCGGGGAACGAACCTAGCCGCCGACGGACCGGAGGGGCTTGTCGGCCGTGGCGAAAGTCTTGTTGGTCCCTAGAGAGGATGGAGGGCGAATGTTTCATCCGGAAGTGTTCGCGAATCACGAGCAGATGAGTTTACGCGCGGTGGTGGAGATGGAGCAGCAGTTGCGGTCCCGACCGGACTCCCTGCTGTGCCTCGCAACTGGCACTACGCCCATGCGCGCGTACGAACTGCTGCAGCAGCGGTTTGCCTCCTGTCGCGAGCGACTTGCGACGACGCGGATCGTGAAGCTCGACGAATGGGGCGGAATCGCGATGGACGATCCCGAGTCCTGCGAACAGTACCTGCAGCGGACGTGGATCAAACCCTTCGGTATGCAGGGGCGTTATCTTTCGTTCAGCAGCGAGGCGGCGGACCCGGAGGATGAATGCCTGCGCGTGGCCGGGGAACTGGAACGGCAGGGACCCATCGACCTGTGCATCCTGGGATTGGGGCTCAACGGACACGTCGGGTTCAACGAACCGGCGGAATTCCTGCATCCGCACGCGCACGTCGCGAAGCTGTCAGCGACCTCGATGGGGCATGCGATGAGCGTGCGAGCTCGGACACGCCCGACGCATGGGCTGACGCTGGGCATGGCCGACATCCTGAACGCGCGGCGAATCCTGCTGATGGTCAGCGGTGCATCGAAGCGGCCGGTGGTGCAACGTCTGTTGAGCGGACGGATCGCGACGCAGTTTCCCGCTTCGCTGCTGATCGCTAATCCGAACACGGTGCTGCTCTGCGACGAAGAAGCGTTCGCATCCTGAAGCCCAGAAGCGCTGCGTCCGCGACCCCGGCACGGACGCAGCGAGGCGATGCCTGCGGGGTGCCGGTGCTGGGCGGCCGTTGCCTCAGGGCACGCGCACCTCTACTTCCGCTGGCAGTGTCGAGCGAGGATCGCCGTATTCGTCCAGCGTCCGGGCCAGGGTGGCAATCGTGCGGACGGCCTTCACCGGCGGCTGCGACTGGCCGTTGACCACGACCTCAATGGGCTGGTCGAGGTCCAGCAGTTCGTCATGCAGGCGGACGTAGAGGCGGCCGATGTCCTGGGTGTCGATGCGAAGCTGGCGGCCCTCGACGGCCGCGCGGACTTCCGCTCCCCCTTTGGCATCTTCGGGCGCGACGGCCAACCAATAGAAGCGGGCGTGGGTGACATCATCCTGTCGCCACACGATTCGCCTGGGCAGCGGGTTGCGCGTGTGCCGGGCCATCCACGGGATCGCCTCGGCGTCCTGGCGGTCCATCCAGTGGCCCTTGCCTTCATGCAGTTTCACGAGGTGCGGATAGCCATTTGGGTCATCCTTCTGCAGGGTCAGCAGCTGCTGTCCCCACTGCCGGGCGACTTCGTTGCGATTGAAAGCGCTGTCGAGGGCACCCATGTGGATCGCGAACGGCAGGTTGCGCAGGCCCAGGGGAGAGGCTTCGTTCGGATGGCCCGCCATCATCGCGGCGGCGGCGAAACGGTCGGCCATGCGAGGCGCGAGCTGGTAGACGCCATCGCCTCCCGCCGAGTAGCCGGTCAGGTAGACGCGATCGGGATTCACGTCCTCCAATACGATCAGGTGCCGGATGAGCTGGTCGAAGAGCGGGTCGACATGGCCTTGGTGCCAGAGGTTCCAAGTGTCGGTGGGAGCGCGCGGACTGAGGTAGACGCCCTCCTCGGGCTGGTACAGCCGTTTCTGGTTCTCCCACTGCTGGTCGTTCACCTGCGGAGGCGCGCCGCCGCCGCCATGCATCGACAGATACAGGCTGCGACCCGTCGCCGGCTTCTCGCCATGGATCGAGTAGTCGAATCGCATGGTATGACCATCGAAGGCCAGCTCGCGCTTCTTCCAACTCTCTTCGCTGGCCTTGCGCAGCGCCCGTGCATGAGCCTTCCATAGCAGCGCGAGCGCCTGCTGCGACTGTTCGCGCGTGAGCGGTTCGGCGGCGAACGCCTGGCCCTCGAAGTGGAATCGCGGTCCTTCATGAGTCTTCAGGAACTCGGCCAACGCGCGGAGCGGTTCGCTGAGGTTCGCGCCCTCCGCGACCTCGGGCTCGGCCGGAGCGCCGGTGGTGTCGGCAGCGGCAGGGACGGTGCTGGAGTTGGTGGTCACGGTCGAGGAGAGGTTGATGGTCACCAGCTGGCCTTCGCCAGTGGCCTCGACCTGCGTGCGGGCGGTCGCCTCGCCGCCCTCCGTGGAGTGCTGGGCTTCAACCGTGAAGGCCTGGCCCTTGGGGAGGTTCACCACGAGATGGTCGTTGGCGTCGAAGCGTTCGTCCTTCGTCTGGCCTTCGTAGACCACCTGGCCCTGTGCATCGAGCACGCGGATCTTCGCCGAACAGCGATCGCCGCGGACGCCGTACATCGCGCGGAACATCAGCTGCGTCAGGCCTTCGGGAACCTTGTCGGAACGGCCCGCGTAACGATCGGTGACGTTGACCGCGTGCACATACTGAATACTGCGGTCCCAGACGAGCGGAAAGGGCTGGGGCGTCTGGCGGAAGCTGACGGCGAAGATTGCGTGGCGAGGGTCGTCGCGGTGGGCCTTGGCAGCGCGGTCGGTGAACCAGCCGGCATCGAGGTTGTCCCCCGCGGGTTCGGCCGCGCCCGTGAAATGCCAGCCATCGTCCCAGACTTCGACCCACGAGTGATTGCCGCTGCCGTCAGACCAGAGGGGCGTGCCGGCGAAACGCGCTGGAACGCCGACCGCGCGACAGGCGTCGATCAGCAGAATCGATAGGCCGCTGCAGGAAGCCAGCCCTGTCTCGATGGACTCATAGGGACTCTGGTCGGCCTTGCGCCGTCGCGTCGAATACTTCACGCGCAGCTCGGGGAAGATCGTCTGGTTGAGCTTCACCGCGGCCGCACTTGGCGAGGGGCTGTCCTTCACGCGTTCGGCAAACCGCTCGTAGAAGTCGCGTCGCCAGCGATCACGCCGCTCGTTGATGCTCGCGTAGGGCAGGATGTCGTTGAAGAACAGTTCTTCGGAGACCTGGGCATGCCAGGGCGATTCGCGCCAAGCGCGATAGGCGTAGGCCACGTTCTCCAGTAAGTAGTCGGCCGACAGCGACTGCAGGTCCCGCGTCGGCATGTGCTGCAAAAGGAACTCCAGGCCCGGCTGCTGGTCGGACGGGATGTCGCGGATCGCCCGCTCCAGCTCCCCTCGATTGTCGCCCGCCTGGGCCAGGATCGGACCGACATCGAAAGCGGCTTCGGCTGCCCGCGCGGCCGACTCGAAGAGCGGCTGGGCGAGCAGCGTCAGGCTGGCGATGAAAAGGCGCGGGGCAGCGGACGAAAAAACGGCGGTCCAGAAAGCAGGGGACCAGAAGGAGGAGCAGGTTGGCGAACCGTTCATGGGGACTCCGAGCGGGTATGCTGGCGGGAGCTTCAAGGCGGCGAGCGACGCCAGGGCCCCGAGGCGAAGAGGGGAACTGCGAGGCTGCGACCGAACCGACATCTTATTCGCGCGCGGCGGGAAAATGAACGCCCGTTTCCGTAGCTTTTGCGACGGCTTGGAAGATGGCCCCGGCCAGCGAACCGTCTCGGATGACTCCCGTTGCCTGTTGGCTGGCATGGTCGTCCAGGGCCGTCGAATCCGCAGGAAAGCCCTTCCAAGCAAGACGTTGCCATCCTCGTCGCCTAGTTCCCGGCCGGCGATGCGACTCGACACGAACCAAGGTGCTCATTATCCTGACGGGCGCGAGGAAGCTGCCGTGGGGTGGCGATGCGAAAATAACAGAAGGTGGATTGCCATGATGTTCGTGGGATGGAACAAGGCGTCGGCGGCAACCGCTGCGGCGCGGAGCGGCCTGCTTCGGGCAACGGGGCACTGCTGCGTCGGATTGCTGCTCGCCAGGATAGCGGTGGTGTCGATGTGGGCCGTGATGGTGGCAGCCTCGGTATCGTCCGTCGCGGGAGCGG
>JBIIEC010000397.1:0-5594 GCA_044238045.1 Pirellulaceae bacterium | reverse complement strand
TCCATTCGAGCCGCCCTTCGCGCCGGGTAGAGGCCGAAGATGACGCCGACCAGCACGGAGATGCCGAAGGCAAGCGGGATGGAGAGGGGCACGATGCGGGGTGTCATGGTGCGGATCGCGTCGGGGACATCGGCCATCATCTCGGGGAAGAAGGCCGTGAGTGCCGTGCGTCCGAGTTCGATCAGCGGGGCGCAGACCAGTCCGCCCGCGATGCCGGTAAGGCCTCCGAGCACCGACAGGACGACGGTCTCTGCAAGGAACTGGCGGATGATGTCGGAGCGTTTGGCGCCCAGGGAACGCCGGATGCCGATTTCACGTGTCCGCTCGGTCACGGTCGCCAGCATGATGTTCATGATGCCGATGCCGCCGACCACCAGCGAGATGGCGGCGATCATGCCCAGGAACAAGATGAACATCATCCGCGTGTTCTCAGCCTGCTGCAGCAGTTCCAGAGGCACGGTAACGCCGTAATCCTCCGAGGCATGCTTCTGCTTGAGCGTATTCTTGACGATCTCGGCGGTATCCGGCACGTTGGCGACTTCGTCGATGCGAAGCGTCACCTGGCTCAATTCGACGATCTCGCCATTGAAGGTGCCGGAGCCGAAGGTGAGGACCCGATCGCCGACGCGCGACCAGAGCGTCGAGATGGGGATGTAGACGTCCTTGCTGAAATCCTGGGCGGCCATGGAACCGCCGATGCCCGCCGACGGATCGCGCGGCTTGAGGACGCCGACGACGACGTACGGATCGCTCTCCACACGCACGCTCCGACCCAACGGATCCTCGTAGGGAAACAGGCGTTCCGCGACGGCGGCGGCCAGCACGCAGTGGTTCTTCTTCTGGTCGATGTCGGCGGAGGTGATGAACCGTCCGCGGTCGATCTGCAGTTGCGTGACTTCGGAGTATTCCGGCGTGCAGCCGACAAGGCGGCCGTCGAGGAAACGCGGGCCGTTGCGGAACTGACGCGTGATCTCGCGGATGGGCAGGGCACGCCGAACGGTGGGAATGGTCTCGATGAGTGTCTGGTAGTCGTGGCGCGTGATGCCGTAGGGCACCAGGCCTCGCGCGTCGGCCGTCGCCTCGCTGGGCGGTTTAATCGAGCGAATGATGATGTTGTTCGCGCCCAGACCGGCGATCTGTTCCTGGGCCTTGCGGCTGATTCCCTCGCCGATCGCCAGCAGCCAGATCACGCTGGCCACCCCGATGAAGATACCGAGCACCGTAAGCATCGACCGCAGCGGATGCAGCAGCAGGCTTTTGATGCCCAGTTTCAGCGTGGTCAGCAGGTAGTAGACCATGGGCCGTCAACCTCGCGATGGCTCGGCCTGTCCCTGGCGATTGGAGTTGGAGACGGCGGCGGGGGGCGTAGGAGCGGCGGGGAAGGAGACTTGTTCGAGATAGAGCCGCGGGTTCAGCAGCACCGACTCGCCCTCCTGCAGGCCATCTTCGACGATCAGGAACTTGTCGTTGGTGGAGCCCAGCAGGACGGGCCGAGCCTCCAAGCGTCCGTCGCCGCGCACCAGGCAGAAGTGGCGGCCCTCGCGTTCGACCACCGTCTGCACGGGTACCAGCAGCGTGTCGGGCTTCTCTTCGACCAGGATCTCCACGTTCGAAGTCATGCCCGGCCGGAGTCCCGGTGGCGGGTCGATGATCTTCACGAACGCGGCGTACTCCTTCGTGTTCGACCCGCGCCAGCCCGTCGGTTCCGGGTAGTCGTTCATCTTGGTCACCACGCCGCGCAACTTGCGGTCCGGTATGGCGTCGACGCTGATGCTGGCCGTCAGGCCCACCTTCACGCGATTGACGTTCGCTTCGTTGACCTTGGCCTTCACCTGCATCTGCTGCGGATCGGGCAGCTTCAGGATCACCTGGCGTTCCCGCACCATGGCGCCCGCCTTGATCACGAGGGCGTTGTCGCGCCAATCATCGTTGTCGTTGTTGTAAACTACCTGCCCGTCGGCCGGCGCAACGATCGTGCACTTGGCGATCTGCTGCTCGATCTCCAACAGTTTCTGCTGGTCGAGCGCATGGGTCCGCTCGTCGGTCCGCATCTTGGCTTCGGTGGTCTTGATGTCCGCTTCGAGCTGCTTGATGGTTTTCAGCTGGGTATAGTCCCGCAGCACCATCAGCTTTGTCTTGGCCGTCTCCAGGTCGTTCTTCGCCTTGTCCACGGCGAACCGATCGGCCTCCAACTGGAGCGTCGTGTAGAAGTTGCGGGCCGCCAGCTCTTCGCTGTACTTCAGGTAGCCTTCCGCGCGGCGCAGGTTTTCCTCGGCGATGAAGATCTCGCCGAGGATCATCTGCTCGTTCTGCACGAACGTTCCCTTGATGTACTCCTGCAAGGAAATCTTCGCCGTCTCATGCAGATTCGTGGACTGGATCAACAGCGCTTCGCTGGTGTTGCAGAGAATCTGCTGGCTGGTTCGCTCTTTTTCGAGCGTGGAGGCGTCCAGTCGGGAGAGGACGTCGCCCTTCTTCACCTGGGATCCCTCGGGAACCACATCCAGGATGGCCACGCCGGAGGAACCGGTCCCGGACGACTTCACCTCGCAATATACATCGATGTTGCTGGCGCTTTCGATCTCACCACGCTGGGTGATCTCATGGACGAAGAGGTCTCGCTTGACACTCTGCACGATGATTTTCTCGAGCGATGCGGCCGACGCGGCTTGGGATCGCTGCCGCCAGACCAGGCCGCCACCCGCGAAGCTGGCCAGCAACAGTCCGATCAGCAAACCGCGTACGCCCAGAAATCCGCCTCGCGAGGCGCGGAGATCGTGGCGGGGTGCATGGGACGTGTTTTTGCTGTGAGTTGCCTGGGCGTCTTGCATGGTTCACTCACTCGTTTTCAGGGCCCGGGAACCTTAGTCCAATCCACGGAACCCTTGTCCATGCTCGCCGGCTGGTAGGCCCGCGTCAGCGCCCAGCCCACGAGTGGTGGCGGGACGAAGGAGACCATGGCGGCAAGGCGAAGCCACTCCAACCGCAGGGAAGCTGCACGCGGAAAACGCCAGGGTCGCGCCTGGAATCTGACGATGGCCCTCAGGCATCATCGAGCACCGCGTGGTAGCAGAAGCGGAAGGAGCGGAGGGAGGCAGGGGTTCATAGGAGGGCAGGGGGACCCACAAGAGCCCCCCCGGTTGAACTCCGCCATTTTAAGAAATTCTTAACCCGATGTCACCTGCGCAAATGGCGAATTGGCGTGTTTGCGCGACCCCTGCTTCACTCTTCGTCAGGAGCTGGCAGTTCCCGGGGCTCTGGGTCCTCTAGGGTATCAGGCAGCGGCGGCGGGATATCGAGCGTCTCCTCCTCCTCGTATTCCGCCATCTGTAGCACCTGCGTGCCCGAGATGGGGCCGGGATCGAGCCAAAGGCCCTGGCTGTCGAGCCGCATAGTGCCCAGTTGGAAGTCGAGGTTGACCCGCAGGGCCTCGTAGTTCACCCACACGCTGAGAAAATCGTTCTGCACGTTCAGAAGATCAGACAGCGAGTTGACGAGGTTCAGGGCGGTGGTCGCCCCGAACTCCGCCGCCACGCCCGGCTTCGGGGGTTCGTTGAGTCGCAGGCGAGCCAGGTCGACCTGGTTGATGGCGATCTGGACGGCCGCTCGCCGAAGCTCGAAGTTCACCTGGTTAAGCGCAAGGTTGCGCAAGTTGGCGCGAATGCCGCGATGGATCAGGTCCTCCGTCTCCATAAACGATCGCCGCGCCTGCTGGTATTCGATCTGGGCTTGCCGGAACTGATTGCGTTCGGCGAGACGGGTGAGCGGCGCATCGAACTCCACGCCCGCCCGCAGTCGTCCATTGGTATCCCGAAAGCGCAACGGTTCGTCGCCGACCGTGCCCAGGTCGCCAGTGAAGACCAGGTCGAGATTGCTCTTCAGGGCGTTGGCATTGTATTCGATGAGTCGCCAGGAGTTGACCAGCTGGGCCCGCGCGTTCATCAGATCGCGTCGATTGCGCCGAGCGACCTGGAAGGCGTCGCCGGAGTCGACGTCGATGGGCACGAGGGTGACGCTGTCGAGCCGCGCGCGGGCCTGCAGCAGCGAGAACTCGAGAATGCGTCCGGACAGTTCCGAGTAGACGGAGACGAGTTCATCACGGAGCCGATCGGCCGGCAGGCCGTCCTCGGCCGCTTCCTGCACGCGTTCGAGGCGCAGCCAGAGTCCCTCGAACCGTTCGCGCAGACCGCGATGGTCGCGTTCTAACTGCGCGGCGCGGTCCAGCAATGCCTGCTCGTCGAACGCCATCACTTCCAGTTCGTCGCTGCTGTCTTCTTCACGACTGGCGAGCCGGCGTAGCATGGCGCGGCGATCCGGCAGGTTCTCCTCCAGCAGTTGCAGGTCGGCCTCCAGTTCGGCCTGCAACTGTTCCACGCGGCTTCGCAGCAGCGTCGCGTGCTCCAGTTCCGAAGCGAGGATCTCGCGCGTGGGGACCTGTTGGGGCTTGCGCAGGATGGCAAGCGATTCGGACACTTCGTCCTGCGTCGAGGTCCAGGCGGGGTCGATGAGCGTGAAGCGATCGAGCAGCGGGTCTTCAACCTTCAAGGGAAGGTCCGGGGGCAGTCCCAGTTCGATCTTGTAGGCGTCCAGCAGCGTCTCGTACTGGTTTTGCCTCTGCAGCAGCACGCTCTGCGCGTTGTAGAGTGCTTGCGTGGCGAGGTCGACTTGGAATCGGTCGATGCGGCCTGCGTCGTAGGCGGCTTCCAGTTGCTCGCGACTGGATCGAAGCGACGAGACGTTGGAGGTCTGGTTGTAGATCTGCTGCTGGGTCTGGAGGATGCCGAGGAAGCCGCCGGCCTGGCCGGCGCCCGCGCCGCCGGTGACACCGCCACCTCCCGAGAAGGCGCCGGAGGCAAACCCGCCAACTCGGCCGAATCCGCCACCGCCCACGCCGGTGAATCCTGTGAAGCCGGAGCCGCCGAAGAAACCACCGCCGCGACTGGGGCCCGGCCCCGGGCCTTCGCCCGTGACGATGCGATTGTAAAAGCCCAGTTGGTACTGTTCCATCTGGCGGATGTTCGAAAGCAGCGTGCGTTCCGAAAGCGTCAGGGTCTCCATCACCCGCGCGCGGCCGCCAGCGCGAAGCAGCGGCTGGATCAACGTGAAGTCGATCAGCGACGTGGATACCTGGGTGTCGTTCCCCGAGAACTGCCAGACGATCGAGTTGGCGATGTCGGCCGTCATCTGCCCGCCCGTCGTGAACAGTCGACGCACGCCCAAGGGGGAGTCGTTCACCAGGGTGCTGGACGCCACGCCGCCGGCCCGCACCGGACCGTCCGCGGTGAAGAACGTGTCGTTGCCTCCGAAGAACTGCGCATCGAAGCGAAACCGTTCGAAGGTCACGTCGAGGGCCGAAAGATACAGGTCTTCCAGTTCCCGCTGGTACTCGCGCGAATGCGTGCGGGCCAACTGCACGGCCGTAGGCAGGTCGACCACCAGTTCGTCGTCATTCTCCCGGGGCAGGTACTGCTTCCAGTTGCCCGAATCGACGTAGGGAATGTCACCATGGTCGTGCCAGTGGGGGTAGCCCTTCTTGCCGTCCACGTAGTGCATCAGCTCATGGGCCGCCGGATCGTCGGGAGGCATCGGAGGCC
>JBIIEC010000396.1:0-5595 GCA_044238045.1 Pirellulaceae bacterium | reverse complement strand
ACTGGAGGGAGTGGTCAGCCGCAAGAAGCAGCTGCTGCCGCTCTTCGCGCGACTCCTCGAAACCACCTCGCCCTCGCGAGTCTGATACGACGAACCGGACCACGGAGGCCTCTCCGTGGTCCTCCGTACAATACTCCGCGCTCTCCGTGGTAGAACAGCCCTGCCGCGAAACCAAGCCCGCTCGGAATGCCGGGAGCAATTAACCACGAAGGGCGTGGAGGACCACGGGGGTTTTCGTCGACGCGTCAACCGGCAGGTCTACCCCACGTCCACCCACTGCCGGGTGCCCGCACTCTTCAGCACCGCGTCGCAGATCTTCTGCGTCTCCAGCGCGTCGCGGAAGGTGGGCGAAGCCGGCTTGCCGGTCTCCAAGCCCAGCAGGAAGTCGGCCACCTGGTGGATGAAGCTGTGCTCGTAGCCGATCTGCAGGCCCGGCACCCACCACTTGCCCATGTACGGCATGTCGCCATCGGTGACATGGATCGAACGCCAGCCGCGGACCAGCGAGTTGTCGCGGTGATCAAAGTAGCTCAGCCGGTGCAGGTCGTGCAGATCCCAGGCGATCGAAGCATGTTCGCCGTTGATCTCGAACGTGTACAGGGCCTTGTGGCCGCGAGCGTACCGCGTGGACTCAAAGAGCCCCAGCGAGCCGTTGCGGAAGTGGCAGAGGAACGCGCAGGCATCGTCGATGCCCACCTTCTCGACCTTGCCCGTCAGGTTATGCTTCCGTTCCTTGATGAACGTCTCGGTCATCGCGTTGACATCGTGGATGCCGCCATTGAGCCAGATGGCCGTGTCGATGCAGTGGGCCAGCAGGTCGCCGGTGACGCCGCTGCCGGCGGCGGCCGAGTCCAGGCGCCACAACGCCGCTCCACCCTGCGGCAGGTCGGCCGAGATCGTCCAGTCCTGCAGGAAGTTAGCGCGGTAGTGGAAGATCTTGCCCAGCCGACCTTCGTCGATCAGCTGCTTGGCCAGCGTCACGGCCGGCACGCGGCGGTAGTTGTACCAGACCGTGTTGGCGACGCCCGCCTTCTCGACGGCCGCGCACATCACCTCACCCTCGGCCACGTTCATCGCCAGCGGCTTCTCGCAGAGAATCATCTTGCCGGCCTCGGCAGCCGCCACGGCGATCTCCTTGTGCAGGTTGTTCGGCGTGCAGATGTCGACCGCGTCGATGTCCGAACGCTGCAGCAGCTTCCGCCAGTCGGTCTCGACCGACTCGTAGCCCCACGTGTCGGCGAACTTGCGGGCGTTCTCCTCGTTCCTCGCGCAGATCGCCTTGAGCACCGGGCGATGCTGGAGGTCAAAGAAGTGACTGACCTGGCTGTACGCGTTCGAATGCGTCTTGCCCATGAAGCCGCAACCGATCACGCCGATGTTGAGGGGTTTCTTGGCACCCATTGCTGAGGGTCTCCTAGAGGTAAAGTGTTCGACGGACGGGGCGCGCGGCGGCGAAGCAGCCTCCGCCGCGCCGAGCCGCACGGGTTATTCCTTCCAGCCGTGGGCGTCCCGCACGGCAACCATTGCCTGCAGGATGTCGTTCCAGGTCTGGGCCTTCATCATCACATCGTTCGGGAACATGCAGCCATCCCAGCAGATATGGCGGAACGCCTTGGTTGGAGTGCCTTGGGCATCGCGGAGCCAGAAGCCGGCGTGGTGCGCGATGTTCAGCTTGCCGTTCGGATCGTTCGGCAGGCAGTGGCGTCCCGTCTTGTCGTGCGAGCCGCTGCCCTTGACGGTGGCGTCGTTCTGGGCGACATGGAAGTCGATGGTCCAGGGACGCAGCGATGCTGTCAGCTTCACCAGCGCCTCATCAAGCGCCGCTGGTTCCCACTGGAAACCGGCCGGCACGATCCGATCCTCGGGCGCGTTGTAGCCGAGCAGATAGAGCAGCGTGTGCGCCATGTCGGCCTGGAAGCCGACGACGCCGGGGCGATTAACCGTCTCCAGCAACTGCACCATGCGGCGCCAGCTGTGCATTCCACCCCAGCAGATCTCGCCTTCCGCCGCCAGACGCTCGCCATGGTCGGCCGCGATCTCGCCCGCCTTCTGGAACGTCTCGGCGATCTTCCGCGTGTTGCCGTCCGGATCGGAAGACCAAGTACCCGGATCAACGGCCGAATCGATGCGGACGACGCCATGCGGACGCACGCCCATCTCGCGCAGTCGCCTGGCAATCTGGCAGCCCTTGCGGACTTGCGTGAGGAACTGTGCCCGCTCGGCTTCGTTGCCCATCGACGAGCCGCCACCCGTGGGCGGCCAGACGGGAGCGACGACGGAGCCGACAACGAGGTTCCGCGCCCGCACCTTGTCGGCCAGGCGCTTGAGGTCCTCCTCGGTCGAATCGATGTCCACATGGGGCGCGAAGAGGAACAGATCGACGCCGTCGAACTTCTGCCCCTGGAACTCGGCCGCCGCCGTCAGGTCCAGCATCGTGTCGAGGTCTATGGGTGGCTCGGAGTCGGGACCTTTACCCACGACACCAGGCCAGGCCGCGTTGTGTAGCTTCGGAAAGTTGTTACCGCTCGACATCTGCCGGGTTCTCCTTTGCGTGGTGGGAAACAAAGCCCCCGGCGCCGGAAGCCGGAGATCGCTGGACACATCGGGATCAGGATGGCTGGACGCCACGCGGGCCGGAAGCCCGACGAGGCGTGAGCCGAACCGAGCGAGCCTGCCGGCGCACGCGCCGGCCGCTCGTCGTCAGACTAAGCCCGGCGATAGTCGCCGACGTGGGGAACTTTGTCGAACGCATCCGGGCCGAAGTAACGGAGACTCACCAGCGGTTCGCGGCCCGTGTTCTCGACGACCACGCCGCGCTGCGCCGCTTCGTGCGTGATGAACACTTCGTCCTCGGTCTCTTCGCCAAACCGGATCATGGCCGGCGTCTGCAGGTTGAGCTTTCCGATGCGTCCGGAGCCCTGGACGGTGATCCAGCCGCTGGCGCCCGGATCCCGCAGCGTGCACTTCGCGCCGGGCATGAGCGTCAGTTCGCGAGCGCTGAACAGCTGCTTGCCGCCCACCTGGCCGTACACGATCCAGTGATCGACCCAGCCTTCACCGCTGGCGGCAACGATCGGCTCCAGGTAGTTGTTGTCCTTGAAATGCGTGTCGACGTTCTTGTCCCAGTCGAGCTGCCCGATGATGAAGTCGAGGTCCTGGTGCTTGTCGGGCGGCATGTCCTTGACGAGCAGCGACCACGGCACCGCGCGGCCTTCGACGAGCGACTGGAACATGCCAAACACGTCGCTGCCCCACTGCGGCTCGTAGGTGCACAGCGATCCGGGTGCGTGGAGCACGCCGGGCGGGATCAACCAGCCCGTCCCTCGCTGCAGCCGGTAGGCCTTCGACAGGTCCAGGATCCCGTTGTCACCCCGGTTCCAGTTTTCGAGGCAACGCTTCAGCTGGTCCTTCGTCGTGCCCGGTTCGAGGCCCATGAAGGTGTAGGCGAAGTTGTTGTCGACGTTGTTCATCTGGGGCGAGAAGTAGTAGCTCTCCGGCTTGCCTTCCTGCCCGACCAGCGCCGCGTCCTCGGCCGACTGGTGCATGTGGTGCGGGATCGGCCCCATGTTGTCGAAGAACTTGGAGTAGACCGGCCACTTCTGGTACTTCTGGTACATAGGCTGGCCGATCAGCCGGGAGCCCGCTTCCTGCACGGCGTCGCGGAGCAGGAACTGTTTGCCCTGGAACGTGATGAAGCTGAGGCCTTCATGCCAGACGCGTCCCTCGTTGGCCGCTTCGGTCGTGCTGCCGAACCAGCGTTCGTCGATACCGCCGCGATGGGCGCCGTACGCGTACCAGTCATGCGGATGCAGCTTGATGCGCTTGCCCGGATGCAGGAAGCTCCGCGGCACCCAGGTCGGCGTCAGCCGCAGGATGCCGTCGGCGGCGTCCATGGCCTGGTTCAGAATCGAAGCGACGCTGTCTCCCTTGACGATGTTTGGCGAACTCATGCGGCTTGGAACTCCTGTGCCCTGGCAATCTGGACGCGAGCGTGTCGACCATCCCGAAAAAAAGCGAACGCATGTTGTATTCGGTTTGGAGTCCTCTGGCAAGCAACCGCCGGGCCGCAGCGGGGCGGTCGGGAGGCCGAAGCAGGCCGCGCAACCCGCGGCTTTCCTGCTACCATCGGGCCCGGGGAACCGCTAACCTATGCCTCGCAGGCGGGCCCGCGATCCGAGCCCCGCGACGGCCCGCGTGACCACCGCCGACGCGGCGCAAAAGCGGCCTCGGCATTTTCAGCAGCAACCTGAGCAGAATCGAGCGCGGGACCACCCCGGCCGTTTTCCGCAAGCGTACGAAAGGAACCTTCCATGGCAGCCAAGACCTGGGTCGTCCTCGATGCGGCCAAGAATCATGTGGAGTCGTTACTGAACCTGGGCGAGGCGAGCCTGCCCGGCGCGCCGACCGGCAGCCACATCCAGTTCCAGACGCACAAGACGGGCCTGTCGCAGGGCGTCGAGGAACTGCGGATCCACAACGGTCGCCTGGAGTTCTCCATCCTGCCGACCCGGGGCATGGGACTTTGGAAGGCTTGGATGGGCGACCTGACGATCGGCTGGCAGTCGCCCGTGCAGGGGCCCGTGCATCCGAAGTACGTCAACCTGCAGGACGACTCGGGACTGGGCTGGCTCGACGGTTTTGACGAATGGGTCTGCCGCTGCGGCCTCGCCAGCAACGGAGCTCCCGACTTCGATGACAAGGGCCGCCTGACGTATCCGCTGCACGGCCTGATCGCCAACCGCCCCGCGCAGTATGTGGAAGTGACGATCGAGGACGACCTGATCCGCGTCCGCGGCGTCGTCTACGAATCGCGGTTCCACTTCCACAAGTTCCGCATGACGACGACCATCACCACGCGATTCAACCAGCCGGGGCTGGAGATCCGCGACGAGGTGACGAATTTTTCCTCGAAGGCCGACGAGATCCAGATGCTGTACCACTGCAACTTCGGCTCCCCCATGCTGGATGCAGGCTCCGAGGTGGTCGTGCCCGCATCGCTCGTGGTGCCGCGCAATGCCTGGGCGGCCGAAGGCATCGGCCACTGGTCGACCTTTGCGGCGCCGACTCCGGGCACCGAGGAGCGTGTGTATTTCATGGAACTGCACGCCAACTCCAGCCACCAGACGCAGGCCCTGCTCAAGAACGGCGCCGGCAATCGGGGCGCGAGCATGCACTGGGACGTACGCCAACTGCCGTACTTCTCGCTCTGGAAGAATGAGACGGCGACTCAGGACGGGTACGTCACGGGCTTGGAGCCCGGCACGAACTTCCCGAACCCGCGTTCGTTCGAAGGCCAGCATGGCCGCGTGGTGAAACTGGCCGGCGGCGCGAGCCACACGATGCAGGTCGGCTTCACCCTGCACGACTCGGCGGCCGCGGTCGTGAAGGCCGAGCAGGAGATCGACGCAATCCGCGGCGGCCGCCCGGCTCGCATCGAACCGCAACCGATCGCGCGCTGGTGCAAGTAGCTGGAGCGCGAGCGTCCTCGCTCGCATTCTGAAACGACGCATGCTGGAGCGCGCTCGCATCATGAAATGACGCATGCTGGAGCGCGAGCCTCCTCGCTCGCATCGTGAAATGACGCCAAAGACGCAG